>PLIQ01000435.1 GCA_003140115.1 Actinomycetota bacterium | reverse complement strand
GACCTGCGGGACCGGCTGGGCCGGACCCGGTGGCCGGACCAGTTGCCCGGGGTCGGCTGGGACTACGGCATCGCGCTGGACGACGTGCGGGAGCTGGCCGAGTACTGGCGCACCGGGTACGACTGGCGGGTGCACGAGCGGCGGCTGAACTCGTTTCCGCAGTTCACCACCGAGATCGACGGACAGGTGGTGCACTTCCTGCACGTGCGTTCGGCTTCGCCGGGGGCGATGCCGTTGATCATGACGCACGGCTGGCCGGGCTCGGTGGTGGAGTTCATGGAGATCATCGGACCGCTGACCGACCCCGGGGCGCACGGGGGTGATCCGGGCGACGCGTTTCACATGGTCGTTCCGTCGATTCCGGGGTTCGGGTTCTCCGGGCCGACCCGGGAGCGGGGCTGGAACGTGACGCGCGTGGCGCGGGCGTGGGACTCGCTGATGGGGCGGCTGGGATACCAGCGGTACGGCGCGCAGGGCGGGGACTGGGGCTCGGCGATCTCCCGGGAGCTGGGCGTGATCGTGCCGGAGCAGATGATCGGGGTGCACCTGAACATGCTCTCGCCGTACGTATCGGGCGACCTGCCTGCCGACCTGAGCGATTCGGATCGGGCGCGGGTGGAGCGGCTGCGGCGGTTCCGGCTCGCCGGGAGCGGGTACTCGGCGATCCAGTCCACCCGGCCGCAGACTGTGGGCTACGGGCTCACCGACTCACCGGCCGGGCAGCTGGGCTGGATCGCGGAGAAGTTCGGCGAGTGGACCGACGGCGGGCTGTCCGCGGTCGACCGCGACCAGATGCTGACCAACATCAGCGTGTACTGGCTGACGCGGACGGCCGGGTCGTCGGCGCGGCTGTACTACGAGGCGGCCCGGTCCCGCGCCTCGGGGCCGCCCGCTCCCTCNNCACTTCGCGGCCATGGAGGAACCCGACCTGCTGATCGGCGACGTACGGGAGTTCTTCCGGCCGCTGCGATGAGGATCACCGAGCGCGAGCTCAACCGGGCCACCCTGGCCCGCCAGCTCCTGCTGGAGCGCTCGCCGCTGAGCCTGGCCGACGCCGTGCGGCGCGTGGTGGCGCTGCAGGCGCAGCAGCCCGCCTCCCCGTATGTCGCGCTGTGGAACCGGCTGGCCGGTTTCGAGCCCGCCGAACTCGACGCTGCGTTCGCCGACCACCGGGTGGTACGGGCGCAGCTCATGCGCATCACCATGCACGCGGTTCATGCTGATGATCACCAGGCCTTCCGGGAGGCCATGGACCCGACGCTCCGGGCCTCCAGGCTGGGCGACCCGCGATTCACGGCGTCCGGGCTCACGGGGGCTGACGCCGACGTGCTGATCGGCGGATTGCTGGACTTCGCCGGGCAGCCACGGACAAACGCAGAATGCGAGGACTGGCTCGCGCGGCGGCTGGGCGCACCCATGCCGCCCCTGGCGTGGCGGATGCTGCGGCAGTATGCGCCGCTGTGGCATGTGCCGGGCGGGGGGCCGTGGTCGTTCGGCAGCCGGGACTACATGGCGGCACGTCCCCGGCCGGTGCTGGCCGACGCGGACGCTTCGGGTCTGGGGCTGCAGACCCTGGTCCGGCGGTACCTGGAGGGGTTCGGCCCGGCGTCGATCCCGGACATGGCCCGGTTCGCGCTGGTCCAGCGGGCCCGGGTTAGGGCGGCGGTGCAGGCGCTGGGCGGCTCGCTCGTGCAACTGGAAGGACCCGACGGCACGGTGCTCTACGACGTGCCCGGCGCCGCGCGCCCGGCCGGCGACACCCCGGCGCCGCCGCGGCTGATGGCGATGTGGGACAGCATCATGCTGGCCTACTTCGACCGAAGCCGCGTCATCCCGGCCGGTTACCAGCGGCTCGTCACCCGGACGAACGGCGACGTGCTGCCCACCGTGCTGGTCGACGGGTACGTGGCCGGCGTGTGGCGAGCGGTCCGGGACGGGATCGAGGTGACGGCCTTCCATCCGCTGCCCGGGTTCGTCTGGGCTAGGCTCGCCGCCGAGGCCGGGGCGCTGACGCTGTTCCTGGCCGACCGCGAACCGGAGGTCTATCGCCGGTACCACCACTGGTGGGCCAAGCTTCCCGACCTGCCCGGCGCGCAGACCCGGCTGCTGCCCGGCTCCTGACAAGGCGGCCGCGTCTGCACTAGAGTTCTTGACTGAACATTCGGTCGGTTTTTGCCGGTGCGGGCCAGTGTTTTGGCTTCGGTGGGGAGGGCTTGGATGCAGGCGGGCGTGCGGCGCGGCCGACCCGGTCATGACCTGGAGTCGGTGCTGGGCGGCGCGGTCAAGGTGTTCAACGAGCGCGGCTACGACGGGACGAGCATGGAGGACCTGTCTCGCGAGCTGGGCATCACCAAGTCGGCGATCTATCACCACGTGGCGAGCAAGGAGGAGTTGCTCCGGCTGGCCACCGGCCGGGCGCTGGACGGGCTGTTCGCCGTGCTCGACGAGATCTCGGCGCTGGACGCGCCCGCCATCGCGCGGCTGGAGGAGCTGACCCGTCGCAGCGTGCTGCTGCTGGTGGCGGAGTTGCCGTTCGTCACGCTGCTGCTGCGGGTCCGGGGGAACACGACAGTGGAACGTCAGGCGCTGGCCCGGCGGCGTTCGTTCGATGCCGTGGTAGCGGACCTGGTGACGCAGGCCAGGGACGAGGGCGACCTGCGGCCCGACGTCGACCCGGTTCTGGTCGCGCGGCTGCTCTACGGGATGATCAACTCGGTGGTGGAGTGGTACCGGCCGCGGGGCGGACGGCCCGGGGAGCTGGCGGACAGCATCGTCGCGGTCGCGTTCGACGGGCTCCGGATCAAGCCCTGACGCTTCGGTTCTTTGGAGGTCGACATGGCGACTGAGCTGGTCTTGCTCGGGACGGCGGGCGCGCCGCTGCCGGTGGCCGGGCGTGGCGGGATCTCGTCGGCGGTCATCGTCGACGGGCGGGTGTTCGTGGTCGACTGCGGGCGCGGTTCGCCGTCCGCCTTCGTCGCCGCGGGACTCGACTTCACCGGCCTGGAAGCGGTGTTCCTGACCCATCTGCACGTCGACCACATCGGTGACCTGCCGGGCATGCTCCTGTACCCGTGGGGGGTGCGAGGCTCGCTGCCGCCGGTCCGGGTGTACGGTCCGTCGCGGCCGGCGGCGCTGCCGGAGGGCGACGCCGTCTTCCACCGCGTGACCACGATCCATCCGGAGCTACCCGACCCCGGCACGGCGGATCTGGTCGAGCACATCCTGGCCGGCTTCGCCTACCACCTGAACGTCATGCCATTGGATGCCCGGATGCCGGACGCGGGCTCGCTGGTGCGGGGCATCGACGTGGCGGTCTCGGCGGGGGCGGCCCCGGTGGTCGTCTTCGAGGATGGCGCGGTGCGGGTCAGGGCGGTGGCGGTCATGCACGGCCGGGCGGTCCCGGCGCTGGCCTACCGGTTCGACACCGCGGACGGCTCGGTGGTGTTCTCCGGCGACACCGCCGTGAACGAGCACCTGATCGCGCTGGCCCAGGGGGCGGACATCCTGGTGCACCAGGTGGCCGACCTGGGCTACCTCAGGCGGCACGGCACGGACGAGGCCGAACTGGCCCGGATGGCCGCGCTGCACACCGACGTCAGCCAGGTCGGCGGGGTGGCTGAACGGGCCGGGGTCCGTGAGCTGATCCTCAGCCACTACCTGCCGGCCGACCCGGGCGCGGTCACGGACTGGGCCCAGCGAGCCGGGCAGGGCTTCGGCGGTAAGACCACCGCGGGCCATGACGGCCTGCGGCGTTCGTTGCCCCTGCGGTCGTTAGTCCGTTACGGGTAGCTCACCACGTCCACCGGTTCGACCGTACCCGGGTGGGTTGAGGTCACCGGGCCGCCGGTGCCGTTGATGATCGAGTTGTCGCCGCCGGAGCCGGCGATCCACACCCCGAAGATGTCGTGGAACTGCACACCGGGCGTGTCCGGGGACTGGAAGGCCTCGGCGTTGTACAAGGTGGCGGAGGTTTGGGTGAACGACACGTAACTGCCCATGCCGTAGCCCTGGAACGTCTTGACGCCCGGGCTGACGAGGAAGGCGGGGTAACCGTCCTGGGTCGGCGATGCCATCCAGGCCGACTGGGCGGGCGGGTCGTAGGGCAGCTCGTTCTGGAAGAAGATGTCCGTGCCGCCCTGGCCGCTCCAGGTCACCTCGTACTTCTGGTAGTGCTCGACGGCCAGGCCGTAGGCGGTCACGTCGTCTCCGGTCACCACGAGGCCGGAATTGCCCTGGTTTTGGGTCCAGCCCACGTCATTGCCGTGGTCGGCACGCCAGGCCCACACGTCGTCGATGATCGAGTTGGACGCCTGGTCAAGCAGGCTGACCGTCGCCGAAACGGGGGTGGTCTCGGCGCCGCCGACGCGGAAGAAGACGTCCTGGATCAGGTCCGGGCTGCTGGCGTCGGCTGGCCCCGGCACCCCCACCGAGAGCAAGGCCGGCGAGTTGACCGGGCCGGCGTCGAAGATCAGGCCAGACAGCTTCACCCCGTTGTTAGGCAGCACGACCATAGCGGCGTTGCCGTGCTGAGGTACCAGGGTGGCAAAGCCCAGGCCCAAGATCACCGTGTCGGGACGGCTGACCACGATGGGCAGGTCCAGGTCGTAGACACCGGGACTGAGGATGAGGTTCTTACCGTAGGCCAGCGCGAGGTCGATGGCCACGACGGGCGTGCTCGGGTTGGCCACGAAGAAGCTGGACAGCGGGACCGACGTGCCGGCCTCGGTGCCGCTGGACCAGGACGGGCCGGACGAATCATGCTGCACCGCGGGGACGAAGACCTGGTAATCGCCCTGCGAGTCGGTGTAGAGGAAGGGCTCCTCCTCGGTTACCGGGCTCGTCGGCACCACCGTGTTCTGCTGGCACTGGCCGCTGAAGGCAGCCGCGGGCGCGCCAACGACGCCGGAGTAGACCAGGTTCCACAGGCCGTTCGGGCAGCCGTTGGCCCCGCCGATGACGGAGTTGCGGACCATGTACTGCTGGTTACCGTAGAAGTCCAGGTCGCCGCTGACCTTGCTGTCGGCGATGTAGCCGCCGCTGGCGTAGTCGTCAGCCGCGCAGTAGTCCTGGAAGACGACGCTGCCGTTGATGATGGCGCGCCTGATCGGGTCCGCCTGGGATGCCGACCAGGACTCCTCGCTGTTGGCGCAGCCGGCCCCGTAGGCGTCAAGCACCGGGGGCGCGTAGGCCGGCGTTGAGCTCGGCAGGTCCACGTTGAGTTCCAGGTTGGACAGCGACCGCCAGAAGTTATCGTCGGAGTTGCAGTTGCTGGTCCCGGCGGTGCACAGGTTGTTGAACACCTCGATGGCGCCGTCCACCACCGTGTCCTGCGGCATGGCGCCCAGCCCCGCGACCTCGGTGTAGTAGCCGACCTGGAAGACCAGCGGGTCGGTCGCGGACCCGTACGTACCGGGCTGGAAGAACACGGCGTACCGCTGGCTGTCGAACTGGCTGGCCACCGGGACCTGCTGGACGGCGATGTTGTTCAGGTCGGTCTGGATGGTGGCCTGGCTCATCGTGTCGCTGAACACGCACACGTTGGGGCCGAAGGCGGCCACGGTCGCCCCCGGGCATACCGAGGAGACAGGAGGCAGGGCGGACGCCTGGGCGGGCAGGACCGCGGCTCCCGCGCTGAGCGGGGCAGCGGCCGCGCTGAGCGGGACGGCGGCCAGGCCGGCGGCGGCCAGGGCCGCCACCGCGAGCAGAGCTAGCTTTCGGGGAACGGCGCCACCCGCAGGGCGGTTGGAGGCGAATCCAGGCTGGCTGACCTTACGCATGACAGCTTCCTCCCGTTTCTGACGTCCCCTTCAGCGCCCGCTGCATGACGACGTTTACGCGCGGGAATGATATCGGCCTTAACCCAGTCCTGGCGCGTTAACACGCGCTACTGGTCGAAGTCGAGGACGACACGGTCGGCGGCTGGGTGCGACTGGCAGGCCAGGACGTACCCGGCGGCGAGTTCGGCGGGTTCGAGNNTCGGCCCGGTACCGCAGGGTCGCTTCCAGGATCGAGGAGCCGTCCTCGGGCAGCACGAAGGCCTGCGAGCGGCCGTCGAGCATGACGGTGACCTCCGCGCCCGCTTCGGGCTCCGCCGCCGAGGCGGCTGAGGCGCGGCTGCTGGCGGTGGGTGGCGGGCCGACGAAGAACAGCTCGCGGTGGATGTGCTCGTCGTCGGCCCCATGGCCGAGCAGGACGTCGCGGGCCACGTCGGTCATCGGCAGGGGCCCGCACAGGAACCACTCGTCGACGTCCTCTGGGATGACGAGATGGTCCAGGATGCGGTCCAGTCGGCCAGCGTCGAGCCGGCCGGAGAGGATCTCGACGTCCAGGGGTTCCTCGTCGAGCACGTGGATCAGCTGGAACCGGTCCAGGTAGCGGTTCTTCAGGTCTTCGAGGTCCTCCAGGAACATGATGTTCAGGGTGGTGCGGTTGACGTAGATCAGGACCGCGCTGCTCTCGGGCTCGACCTCCAGGACGGTGCTGAGGATGGACAGCACCGGCGTGATGCCCGAGCCGGCCGCGATCGCGCCGTACCGCTTGCGCTGACCGGGCTGCAGGGCGGTGGAAAAGCTGCCGGTCGGCGTCATGATGTCCAGGACGTCGCCGGGGCGGAGGCGTTCGGCCGCGTAGCTGGAGAAGACACCGTCGGGGATGCGCTTGACGCCGATCCGCAGCCGCCGTCCTCCGTCGGTGGCCGGGGCGCAGATGGAGTAGTTACGCCGTACCTCGTCGCCGACCACCGGAGACCGGATCGACACGTGCTGCCCGGCCTGGAAGCGGAACTGTTCGCGCAGCTCCGCCGGGACGTCGAAGGTGATGGCCACCGCGTCGTCGGTAAGCCGCTCGACGCAGGCCACGCGGAGCGGGTGGAACACCGAGCGGCGGCGCGGGCCCGCCGGCGCGTCGGCCATCAGATCGCCTTGAAGGAGTCGAAGGGCTCGGCGCAGGACCGGCAGGTCCACAGCGCCTTGCACGGCGTCGAGCCAAAGCGGCTGACCTCGCGGGTGTCGGCCGAGCCGCAGTGCGGGCAGCGGACCGAGAACGCCAGCATCACCGGGCCTTCGGCGGCGTGCGCGGCGGGACCGGGCGGGGCGATCCCGTATTCGCGCAGCTTGCGCTGCCCGCTGTCGCTCATCCAGTCCGTCGTCCAAGCCGGGGCCAGCACGGTGCGGACGCGGACCTGGTCCGCCCCGGCCCGGCGCAGGGCGACCCGGACGTCAGCCGCGATGACGGCGGTGGCCGGGCAGCCGGTGTAGGTGGGGGTGAGGTCGACCTCGACGGCTCCGTCGCCGGCGATCCGCAGGTCCCGGATTACGCCGAGGTCGCCGAGGGTCAGGACGGGCAGCTCGGGGTCCGGCACCGCGCGGGCCGCAGCCAGCAGCGTGGCGCGGTCTGGCGTGGCGCGGTTTTCGGCGGTCGGCGTGGCGCGGTTTTCGGCGGCCGACGCGGTGCGGGCGGCGTCACTCACCAGGTCGCCCCAGGGTGTGAGCGGTGCAGGTGCTGCATCTCGGCCAGCAGGTGGCCGAGGTGCTCGGTGTGCAGGCCGTCGCGGCCGCCGCGGGAGCGCCAGCGCGGCTCGGGTTGGTGACACGTCGCCTCGCTGAGGACCTCGGTGATGTAACGCTGCCAGGCCGGTCGCAGCGCCGCGGGGTCGGCCGCGACGCCGGGCAGCTGGTCCGCGGGGTCGAAGAGCTCGTCGGTATACGGCCAGACCTGGTCGAGGCCGGCCTGCATGCGCGCGTGGGACAGGTCCGTGCCGTCGCCGAGACGCAGCACCCACTGGGTCGCGTGGTCGCGGTGGTAGGCCACTTCCTTGACCGCCTTGCCGGCCAGCCCGGCCAGGGTCGGGTCGGCGCTGGTGAGCAACTCGGTGTAGAGCTCGTACTGATAGGCGGAGAAGACCAGCTGCCGCGCCATCGTGACGGCGAAGTCGCCGTTCGGGATCTCGACCAGCTGCACGTTGCGGAAGTCCCGGTCGTCCCGCTGGTAGGCCAGGTCATCCTCGTCACGGCCGGCACCCTCGACCTCGCCCGCGTAGCTGAGCAGGGTCCGTGCCTGGCCGAGCAGGTCGAGCGCGATGTTGGCCAGGGCCACGTCCTCCTCGATCTGCGGGGCGCGCGCCACCCACTCGCCGAGCCGCTGGGCCAGGATGAGCGCGTCGTCTCCCAGCGCCAGCGCGTACGCGGCCAGGGGCAGCAGTGTCCGGACGCCGGTCACAGGTGCTTGGCCCCCTCGGGCACGTCGTAGAAGGTCGGATGCCGGTAGACCTTGTCCGCCGCGGGGTCGAAGAACGAGTCCTTCTCATCCGGGTTGTTCGCGACGATCGCGGCCGACGGCACCACCCAGATCGACACACCCTCGCCACGCCGGGTGTAGACGTCGCGCGCGTTGCGCACGGCCATCGCGCCGTCCGGGGCGTGCAGGCTGCCGACGTGCTGGTGGGCTAGGCCGCGCCGGGCGCGGACGAACACCTCCCAGAGCGGCCAGCCGCGCTTGCTGTCGTCGTTCATGACGCGCGCACCTGTTGCTGGCTGGCGTGCTTATCCGCGTGTTTGTCCGCGTAGGCCTGGGCCGCCTCGCGGACCCAGGCGCCGTCGTCATGGGCCTGGCGGCGCCGGTGCAGGCGCTCGGCGTTGCATGGCCCGTCGCCGCGGATGACGCGAGCGAACTCGTCCCAGTCGACCGCGCCGAAATCGTAGTGGCCGCGTTCGGCGTTCCAGCNNCGCAGCTCGTCGTTGCTGAACCGCTTGATGCCCCAGGCGCTCGACTGGGCCGAGTGGGACGACTCCTCGTCGGGGGGCCCGAACATCATCAGCGACGGCCACCAGTAGCGGTTCACCGCGTCCTGGGCCATCGCCTTCTGATCAGGTGTTCCACGGGCGAGGGTGTGCAGGATCTCGAACCCCTGGCGCTGGTGGAACGACTCTTCCTTGCAGATGCGGACCATGGCCCGGGCGTACGGGCCGTAGGAGCAGCGGCACAGCGGCACCTGGTTCATGATCGCCGCACCGTCCACCAGCCAGCCGATCGCGCCGACGTCGGCCCAGTTGAGGGTCGGGTAGTTAAAGATGCTGGAGTATTTCTGCTTTCCGGCGTGCAGCAGGTCGAGGAGCTCCTCGCGGTCGATGCCGAGCGTCTCGGCGGCGCAGTAGAGGTATAGGCCGTGACCCGCCTCGTCCTGGACCTTCGCGATCAAGATGGCCTTGCGGCGCAGGCTGGGCGCGCGGGTGATCCAGTTCCCCTCGGGCTGCATGCCAATGATCTCCGAGTGCGCGTGCTGAGCAATCTGCCTGATCAGCGTCTTGCGGTACGCGTCCGGCATCCAGTCGCGGGGCTCGATGCGCTGGTCGGCGGCGATGAGCTGATCGAAGCGCTGCTGGGCGTCCTGGTCTTGCGGGCCGTCCGAGCCGCCCGCGGTGCCGGTGTCGTAGTTGCCGTACACGGCGCCTCCCGTCTCTCCCTCTGGCAGGCTACTCTTTACCGAACGTTCGGTCAATAAATAGGGCGGCTCGGGCGGGTGCGAGCAGGATATTTACGTGACGACCAGGCCGGCGGAACGTACCCTGGCCGTATATGCACGCTTCTGTCACCGTCACCCCCGTGCAGTTGCCCGAACTGCTCCTGCATGTCGCGGTGGTAAGGCCGGTTTTCATCTGGGGGCAGCCAGGCATCGGCAAGTCCAGCCTGGTCGAGGAGTTCGCCGCGCAGGTCGGACTGGAGTGCCACACGTTGCTGGGCACCCAGCTCGCGGCCGAGGATCTAATCGGCGTGCCGCGGATCATCGGGGAGGGAGACCAGGCGCGCAGCCGGTTCTGCCCGCCGGAGGCCATTGCGCGGGACGAGCCTTACGTGCTCTTCCTGGACGAGCTGAACGGGTCAAGCCATGAAGTGCAGAAGGCGTTCTACAGCCTGATCCTGGACCGGCGGCTCGGTACCTACACGCTGCACCCGCAGTCCGTGGTGATCGGGGCGGGTAACCGGAGCCAGGACTCGGCCATCGTGCGGCCGATGTCGTCGGCCCTGATCAACCGGATGGTGCACGTCCACCTGGTGAGCAGCCCCCGCGACTGGCTGGTCTGGGCGCGGCGCAGCGGCATCCACCCGTGGGTTATCGACTACATCAGCCAGCGCCCGGATCACCTGACGACGGCGCCGCCGCGGCATGAGGAGCCGTTCTCGACCCCTCGTGCCTGGCACATCCTCTCCGACCTGCTCCACTCCTACGGGGCCGGCTCGGCGACCGGACCGGAGATGCCTGACGAACTGCTGCGGATCCTCGCGCTGGGCACGGTATCGCCGTCGCACGCGGGGCAGTTCCGTGGTTACGTCCGCCAACTCCGGCACGCCTGGTCGCTCGACGCGCTGCTGAAGGGGACGATGCACTGGCCGTCCGATCCTGCCGAGCGCGATGTCTGCTACTTCCTGGCGCAGGGCTTGCGGGCCCGGCTGGCCAAGGAGCTTCCGGCGTCGCGGGCTCAGCTGGGCGGCGGCACGGTGCAGCTCGCTCATCGCGCGAAGGCCCTGCTTACCGAGCTGGCCGAGATCAGCGTCGAGGCCGCCCAGCTGGTCGTGGCCGATGCGCAGGACGGCGTGAGCGAGGACGGCAGCGACGCCCGGCTGCCGTCGTGGTTCATGGTCGAGGTGGTGCGCGACCTGCCGCGGCTGGCCGCCGCGCGCGACGGGGCCAAGGTCTAGCCGTGTCGGCAAAGGGGCGCCAGCCCCGGCGGCCCCGCGCTCGGTCCGACCCGGCCACCGAAAACAGGAAGCACGGCCTGGACCTCATCCGGCGGCACCCGCTGTTTGCGCCGCTGGCATACCGGGCCGTCTGGAGCGCCAGCCAGGATGATGACCGGTGCCCGCCGCAGGGGTGGGCCATGGCCACCAGCCTCGGCTACGTCTACCTGAATCCGCGACGGCGAGGCGAGCCGGAGGAGTGGGCGTGGGTCGCGGCGCACTGCCTGCTCCACCTGGGTTTCGACCACCTGGCGGAGCAGCACCTGGCGGGCTGGCGCGCGGCCACTGGCCTGCCGTCGGTCTCCGCGGCGCGCTCGGGCGCGGCCTTTGACGCGGCGTGGAACCTCGCCGCCTGCGTGACCGTCAACCGGTTCCTGTCTCACCTGAAGGTCGGCCGGCCGCCCGAGGGACTTGGCGGGCCCTCCAGCTACGATCACCTGGCCGGGGCCACCGTGGGCGAGGATGCCTTGGCGGAACGGCTGCGTTCCCTGGCCAATCCGCCCGACCTAGGCGGAGCCGGGACCGCGGGGCCAGGCGGTGACCTGCGCTGGGAGGGCGTTCCCTCGCCCCGGAGCTGGCGAGGGCCGGCGAACTGGCCCGACCTGCTCGCGGCCGGGCTGGCCAGCGCGGTCGGCGCCGCCGTGGATGTCGCAGGCGGCGTGACCGATCAGCTGGCGGGCGGGGACGGGCGCAAGACGCCGTGGCGGCAGGCGCTCAACTGGTTCATCTCCTCCTACCCGCTGCTGGGCGCGCTCGCCGCCGCGTTCAAGCTGGTCGAGGACGCCGAGGTGTGCCGGCTGCACGGCATCTCGGTCGCGGCGATCAGCCCAGCCGCCGCCGAGCTGTACGTTAACCCGCTGTGCGGGCTGGAAGATGGCGAACGCCGGTTCGTCATCGCCCATGAACTGCTGCACGCGGGGTTGCGGCACGACACCCGCAGCGGCGGCCGGGATCCCTGGCTGTGGAACGTGGCCTGCGACTACGTGATCAACGGCTGGCTGGCCGAGATGGCGGTGGGCGATCTCCCGGACAGCGCGCTGCACGACGCCTCGCTGCGCGGCAAGTCCGCCGAGGAGGTCTACGAAGAGATCGCCGCTGGCCGGCGCCGTACGTGGAAGCTCGCGACCTTGCGCGGCCCCGGGGCGTGCGACATCCTGCCCCGGCGGCTGGCCGGGGCGGCTGACCCGGCGTGGGGGGTGGATCTCGACGAGTTCTACCGGCGCTGCCTGGCCGATGGCATCGACTACCACCGCGGGCAGGGACGCGGCCTGCTCCCCGCCCGGCTCGTGGAGGAGATCCGCGCCTTGACGGAGCCCCCGGTGCCCTGGGACGTCGAACTGGCCCGGTGGTTCGATGATCACTTCGTGCCGGTGGAGCGGCGCCGCTCCTACGCCCGGGCGAGCCGCCGCCAGTCCGCGACGCCAGACATTCCCCGCCCCGGCTGGCACCTGCCGGAGGAGCTCGTGCAAGGCCGGACGTTCGGCGTCGTCCTGGACACGAGCGGCTCGATGGACCGGCGGCTCCTCGGGAAAGCCCTCGGGGCCATCGCCTCCTACGCGGTCACGCGGGACGTGCAGGCCGTGCGGGTGGTCTTCTGCGACGCCGAGGCACACGACAACGGCTGGATGCATCCGCTCGACATCGCCGGCCGGGTGCGGGTCCGCGGACGCGGCGGTACCGTACTGCAACCCGGCGTCGACCTCCTGGAGCATGCGCCGGACTTCCCGAAGGACGGCCCGATCCTCGTCATCACGGACGCCTGGATCGACCGGGTCCGGATCAAGCGGGATCACGCGTTCTTGATCCCGGCCGGAGCCGTCCTCCCCTTTCCGGCGCGGGGACCGGTGTTCCGCTTCTCCTGAGGAGCCCGCACGATCGCAGGTCACCCGTGCTGCCGGTCGGCGGCCGTCTCGGCGGCGCTGGTGGCCTTCAGCCCGGCCAGCAGTACGTTGAGGCGGTTCCGGATGGTCTGAGGTCTCGGGCCAGGAGATTACGCTTCGGGGAACGGAGGAAAATAGTGGTCATGGGTAGCGCGCCTCACGATCCCGCGACGGATAGACCGCGGGAGTGGCTGGCGTTGCCCGGTGGCGGGATTCGGCCGGTCGTCTCCGTTCCAGGCTCCGGCGGCATCGCCGAGCTGCTGGCTTATGGTGCATGGCTGGCCCGCTTGCGGCCGGCCTGCCGGTGCGGCAGGCCACGCCTGGGTTCGGGCCGGACCTGCGGAAGCGCGCAGTGCGTAGCCGAGCTCCGCGTACAGGAGGCCGGCACTTAGCCCGGGAGACTTGGCGAGTGCGGCCGTCCGGCCGTGGCCGTCTTAAGACGGCGGGCAGCTACCGGCGGTGATGTCTTGCTGCCACCCGGTCTTGTCGAGCGCGTACTCCACCTCGCCGAACTGGTCGCCGTCGATGGGGTAAGGCCAGGGCTGATGGAAGGTCCGCACCAGCTTCAGACCTGCCTTCTCCATCACCCGCCGCGAGGCCGCATTTACCGCCATCGCCTCCGCCACCACCCGCTGCACGCCGTACTCGGTGAAGCCCTTGCGGATCAGCGCGCGCGATCCCTCGGTGGCATAACCCTTGCCCCAGGCTGACTTGCACAGCCGGTAACCGAGTTCGACCTGGCCGGGAGGGGAATCCTGACGCGGCCGGAAATGGAACCAGCCCAGGAATTCCCCGGTTGTCCTCTCGATGGCCGCCCAGAATCCATAGCCCTCGTACCGCTGGTAATAACCGAGGAATGCGGGCAGGACCTCGTTCTGGATCTCCTCACGGGACGTGGGCATCCCGCCGGTGACAAAGCGCATGACCTCGGGATCGGCATCCAGGTTCACCAGGTTGTCCGCATCCGCACTGGTGAACCGGCGCAGTACCAACCGGTCCGTCTCAAGGAAAACCTGCATCGTCCGCCCCTTCCGATACCGTACATGCCGTTTCCGCGGGGGACGCCTTGTGCATTCTTTCACGAGGCGCTTCCGCGGGAACGCCTTTACATGGCGCGCGCCGCCGGGGTTCCCGCGCTGAGCGGTAACGTTCCCGGAACGGTGCGGGCGTACGTTGTGGTTATGCGGGAGGCGCAGCCGGCCACGGGGCCGGTACCGGTGACGACGGAGGTCGCGGCGCCCCGCTTCGGTGTGGCATCATCCGCGGCCGCGGTAGTACTGGTCGTCCTTGCTGTGGTGCTTGCTGCCGCCTCAGTGCCGCTTTACGCCCTGACGCACCAGAACTGGCAGGTGAACGGCGGTCAGAACATCGCTGTGGCCGTGCTCTTCTCGGCAGTGGGCTTCGTCATCGTCCGCCGGCAGCCCCGCAACGCGATCGGCTGGATCCTGCTCACCGCCCCCGCTGGCCTCCAGCTGCTCCCGGCGGATGCCGCGTCCTATGCGCTGCTGGCTTACCGTCTGGGCCACCGCCTGCCGTTTGGCGCGGTCGCCCTGCTGCTGGAATATTCCTGGGCGCCGGCCATCGTCCTGCTCGGGCTCGCGATCCTGCTGTTCCCCGACGGGCGGCTCCCGTCGCCGCGCTGGCGCCCAGTGCTGTGGTCCTACCTGGCGGTGGTCGGGTGCTACGCGGGGGGCACATATGCGCTCGCGGCTACCGCCCTTACCGCGCGCCATGTACGCGTCGACTCAGACGGGAATCTCACGGCCATTTCGTCGGCCACCTTCTACTGGCTGATCTTCCCGGTGATCGCCGCCTTCATGCTGTCGTTCGTCGCTGCGCAGGTGCTGAGCTGGCGGCGCTCGTCGGGAGAGCGGCGCCAGCAGCTGAAGTGGCTGCTGAGCGGCGCCGCCGTCCTTGCCGTTTCCCAGATCATCTTCCAGCCGGTACTGGCGCGCTACCCGGATCTGCCTCAGGTCCAGCTGGTTCTCGGCTTTCTGGTCGGGCTCGGCGCGGCGGCGCTTCCGGCCAGCATGGCCGTGGCCATCTTGAAGTACCGGCTGTACGACATAGACCGGATCATCTCCCGGACCCTGTCGTACGCGATCGTGACCGGCCTGCTGATCGGGGTGTACACGGGACTGGTCCTGCTGGCCACCCAGGTGTTCCAGTTCCGCACTCCGGTGGCGGTGGCCGCCGCCACGCTCGCGGCGGCGGCATTGTTCAATCCGCTGCGGCAGCGGGTGCAGCGGGCGGTGGACCGGCGGTTCAACCGGGCCCGCTATGACGCCGACAAGACCGTGGCGGCATTCGCGGCGCGGCTGAAAGACGCCGTCGACCTAGACGCGGTCCAGGCCGAC
>PLIQ01000302.1 GCA_003140115.1 Actinomycetota bacterium | reverse complement strand
ACCTGGCGGCGCCATGATGCACCCGCGATCCTGGGCATGTGGCACCCCACCCCGGGGAGGTGGCCAGGGGTATACGCACCCGGTCGCGGGGAGCGTGGTAACGCCGAAGGGCGGGGAGCGTCGTTACGCGGATGGGCGGGGGGGGCGGAGCCAGGCGGCGGTGTCGGGGGGGAGCAGGCCGCCGTCGAGGGGACCGCTGGCCAGGAGGACGGCGGTATCGGCAGGCAGGGCGACCGGGTCGGGTGAGAGGTTGGCGACGCAGGACAGGTCGCCGCGGACGCGGGACGGGTCGCTTCTGGTGAAGGCGAGGACGTCGGCGGGGGACGGCAGCCAGCGCATGGTCCCGTCGCCGAGGGCGGGCTCGGCGCGGCGGAGGCGCAGCGCGGCGCGGTAGAGCTCAAGCATCGAGTCCGGGTCGCCAGCCTGCAGTTCGACGGTCAGCTCGCGCCACTCCTTGGGCTGGGGCAGCCAGGGCTGGGCGGTGGCGGCGGGCGGCGAGAAGCCGAACGGGGGCTCCAGGCCGGCCCAGGGCAGCGGGACCCGGCAGCCGTCCCGGCCGGGGTCGGCGCCGCCGGTCCGGTACCAGATCGGGTCCTGCCGGCGTTCGTCCGGGATGTCCTCGACCTCCCACAGGCCCAGCTCTTCGCCTTGGTACAGGTAGACCGAACCGGGCAGCGCCATGGTGAGCAGCGCCGCGGCGCGGGCCCGGCGGGTGCCCAGCACCAGGTCGACGGGCTGGCTGTGGTCGCGCCGGTCCAGGCCGAAGGATGTGTCCGCGCGGCCGTACCGGGACACGTGCCGGTCCACGTCGTGGTTGGACAGGACCCAGGTGGGCGGCGCGCCGGCCGCGGCGTGGAAGACCAGCGTGCTCTCGATCACCTCGCGCAGCCGCGCGGCGTCCCACGGGCAGCACAGGTAGGGGAAGTTGAACACGGTGTGCAGCTCATCCGGACTCAGGTACCTGGCCAGGCGGGCGGCGTCGGCGAGCCAGATCTCGCCGATCAGGACCCGGCCGGGGTACTGACCGGCCACGGCGCGCCAGGCCCGGTAGATCTCGTGCACGTCGTCGCGGTCGGTGTAGGGCGCCTGGTCGGCGGGTCCGGTGTCGGGCCCAGCGGGTCCGGTGTCGGGCCCGGCGGCGGACCTAGCGGCGGACTCGGTGGCGGGCTCTGTATCTGGTAGGCGGGGATCCTTGGTCAGCAGTGCGGCCGAGTCGATGCGGATGCCGTCGACGCCGCGGTCGAACCAGAAGCGCAGGACCGCCTCGAACTCCGCCCGGACCTCCGGGTTGGCCCAGTTGAAGTCGGGCTGCTGCGGGGCGAACAGGTGCAGGTACCACTCGCTGGGCGTGCCGTCCGGCGCGGCGACCCTGGTCCACGCAGGGCCGCCGAAGATCGACTGCCAGTTGTTGGGCGGGAGGTCGCCCGCNNGATGCCGTGCGCGTGCCCCTCGGCGATCAGCGCGTCGGCGTCGGCCAGGGTGCCGAACGCGGGGTCGATGGACCGGTAGTCCGCGACGTCGTATCCGGCGTCGGACTTCGGGGACGGGTACCACGGGGAAAACCAGATCGCGTCGATGCCGAGAGCCGCCAGGTACGGCAGCCGGGCCCGGACGCCGGCCAGGTCGCCCAGGCCGTCGCCGTCGCCGTCGGCGAAGCTCTGGACGTACAGTTCGTAGATCGCGGCGCCGCGCCACCAGTCGCCACCCGTGATGCCGTGCAAGGGGTACCTGCTTTCGTGTGTTGTCTATCGCGACGTGCGGGTTGTCTCAGCCCCTGATGCCGCCGGCGGTCAGTCCGGCCAGGATGTTGCGCTGGAAGATCAGGAAGAAGACAACCGTGGGCACGGCGGCTATCGCGGACGCGGCCAGCACCATGTTCTCCGGCGCGGTCTGGGACGCCACCCAGATGCCGACGTTCAGCGTCTCCCTGGGCGGGTTGTACCCGCCCTCGACCAGGAGCGGCCACAGGAAGTCCTTCCAGACCGCGACCAGCGAGAAGATCGAGACCACGGCGAGAATCGGCCTCGAGATCGGGATGATGATCGACCGCAGGGTGCGCATCGGGGACGCACCGTCCACCGCCGCCGCCTGGGTCAGCTCCACCGGTATCGAGTCGAAGAACCGCTTGAGCAGGTAGATGTTGAACCCGTTGGCCACGCTCGGCAGCCAGATAGCGGCTGGGGAGCCGATCAGGTTGATGTGCACGATCGGCAGGTTGGCCACCGTTATATAGAGCGGGACGATCAGCACCATAGCCGGGATCATCAGCGTGGCCACCATCATCGCGAGGATGACGTTGCCGAGCGCGGGACGCAGCCTGGACAGCGAGTAGGCCGCCGCCACGTCGAAGACCAGCTGGAAGGCGAGTGCGCCGAACGCGTAATACAAGGTGTTGAGGAGCAGTCGCCCCAGACTGAACTCGTTCCACGCTCGTACGTACGAGCTCGGGTGAAGATGGTGCGGGTAGAGCGTGGGCGGGGTCGCGATCGCCTCCTGCGTCGATTTCAGCCCGTCGGTGAACAGGAAGTACAAGGGGCCGATGAAGACCAGGGTGAAGATCACGATCACCGCGGTCAGCACGATCCGGTAGACGATCTTGCTGCGCGCCCGGTTCAGCTGCGCGGGCGAGATAAGTGATCGCGCGTACGTGTCAGCCACACGTAACCTCCGGAAAATATGCCGAGCACGACCAAGAGCACCACCCCGAGCGCGGCGGCGGCGTTGAAGTTGCTCGCGCTGCTCATCGCGAACGCGTACTGGTAGATCAGGTAGACCACGGACTCGGTGTTGTTGTTGACGCCCTGGCCCCCGTCCAGGATGAACGCCTCGACGAACATCTGCATGGTGGCAATGATCTGCAGCATCAGCAGCATGGAGAGGATCAGCTTGGTCTGCGGGATCGTGACGTACCGGATCTTCCGGAACAGCCCGGCACCATCGAGCTCGGCGGCCTCGTACAGCTCGCCGGGGATGTTCTGCAGCGCGGCCAGGTAGATCAGCGTGGCGCCGCCCATGTTCATCCAGGTGGCGGCGATCACCACCGAGATCATCGCCGCCGTCGGCCACCTGGTGCCCGGCGACAGCACCCACTGCGAGGTCGGCAGGTGCAGCGTGTGCAGGATGTCGTTGAACAGACCGTAGGTCGGGTCGTAGAAGTAGGCGAACAGCAGCAGCGCGCTCGCGGGCGGAAGCATGACCGGCAGGTACACCAGGCAGCGCAGGTATCCCTTGGCATGCCGCAGCTCGTTCAGCAAGATCGCGACGAAGAACGGCACCGCGAAGCCGAAGAGCAGCGCGAGGAGGGTGAACTCCAGTGTGTTCCGCCAGGCCGTCCAGAACGTCGGGTCGTTAAAGATGCGCCGGTAGTTGGCCAGGCCCGCCCAGCTGGTCACGCCCAGCTGGCTCTTCTGGAAGCTCATGATGAACTCCCGGACCATCGGGTACCAGGAGAAGAGGGCAAAGCACAGCACGCCGCCGATCAGGAACCCGTACGCCGAGAGGTGGCGCCGGAGCCTCGGATTGAGTGAGTGCGCGCTGCTCCTGCGGGCGCCCCCGGCCCCCGTCCGGCGCCTGGCCGGGCGGGAACCGGGGGTCTGCGGCAGCGTGACTAGATCAGCCACCGCTGCTGTTCGCCAGGATCTGGTTCACTGCGGACGTCGCACCGGCCAGCAACTGCGGGATATTGGCGTTCGGGTTGGTGAGCACGGAGAGCATCACCGGGTCAAGCGACTTGTAGAGCGCCTGATCGTCGACCGGCTGGCCGTCGGGCTTCTCGTTCGCGTTGACGAACGTCGAGTAGTAGGACTCGTTGATGGTCGTGTACTTGTTCAGCAGGGCCGTGTAGGCGGTGTTGGTGGCGCCCTGGAACATCTGCGGCTCGTAGAATCCGACCGGTATGCCGACGGCCTTGTTCCGCGCCAGGTTGAACTGGCCTTGGCCCAGGGTCAGATCCTCGAAGTTGATCCACTTGATGCCGGCCTCGATCTGGGCCGGGGTGTCCCGCTTGGCGAATAGGTAGTCGTCGCCGCCAGACAGCGTGCCGGCCGGGGTGCCGCTGACGCTGGGCAGCGGGCCCATTCCGTAGTCGTTGATGTTGCCGCCGTCGATCGGCACGATCACGTCGTAGATGTCGTCAGGTGCGGCGATGTACATGCCGAGCTTGCCGGCCGCCATCTGCTTCTGCAGCGTGCCCCAGCCGAGAGCCTCCGTCGCGCTCATGGCCTTGTCGGTAAACCGCAGGGTGTGCAGCGCGTCGAGCACCTGTATGCCCGAGCTGGTGTCGAAGCTCGCGGCAGTGCCCGCGCCGTTGGTCATCGCGCCGCCGTTGGCGTCCAGCTCAGAGGTGAAGTGCCAGCCACCGTTGTTGTCGGCGCTGTAGTCCCCGTAACCGTAGATGCCGTGGCCGAGCTTGGTGATCGCCATGGCGTCCGTCTCCACCTGGGCCCAGGTGGTGGGCGGGGCGTCGGGGTTCAGGCCGGCTTGTGTGAACAGCTGCCGGTTGATAACCAGGCCCTGGGTGTAGTTGAAGATTGGCAGCCCGTAGAGCGTGCTGCCCGCGGTGACCGACTGCATCGCGCTCGGCACGATGTCCTTGAGGACCGGCACCGTGGTCGAGTTGACGTACTGGGTGATGTCGGCGGCCTGGCCAGCGTCGAGCGCCTGGTCTAGGTCCCCGAAGTAGACCTCGTAGACGTCAGGTTCGGTGCCGGCGGCCAGCTGGGCGGTGAGTGTCGCCGGGACGTCGCACTGAGCGGAGTAGATGCTCTGGATGGTGATGTTGGGGTTAGCCTTCTCGAACGTGGCGACGTCCTCGTTCCACTCTTTGTACGGAACGGGCGAGGACGAGGGTGGAGCACAGAAACCGTTAACCGTGACGTGGCCTGTGCTAGAAGCGGTGGACCCGGTGGTGGTGCTGCTGCTCGAGCACGCTGCGACGGCGGCGAGACCGAGAGCCGCGGCGACGGTGACCCCGGCTACCTTTCGGCAACCGGCCCGTCCGTGGAGCCGTCTGTGCATCGACGATCCTTCCTGCTACAAGCGGGGCATGGGATACATGCGGTGGAAAATATCGATGGCTCAACATACTTTTGGAGACTTTTCTTTGCAATATCTAGACGAAATATTGCAAGGACACAACTTGATTACGGAATCGTAAATCTGTAGCCTGACCTCGGGATTCGCGGTTTAGCCGATATTTATTGCGTCGCTCTTGCGGAAAAGGGAAGCAAGCACGCCTGGTCGTTCGGCAGAAAATTACTGAATACGGTGGGTCGGATTACGCAAAAACTTGCGTGTAGATGCCGTATATTTGCAGCATGACGCGGGCACCCAGCAGACGACTGGCCGAAGTGGCCATGAAGGTCGGAGTCAGTGAGGCCACGGTCAGCCGGGTGCTCAACGGCAAGCCCGGCGTGTCCGCCAGCACGCGGGAAACCGTCCTGACCGCACTCGACGTCCTCGGCTACGAACGGCCGACCCAGTTGCGCGGCGAACGGGCCCGGCTCATCGGCCTGATGCTGCCCGAACTGCAGAACCCGATCTTCCCGGCGCTGGCCGAGGTGGTCGGCGGGGCGATGGCCCAGCGGGGGTTCACGCCGGTGCTGTGCATCCGCACGGCAGGCGGGCTGTCGGAGGCCGACTACGTGGCCATGCTGCTCGACCAGCAGGTCTCCGGGGTGGTGTTCGCCGGCGGCCACTACGCCGAGCAGGGCGCCCCGCACGAGCACTACCGGCTGCTGCGCTCGCGGGGCATCCCGGTGGTGCTGATCAACGCGGCGGTCGAGGGCCTGGACTTCCCGTGCGCGTCCACCGACGACATGACCGCCGCCGGGCAGGCCTTCACCCACCTCGCCTCGCTGGGCCACCAGCGGATCGGCCTGATCGCCGGCCCGCAGGATCACATGCCCTCGCGCCGCAAGCTGGCCGCGTTCAACGAGCACTCGCGGCGCGGGGCGGGGCCGGGGCCGGTCGAGCACGCGCTGTTCTCGCTGGAGGGCGGGCAGGCCGCGACCGCGCGGCTGCTGCGGCACGGGGTCACCGGCGTCATCTGCGCCAGCGACGTGCTGGCGCTCGGCGCGATCCGGGCCGTCCGGCGGGCGGGCCTGTCGGTTCCCGGTGACGTGTCAGTGGTCGGGTACGACGATTCGGCGTTCATGAACTGCACCGACCCGCCGCTGACCACGGTCAGGCAGCCGATCGAGTCGATGGGCAAGGCCGCGGTGGCCCTGCTGGTGAACCAGATGGAGAACGTGTCGGTCTATCCGGAGGAACTGCTCTTCGAGCCAGAACTGGTGGTGCGCGGCTCGACCGGCGCGGTACCGATGGCTCCGTCGGCGGTCACCGGGCCGCGGCCGAGGCCATAACCGCTGGTCGATTGCCGCTTAATCTGCCATATGCGCGTAAACCGCATTACTGTAGGGAGCTGGCTTGCGGCAGCCGACCCTTTGAGCTATGCAGGCTCGGGGCCGTGGTATCTGTAGTGCGCTGGCGAGTCGTCAGGCAGCAGGTGGGGGTGACCAGGTTTGGCTGCGTTGCAGGCCGACGATCCGCAGCGGATGGGGCCATACCTGCTGCTGGGCAGGCTCGGGAGCGGCGGGATGGGCCAGGTCTACCTGGCCCGGTCACCGGGCGGGCGCCAGGTAGCGGTGAAGGTCATCCGGCCGCAGCTGGCCGAGGACACCGCCTTCCGGGCCAGGTTCGCGCGTGAGGTGTCGGCGGCGCGCAAGGTGGGCGGACTGTTCACCGCCCAGGTGGTCGACGCCGACCTGGACAGCCCGGTGCCGTGGCTGGTCACCGCCTACGTGCCGGGCATGTCGCTGGCCGAAGCGGTGGAGCAGCACGGGCCGTTGCCGGCCGCGACGCTGCTGGCGCTGGCCGCAGGGCTGGCCGAAGGGCTGAGCGCCATCCACGCGGCCGGGGTCATCCACCGGGACCTCAAGCCGTCCAACGTGCTACTGGCACCGGACGGGCCGCGGATCATCGACTTCGGGATCTCCTCGGCCGCGGACGCCACGTCACTGACCGGCACCGGGATCATGATCGGCTCGCCCGGGTTCATGTCACCCGAGCAGGCCGAGGGGATGCCAGTCGGGTCGTCCAGCGACATCTTCAGCCTGGCCGGCGTGCTCGTGTTCGCGGCGCGGGGAGAAGGGCCGTTCGGCAGCGGGGACACGGCGTCGCTGCTGTACCGCGTGGTGCACGGCACGCCCAACGTGGACCAGGTCCCGGACAAGATCCGGCCGCTGGTCAACCGGTGCCTGTCCCGGAGCGCCGCGGCACGGCCGACGGCGTCGGAGTTCCTGGCCGAGCTGGCCGCCGCGTATCCGACGGCCGCGGACCTGAGCGACTGGCTGCCGGACGGGCTCCTGGAGTTGTCCGTGCGGCGAGCCGCGGAGGCCGACCTGCCTCCGCCCGACGCGGTGGACGCCGAGCCGGTGGCGGACGCCGAGCCTGTGGCGGAGCCGTACCGGGGGCAGGGGGCCAACCAGTGGTACTCGGCGCTCATGCAGCCGGGTCCGCGGCGGCGGACTCGGTGGCCGTGGGTGGTTGGCGCGGTGGCGGTGGTGTGCGCGGCGATTGTGACGGCCGTGGTCCTCGCGCTGGGCTCCAGCCATCCCGCGGCGGCGCCCGGGTCCGCTGTTAGCTCGCGGCCGAGCAGAACGTCCAGCGCCGCCCCGACGCCGATCGTAGGGAATCTGCAGCTGAACCAGTTCCGGGTCGGCGACTGCCTGACCGGGGCCAACATGGAGCTGAACACCAGCGACCCGTGGCCGAAGGTGACCCTGGCCGTGCCGTGCAACCGGCCGCACACCGCGGAAGTGTTCCTGGCGAACAACAACTTCTGGCCGCGGAACAGCCCGTTCCCCGGCGCCAGCGCGATCAGCAAGGACGGCACCACGGCCTGCAACAACGCGTTCCGTGCGTACGTCGGAATCACGTATTCGAAGTCCATCTACACCTGGACCAACATCATCCCCGATGCCTCGACCTGGCCGACGGGTGACCGGGCGCTGCACTGCGTGGCCTACTACTCCACGTCGCAGCAGCGGGCCGGAGTGACCCTGACCCACTCGATCAAGAGTTCCCGCAAGTAGGAGCCGGGTTTCGGGGCCGACCCAACCGGGACGATGGCCCAGCGTCCCGGTTATAACCCAATGTCAGGAACTTTAGGAAACTCCCTCGGATTGGGCCGCCTTCATGATCGTGAGCAGAAAGGAACAAATATTGTTCCAAACTGCACATAGTCAGAGCCGACGTCTGAAATGCCTCAATATAAAGTTCAGACACGGCGCGACGGGCCGACTCCGGTCCGGGCCGTTCAGGGTCGGGACGCAGGTGAGCCTGGCGGGTTGCTCAGGAGTCATCGGACAACCGGGTCAGCTTTCCCGCCGCGTCAAGGAGCGTCGCAGCTTCATCCGGCGGATCCGGGCTCGGCTGGCTCTTGCCGAAGCGACCAGACAGGTACAGACCTATATAGGTAAAGGCCCCGCCTACGAAATACGTGGCGTTGGACACCGCCATCTCGACGTCATTCACCGGGTAGAAGGACTCCAAGATCCCCTCTGCGATCGCGTGGATGACCGCCGCTATAGCGGTCAGCACTCCCAGCCAGAGCATGATCCTCTTGGCGCGCAGTCTGGCCAACCGGGTCAACCGCTCTTCAGTCTTCAGGCGATGATCCAGTTCCTCGAGTCGCTCCCTACGTTGGCGTGCGACAAGGTTTTCCGCGCCGACCGCCGGAACGGCGGTGGGATCTGTCCAAGGTACGGGCGTATGATGGCTACCCTGATGAAGCTTCGATGCGGTGTTGCGAATTTCGTCGGCTCGCGCGGACGAGGCGGAGGGCGAGCTTGTGTCGAGCGGTGCGGGTGTGCATTCCTCGGACATCGCACCCCTCTCCATCGAGGGTTCCAAGCCGGATGACGCGCTCGTACTAGTCACGCAGCGATCATTGACCATCACCACGTGAAGCTGTTACGATACTTACGGCTGTTTTTTACCCCCGGCGTACAGCTGATAATATCTTAGCTACTGGCGTAGGTATAGATCTAGCGGCCTTACCTGGGAGTGACAGCGCTGAGCCTCGACTCCGGAGGTAGGCCTTGGTCGGCTCTCGACAATCGCTCCGAGCGGTCCCTAACGAATCATTCGGCTCTCGGCTACGGCATCGGCGCCGAGCCGAGGATCTAACTCAGGCCCAACTCGGGAAGAGGCTCGGCG
This sequence comes from Actinomycetota bacterium, assembly GCA_003140115.1. The sequence continues at coordinate 8,386 of PLIQ01000302.1, read as the reverse complement.
TCAGTCAGCAGACAATCGGTGCGTGGGAACGCGGGGAGCGGCCGCAGAGCGGGAAGCTAGACGTCATTGCGCAATACCTCCGCATGGACAAGCAGCGCCTTGTGTCGCTGATCGACGACCAGCCGCTGCAGGGCGGTCAGGTCCACGTCAGCGAGGCTGCGGAGGAGCCGACGAGCGAGACAGCGGAAGAGCCCGCTGACATCGGGGCAACGGAGGAGGCGACTGACAGTAATGACGTGATAATGCGTCAGCTCGCCAACAGATTCATGGAGGCGGAGCAGCGAGGGCCTTTGTCCCCGCAACGCGCCGAGGCCTATCGCACGCTTTTTGAATATTTCGGGCGCAACAAATAGAGACGATTGAAGGAGCAGAGGAAATTCCGGCGGCCCGAGTACGGCGCCCGAAGCTGACGCTTTGAGCGGCTGGCCGATCCGTGCGAGGCAGCCGTGACCGGGAGCGGGAACCACGTTCCGTTCGGATTAGTCGGTCTTGGAGGGGACCCGGGCGGCCGGGCGGAGGTGGGCCGGGCTGATGTCGGGGGCGTGGCGGATGCCGAACATGTCCCGTAGCGCGGTCAGCGCGGCGAGTTCGCCGCAGCGGCCGTGCACGCCGGGGACGGGCGGGGTAGCCGACGAGCACAGGTAGACGCCGCGGATCGGGGTGCGGTACGGATTCCACTGGACGGTCGGGCGGAACACGGTCTGCCACAAGGTCTGCATGCCGACCGCGATGTCGCCGCCCACGTAGTTCGGGTTGTAGGCCTCCTCGCCGGCCGCGGTGCGGACCGCGCGGGCCAGGATGAGGTCGCGGAAGCCGGGCGCGAACCGCTCGATCTGCGCTTCGATCCGGTCGGTCACGTCCACGTCGGAGCCGGCGGGCACGTGGGAGTAGGCCCAGAGGGTCTGGCGGCCCGCCGGGGCCCGGGACGGGTCGGCGACGCCGGGCTGCACGACCAGCACGTAGGGGTTCTCCGGGTGCTTGCCCGCGACGACCTCGGCCTCGGCGGTGGCCATCTCCTCGAAGGTCCCGCCCAGGTGCAGCGTGCCGGCCCGGCGGCAGTCCTGATTGGCCCACGGCACCGGGCCGGACAGGGCGAAGTCGACCTTGCAGACGCCAGGGTTGTAACGGTAGCGGCCCAAGGCGGCACGATACCGGCCGGGGAGCTGGTCGCCGGCCAGCTCGAGCAGGTTCTTGGGCGAGACGTCGAGCAGGATGGCGGTGGTCTTGGGCAGTTCGGCGAGCGAGCGAACCCGGCGGCCGGTCTCGATGCCCCCGCCGGCGGCCACCACCGCCTCGGCCATCGCGTCGGTGATCCGGGCGCTGCCGCCCTGGATCAGCGGCCAGCCGACCCCGTGTGCGAGCGCGATCAGCATCAGGCCGATGCCCCCGGTAGGGACGGCGGTGAGCGGCAGCATCGAATGGGCCGCGGCGCCGCCCATGATCGCCCGGGCCTCCGGCTGGTGCCAGCGCCGGGCCAGCACGGCGGCGGGCAGCACGCCGCGGCTTCCGTACCCGGCCATGACCAGCGGATGGGCGGGCGGGCGGCGCAGCGGCTGGAGCAGTTCGGCGCAGATGTCGTCCACGTGGCGGGCCATCGGGGCGATCAGGCGCCGGTAGGAGCGGCCGTCGGCGCCGAGGCGGGCGGCGGTCTCGGCCACCGAGCGGGTCACGATCGCGGCCCGGCCGCCGTCCAGGGGGTTGGCGAACTCCACCTCCGGCCACGCGAACCGTACTCCCCGGGCGGCCAGGTCGAAGCGCTGGAAGAAGGACGAGGCCACGGCGAGGGGGTGCGCCGCCGAGCACACGTCGTGCCGGAAGCCGGGCAGGGTGAGTTCCTGGGTCCGGCAGCCGCCGCCGATCTCCGGCGCGCCCTCGATCACCTGCACGTTCAGGCCCGCCGCGGCCAGCGTGACGGCAGCGGCCAGACCGTTCGGGCCGCTGCCGACAATCACCGCGTCAGGATTCCCCCGCATGACACCTTCTTTTTAGTACGCGACTCGGATCTTTTTCAGGACCCGACTCCGCTGTTCAGGCCGCGGTCTTGGCCGTGCCCTGGTCGTGCCCGTGCTTGTCGTCGGCCGGCTTGTCGTGCCGGAGCGTCCGGGCCAGGCCGGTCGCCGGGGCGGCGACGGTCTGCAACACGCTGCGGATCATCGAGTTATGCCAGACGTTGCTGGCGTGGCGCCATTGGCGTTTGGAGTCCACGCACGTGGTCTTGGCGTCCACGACCGGGTTGGGCAGGCCGAGCCGCTCCCCCAGCGCGGTCAGCGTGGCGGCCCAGAACTTGTCCTCCTTGGCGTGCCCGCCGAACGTCATCGCGATCTCGTAGAGCGGGTCGTTGGCGCGCATCAGCACCAGGGCCTGGACGATCGTCTCGTCGCCCTCGCGTTCGGCGGAGAAGGTGATCCAGCCCGCGAACATGTGTCCCTGCGGGGTCATCAGCGTGAACGACTCGGCGTCGGCGTACAGCACGAAGACGCCCGTGGACAGCTTCACGCCACCGCCGATGGCCAGGTCGAGCAGGGCCACGTCGCCGGGGTTGATGCCGGTCAGCGCGCCGGCGAACCGGTTGCCCCGCGGCCAGAAGTCGGGGAAGTGCTCCCGCCAGGTGGCGATCGCCTGTTCCGGGGCGATCTGGGTTCCGGCCTTCATCCGGTAGCTCTTCTGCCACATCTTGCCGAAGCCCTGGATCGGGCCGGTAAGCCGCCGCCCCGCGACGTTGGTCCCGCGGACGCCGGCCCGGTGGTCCACCTCCAGCCGGTCAACCTTCTTGGCCCAGCTGGCCGCGTCCCGTGGCGGGGCGTTGCCCGCCGCGTGCGGCACCGGGGACGCGGCGGCCTCACGGGCGCTCAGCCCGATCTGCTCGGCTGACCGCACCCGGTCCGGGCCTGCTGTCTCGCTCATGGCCAGCCCCTCTCTCTCTTACTTCAGGGCGCCGTTGAGCGCCGATTCCTCGGTGTCGTAGATCGCGATGGCCTCGTCCAGCCGGGTGAGCTCGAAGATCTCCCGGTAGTGCTCGCTTAGCCCGTAGGCGGAGAGCTGCTGGCGCTGCCGGTTGGCCCGCACGAGCAGGGTGACCAGCATGCCGATGCCGCCACTGTTCATGTACTCAAGGCCGACGAAGTTCAGCACGAGCCGCGTCGTCTTGCCGTCGCTGGCCGCTTCGTAGGCCGACATCATCACGGGCTCGCACGCCGCGGTGACCTCACCCTTAATGTCGACGACGGCCACTTCGTCGCCAATTCGCCGGACGTCCATTGTGATAGCCGGTGCGCTCATATGCGTTTCTCCCCTTTATGACCCTTGATGACGCTTGAAGACCTGACGTTCGGTGGGCGGGCCGCTACGCGGTTGGCCCGGTGAGCTGGCTGACGGCGCGGTCGAGGTCAGGGAAGAGCTCGATGAAGTCGGACAGCCTGGTGATGTCGAAGATCTCGCGGTAGTGCGCGGACAGCCCGCTGGCGACGACCTTCCTGCGTTCGGCCCGGGCGCGGGCCAGCACGCTGACGATCAGCGCGATACCGGTGGAGTTGATGTAATCCACCGCGGCGAAGTCGAGCACCACCGTGCCCAGGTCCGCGTTAGTGCCGACCGCGCTGCGATACGCGTCGGTCAGCACGTCGGCGGCGGACCCGTCGACCTCGCCAGATAGCTCGATAACGGCGGCGCCAGGGAGTACCCGGGTCGTGGCCTCACACATGCTCGCCATGTGCAGCACCTCCAGTTCGCACGGTCAGCCAGATGGTGTGCCGCTGGCCATTGGTTGTTATGTCCATGGCGTCGACCATGTTGCGGATGAGGAACAGGCCCCAGCCGCGCGGGCTCTGCGCGCCATCCAGCTTCTTGAGCAGGTCCGGCTCCTCAGCATCGCTATCGCTGCTGTCGCTGGGGTGCGCCTCGCCGCCCTGGTCGCTGATGGCGACGACGATCTCGTCGCCTTGCTGGGTGACCTCGACCTCTACCGGGATTTCGGCGCGGTTCCCGTTGCCGTGCTCGATCGCGTTCATGGTGGCCTCGGCCACCGCGGTCTTGAGCTTCTCGAGCCGGGCGTCGGACAGACCCAGGCCTTGCACCGTCTCGGCCACCCTGGCCAGCGCGAGCCGTTCGTTGCCGGGCTCGCTTGGCAGCTCGAACGCGTCGAGCCTGCGGGGCGCGGGGCGGGCGACCTGGGTCATAGTGTTCGCTCCTGATGCCAGGCGGATGGTGAGCGCTGCAGGGAGACCAGCGTGATGTCGTCTTCCTGCTCGTGATCGGGACCGGTGAAACTGCCGAGCTCGGTCAGGCACAGGTCGATCAGCCCCTCGCCCGACGGGCCCTTGCCCACCAGCGCCGACACTCGCGGGAAGCCGAACATCTCGCGGTCCGGCGCGTGCGCCTCGGCCAAGCCGTCGCTGTGCAGCAAGGCGCAGTCGCCTGGCTCGAACTGGAAGCGCATCTCCTCGTACGAGCTGCCCTGCATCAGCCCCAGCGGCATGCCGCGGGCGCGCAGTTCCTGCACGCCGCGCTGGGTGCGCACGTACGGTACGTCGTGCCCGGCGTTGGCAAACTCCACCTCGCCGCTTACCGGGTCCAGGACCAGGGCCAGGCAGGTGACGAACATGTGGGCCGGGATGTCGACGCAGAGCATGTCGTTGACGTGGCCGAGGACCTTGCCGGGCGATATCAGCCGCGGCGCGGCATCGCGCAGCAGCGAGTGCGTGCTGGCCATGACCAGCGCGGCGGGCACGCCCTTGTCGGTCACGTCACCGACGACGAACATGACCCGGCCGTCCGGCAGCGGGATGAAGTCGTAGAAGTCACCGCCGACGGTCCGGGCCGGCCGGTAGAACGCGGCCACGTGCCAGCTCGGCAGGTCGGGCAGCTCCTTGGGCAGGAACTGCTGCTGGATCAGCTGCGCGACCTTTAGTTCCTGGTCCAGGCGCTCACGCTGCCGGGCTTCGGCCTGCTGCTGGCGGACCAGCTGGCCGACCCGCATGGCGGGGGCCGCGTAGCCGGCCAGCGAGTTGAGCAGGCGCAGGTCATCGGTCGAGTAGCCGCGCTCGGACCGTCTCGGGCCGAGGCTGAGCAGGCCGACCAGGCTGCCCGACGAGATCAACGGGACGACCAGGACCACCCCCGCGTCCCGCAGGGACTTCAGCGCCACGGACTGCAGCTGCAAGGTGGTGATGTCCACCGCGCTGGCCGAGCTGAGCAGGTACCCGATCAGCGGATCGTTGGAGGCCAGGTCCAGCTCGGGCCCGGCGGCCACCACGCTGGGCGCGATCGGCACGACGTCGGCGGCGGTCGGCGGCGAACGGCGCAGCCAGTTGCGCCTGCGGGCGGCGGCAGAGCCGTCCGCGGGGCCGTCCGGCTCGGTGCTGGCGTCTTGCGGGCTGGCCGGCTCGGTGCCGGCCGGCTGGGTGCTGCCCGGCTCTGGCCAGTCAGCCTGCGTTGTTCCGGGTGCCCCCCCGGACGTTACCTCGGCCCCGCGGGACGCCGGTGCCGTCCCGCTGGTACTCCCCACCTGTTGCGTCATATCACACTCCGGGTTCGCGGCTCGTCTTGCGACGCGTCATCAGCCTAGAAAGATTGCGATACGGGATCGTTACGGCCGTCAAGTCTTCCGGCGTGTTTTTTTACGGCCATGCGTTACGGTGAGCCCGTGGGAGCATCCAGATGACCGATTTGCGGCTCGAACTGCTCGGCCCGCCGGTTGTGCTGCGCGACGGTCTCCCGGTCACCTTCGACACCAGGAAGGCCGTCGCGCTGCTGGCGCTGCTCGCCGTGACCGGACGCGAGCACAGCCGCGAGCAACTCGCTGACCTGCTCTGGCCCGAGGCTGACGGCACCAAGGGCCGCGCCTCGCTGCGCCGCACCCTGTCGGTCAGCGCCGCCGTGATGGGCGCGGGCCTGACCATCAGCCGGGCCGCGGTGAGCCTGGAGCTCGGCGCGGTGCAGGTAGACGTGCCCGAATTCGAGGCGCTGATCGCGCGGTCCGACGCCGAATCCCTGGAGCGAGCGGTCCAGCTGTACCGGGATGACTTCCTGTCGGGCTTCGTCCTGCGGGGCTGCCCGGACTTCGAGGAGTGGCAGGCGGCGGTGGCCGAGGGGCTGCGGCAGGCGCTCGCCCGCGGGCTCCAGCGGTTGGTGGCGGCGTGCATCGCGGAGGGCGATCTGGAGCGGGCCACCGGGCACGCCCGGCGCTGGCTGCAGCTCGATCCCCTGCACGAGCCCGCCCATCAGGCCATCATCAGGCTGCACGGCTGGGCCGGGCAGCGTTCGGCCGCCATGCGGCAGTACCGGTCCCTGGTCCGCGTGCTGGACCGGGACCTGGCCGTCCGGCCGCTGCCCGAGACGACCCGGCTGTACGACGACGTACGGGCCGGGCGGCTGGGACCGCCGCCCGCGCCTTCGGTGGTCCGGGCCGCGGAGCCGCCAGCCGCCGCAGCACCCGAGCCCCCGGTCGGGGCGCTCGAGGTTTCTGGCGCAGCCGGGATCTGGCCGCTGGTGGGGCGGGAGGCCGAACTGGCCGCGCTGCGCGCTGCGTGGCGGGCGACCGGCACGGCGGGCCGGGTGGTGGCGATCGCCGGGCAGGCGGGCAGCGGGAAGACGCGGCTGATCACCGAGTTCCGGACCGAAGCGACACAGCCGCCGCGGCCGGCCGTGGTGCTGGCCGCCCGCTGCTACGACGGCGAGACGGCGCTGCCCTTCGTGCTCGCCGCGGACCTGCTGCGGACGGCGCTGGCGGTGCGGCCGGATCTTCCGGACATGCTCCCGGCGCAGACGGCCGCGATGGCGGGGCGCCTGGTGCCGGCCCTGGCCGCGGCCCATCCGGACTCGGTGGCTCCCGCGCTGGACAGCCCGGTGGCCGTCACCCGGCTGTACGCGGCGATCGCCGACACGCTGCTGGCCGCGACCAAGGGCGGGGCTGCGGCGGGACCAGGCGGGGCTCCGGCGGGACCGGGCGGGGCTCCGGCGGGGCCGGCCGGGGTGCTGGTGGTGGAGGACGTGCAGTGGGCGGACAGTTCCTCGCTCGGGCTGCTCGCCTACCTGGTGCGGCGGCTGACCGACTGGCCGTTGCTGCTGGTGCTGAGCTGGCAGGCCGAGCAGGCCGGGCGGCTGCGGGTGCTGCGCACCGCACTCGGCGAGGCCGAGGACCAGTCCCTGGGCGAGATGATCGAGCCGGGCCTGCTCGGGCCCGAGGCGATCGGCGCGCTGCTGGACCTGGACGGGATGCCGCGGGTCGAGGTGGACCAGCTGATGGCCGAGACGCGCGGGCTGCCGATGCTGGTCCGCGAGTACATCGAGGCGCTGCGGTCGGCCGGGGACGAACCGGGCGGGCAGGGCCCGCCGACGGCCGACTGGTGGCCGCCCGCCAGCGTCAGGGACCTACTGCGGGCCCGGTTGCAGGCGGTCAGCGAGCCGACCCGGCAGATGCTGACCGGCGCCGCGGTGCTCGGCAGCGACAACGACGCCGACCTGCTGCGCGCGGTCAGCGGGCGGGGCGAGGACGAGATCGTCGAGGCGATCGACGAGGCGCTGGCCCGGTCGCTGCTGACCGAGATCCCCCCGCCGGCCGCGGGCGAGGCGCCCTCCTACGGGTTCCCCTACGAGGCACTGCGCCGGACCGCCTACGAGTCGGCGACGCTGGCCCGGCGCCGGCTGCTGCACGGCCGGGCGGCGGATATCTTGACCCGGCGGTACGAGCGGGACCCGGCCACCACCCGGGCCGCGACGGTGGCCGACCACCTGCAGTTGGCCGGCCGGGACGGCGAGGCCGCGCAGTGGTGGTGGCGTGCAGCGCAGTCGGCCAGGGACCTGTACGCGCACGCCGAGGCGCACGCGCACCTGGTCCGCGCCTTGGCGCTCGGCTATCCGCAGCTGCCCGGGCGGATCGCGCTGGGCGAGGTGCTGGTGGTGCTCGGCCGTTACCGTGAGGCGCTGGCGGAGTTCGAGACCGCGGCGGCGCTGGCCGGAGCGGGCGCTAGCGACGGGGCCGACGCCAGCGACGGGGCCGACGACGACGAAGGCGCCTCGGCGAGCGACCTCGCCGTGCAGGCCGGCATCGAGCACAAGCTGGCCGACGTGCATCATCGCCTGGGCGACTGGGACCTGGCCGAGGCGCACCTCGCGGTGGTCACCGAGCTGGTCGCGGGGGCCGAGCCGGGCCGCCTGGCCCGGGCCGAGGCCGACCGGGCGGTGGTCGCGTACCGGCGGGGCGATACCGAGCAGGCGGCCGCCTTCGGCCGGGCCGCGCTGTCGTCAGCCCGGGGCGCGGCCGACCGCGGCGCGACGGCCCAGGCGCTCAACGTGCTCGGTATGCTCGCCGCGCGGGCCGGAGACGCCACCGCGGCCGAAACCTACCTACGGGACAGCCTGGCCGAAGCGCGACGGCGGCCACAGACCG
>PLIQ01000178.1 GCA_003140115.1 Actinomycetota bacterium | reverse complement strand
GGCGCATCGTAATGCCTCCTTGTCGGTGCGGGCCCGGGCTTGCCGTCCCGCGTCATTGACCTTTCAACTCGAAGTCTCCCGGCCACCCCCGCACCCGCAGCACGGCCAGACGTCACCAGCACCACAGGACCTCCGTCCTTCATTCGCGGGGTCTTACCCGCCGGGACCTTGTGCCCGTCTGGTCGCGATCCAAGGGCCGATGGTCCCGGGCTTAGGTGCCCATTGGCGGTATCCGCGGGGGTCCTCGCCTGCGCAGGCTGCTGGTGGAAGCACCCATGAGGAGGAAGCTCACATGACTGTAAAAGTGGGAATCAACGGCTTCGGCCGCATCGGGCGCGCGTTCACGCGCCTGGCGCTGGAGCGCACTGACCTGCAGGTGGTCGCGATTAACGACATCACCGACGCCAGGACGATGGCGCACCTGCTGGCCTTCGACTCTACCTACGGCCGCCTCGGCCGGACGGTGGAGCACACCGACGACGCGCTGATCGTCGCCGGGGACCCGATCCCCGTGCTGGCCGAGCGTGACCCGGCTGGGATCGACTGGGCCACGCTCGGCGCGGACGTGGTCATCGAGTCGACCGGCAAGTTCCTTACCCGAGACGGCGCGGCCCTGCACCTGAAGGGCGGTGCGCGGAAGGTGCTGATCTCGGCTCCCGGCAAGGGCGTCGACCTGACGGTCGTGATCGGGGTCAACGAGGGCGCCTACGACCCGGTCCGGCACGACGTGATCTCCAACGCGTCCTGCACCACCAACTGCGTGGCTCCTATGGTCAAGGTGCTGCATGACGCGTTCGGCGTGGTGCAGGGCTTCATGACCACAATCCACGCCTACACCGGGGACCAGATGCTCCTCGACGGGCCGCACAAGGACCTGCGCCGGGCCCGGTCGGCGGCGACCAGCATCGTCCCGACCACGACCGGCGCGGCCCGGGCCACCGGCGAGGTCATCCCGGACCTGGCCGGGAAGCTGGACGGCGTGGCCATCCGCGTCCCGGTGGAGGACGGCTCGCTGACCGACCTCGCGGTCGTGCTCAGCCGGGACGTCACTGCCGAGGAGGTGAACCGGGCGTTCGCCACCGCGGCGTTCGACCCGAAGAGCCCGCTGGGCGGCGTCCTGCGGTACTGCACCGACCCGATCGTCTCGCGCGACATCATCGGCGACTCCGCGTCGTGCGTGTTCGACTCAGAGCTGACCCAGGCGTCCGGGCGACTGGTCAAGGTGTTCGGCTGGTACGACAACGAGTGGGGTTACACCAGCCGACTGGCCGACCTGGCCGCTCTCGTCGGCGAGCAGCTGTAACGGAATATAGCGGCGGGGCCGTCCCTGGTGGGGCGGCCCCGTTAGCTGTAGTCGGAATCAGCGGCTCTCGATCCGGCGGCCGGTGATGGTATCCGGGATGATACGCACGTAGACGTCACGGTCACCGCCGGGCCACGGCCAGATCGCGGCGTCACGCCGGACGATCTCGAGCTCGGCCGGATGCACGACGCGGTGCGCCTGGCCGCGTACGAGGACGCTCCAGCCTTGACTGAGCGCCTCGTCGATATGGTCGACCTCGAACGCGACCCGCTCGCCGGCGTGTCCGTCGACCGCGGTGCCCTCGCCGGTCCTGACGACTATGGTGCCCGCCACTGTGGCGAAGTTGACCGGAAGCGCGGCCGGACCCGAGGTCGTGCAGAACGCGATCCGCCCGATGCCGCCCGCCGCGATCAGCCGCCGGCACTCGGCCGACGTGAGCTTGGTGATTACGGGCGGGCCACCCAGGCGACCGTATCCGGGCGGCGTCTGGCCTCCGGCCCCCAGCAGGGCGGCCGGCGTGGTCTGCAGCGCAGCGGCGAGCCGGCGCAGCGCCGTGGGGTCGGGGTGGGCCGGATATCTCTCCACGTATTCCAGGTAGCGCAGGCTCATCCCGGCCCGGACAGCCACCTGCGCCTCGCTCAGGTGCAATTCGGCACGCCGCTGCGCGACCCGCTTGCTCAAGTCACCTGGATCGGGTGGTGACGGCCAGGCGCGCTCGCTTCGCCGCGGTCCGTTGTCTTCGTCCTGCCCCCTGGTCCTCGCGAGTTCCTGCCTGGGTATGTAGCTCACGCTCATCGGGATCACGGCGCCGCTGGCCAGGCTTTCGAGGGCCAGACCGCAGACGTCGCTCCACCTCCTCGAATTCTGATTCGGCTGTTGTGCGGGGCTTTTGCGCCCTTCATGTCGTCAGCTTCAGCGGTGTGCAGCCCGGCGGCGAGTGGCCTCTGGCCTATCCGGCCGGGACGTTGGTCGGTTAGACGGCGCCGCACTCCCCCGCCTGCCGCTGCAGTCCCATGGTCCTGGCCGGTGGGTGACTTACGGCCCTGGCCGGGAGCACGCGCACCGTCAAGACTGAGCGGACCAAGATGAAAACCGGGCGGTGATGTCCCATGATCGACGTCAATGCGGCGGCGCTGGCTGCGCACCCGTTCCTGCACGGCATGTCCCGTGACCAGCTGAGCGTGCTCGCCGAGGCGGCTCGTGCCGTCAGCTTCCCGGCCAGGTACCGGCTCTTCGAGGACGGCGGCAACGCCGCCCGGTTCTGGCTGATCCAGTCCGGTCACGTGTCGCTGGACCTGCATGTCCCGGGCGAGGGCCCGGTGGTCATCGAGACCATCGGCATAGGCGAACTGCTGGGCTGGTCGTGGCTGTTCCCGCCGTACCAGTGGGCGTTCGGCGCGGTGGCCGCCACCGCGGTGCAAGCCTTCGAATTCGACGCGCCGGTAGTGCGGGAGCGCTGCGCCGCCGACCACGAACTGGGATACGAGCTCGACCGGCGCATCACCCGCGTCCTGGCCGAGCGGTTGCAGGCAACCCGGATCAGGCTGATCGCCCGTTCCGGCTACTCGGCGGCCGTGCACTGATGACGGAGTCCCGCGCTCAACATGACCAGGTCCGCGGGCACGGTGTAGAGGGAGGCTGGACCATGGCTGCCAAGCCAGTCGTCGTGGGAGCGGACGGATCCGAAGAATCGCTGCTGGCCGTGGAGCGGGCCGCCATGGAGGCGACCCGGCACGGGTTGCCGCTGCGTATCGTGTCGGCGCCCGCGCTGGTGCCACGGATGCGCGCCTACCAGGTCTCTGCCGCGACGGTCGCCGACGCGTTGCGCGGTGTGTCCGCGCGGGCCCTCGAGAGGGCTGTCGCCCGGGCCGAGGAGGTAGCCCCCGGCCTACAGATCACCACAGATCTGCTGTCCGGGCTGCCGGCCCTGGGCGTGGCGAGCAGCGGCGCGGGCGCCACCATGCTGGTGGTCGGGGCCCGCGGAGCGGGCGGCTTCGCGGCCATGATCCTCGGCTCCGTGAGCCGGTACGCGGCCAGCCGCGCGGCATGCCCGGTGATCGTGGTCCGGCAGGCGACCATGGCCGTCCATCAGGAAGTGGTCGTCGGCATCGGCGATCCGGAGAACGCGGGCGAAACGCTGACGTTCGCATTCGAGGAGGCGGCCGCGCGCCACGCCGACCTGGTGGCCGTGCACGCCTGGTCCTGGTTCCCGCCCGCGCTGCCCGCGCCGGTCGATCAAGACGTTACGCACGCGCCGTTCCACCTCGAGCAACTCTCCGATGAGCCCACGGCCCTGAGCCTGTCGGCCGCCCTGGACAGATGGCGGGAGAAGTACCCGGACGTGCGGGTCCGTCACGATGTCATCCACGGCCACCCGGCCCGTATGCTGGCGAACTACTCAGCCCGCGCCGATCTGGTCGTGATCGGGCGGCACGGCGATCCGGGCATCGGCTCGGTCCAGCACGCCCTGCTCGACCACGCCCGCGGACCAGTGGCCATCGTTCCCTCCAGCGGCTGATCAGGCTGAGGCACTACCGACGAAAGTCCCTCGCAATGGCGGCGAACGGCCCTGACCGCCGGACAGGCGGCGCATCAGGCTGGGAGCTGGAGTCCGGGAAACCGCCCGGAGCCCGTTCTTCAGCGTCGGTCGAAGGAGAGCTCGTAATGAGGACAATCGACGACTTCGCGGTCGCAGGGCAGCGGGTGCTGGTGCGTGACGACCTCAACGTGCCGCTCGACGGCACGCGCATCACAGACGACGGCCGGATCCGGGGCGCTCTGCCGACCCTGACCGCCCTACTCGACCACGGCGCCGAGGTGATCATCTGCGCTCACCTCGGCCGNNGCCGCCGTCTCGGCCTTGCGGCCCGGTGGCCTGGTCATGCTGGAGAACCTGCGCTTCGACGCGAGGGAGACCAGCAAGGATGACACGCAGCGGGGCCTGTTCGCCGACGAGCTCGCCGCGCTGGCCGACCTGTACGTCTCGGACGGGTTCGGCGTCGTGCACCGCAAGCAGGCCAGCGTCTACGACATCGCCCGGCGCCTGCCGCATGCCGCCGGCTACCTGGTCCGGGCCGAGGTCGCCGCGCTGCGGCGGCTGACCGCGGACATCCGGCGACCCTACGTGGTCGTGCTCGGCGGCGCGAAGGTCGAGGACAAGCTCGAAGCAGTCGACGACCTGATCGGCGTGGCCGACCGGATCCTCATCGGCGGGGCCATGGCCTTCCCGTTCCTCGTCGCTCAGGGCCACAAGGTCGGGACGTCCCTGCTGGTAGCCGACCAGGTCGACCCGGCTTGCGGGTACCTGGATCGGGCCGCCCAGGCACGCGCGGAGATCGTGCTGCCGCCCGACCTCGTCGTGGCGGCCGGATGCGACGCCGACGCGCCGCACGAGGTCGTCAGCGCCGATGCCATTCCAGCGGACCAGATGGGCCTGGACATCGGCCCGGAGTCCGCCCGGCTGTTCGCCGCCAGCATCCGCGCCGCCGGGACGGTCTTCTGGAACGGCCCGATGGGTGTCTTCGAGCTGGCCCCGTACGCTAACGGTACCCGGGCGGTCGCCTCGGCCATGGCCAGCAGCCAGGCGTTCAGCTTGCTCGGGGGCGGCGACACCGGAGCGGCCATCCACACCCTCGGCTTCCGCGACAGCGCGTTCGGCTACATCTCCACCGGCGGCGGCGCCAGCCTGGAGTTCGTCCAGGGCAAGACCCTGCCCGGCCTGGCCGTGCTGGACGAGCCATGAGCACGCACGGCTTTCCGTATCGCCTGGTCGTGCTGCGGCACGGGCAGAGCGAGTGGAACGCGGCCGGNNGCGGCGGACCGCGAGTGGATCCCGGTGCGCCGGTCCTGGCGGCTCAACGGCCGGCATTACGGCGCGCTGCAGGGCCGGGACAAGGCCGAGGTATTCCAGCAGTACGGCGAGCAGCAGGTCACGCTCTGGCGCCGCTCCTACGACGTGCCGCCGCCGCCGCTCGATGCGGAGGCCCTGTCGTCGCAGGCCGCCGACCCGCGCTATCAGGCCCTGCCGCCCGCTGTGC
>PLIQ01000536.1 GCA_003140115.1 Actinomycetota bacterium | reverse complement strand
CTACCTGATCAGGCGCAAGGTCTGGCTGGCTGGGATCGGGATGGTCATCCTGGCCGCGGTCTGCCAGGCGATCGCGCTGGACACCGGCCCGGTGGCGCTGGTACAGCCCATCTTCATCATCGAGCTGCCGTTCACCCTGCTGGTGGCCAGCCGGGTGAACCACCGCCGGCTGCCCCGGCTGACCTGGTACGCGGTGGGCCTGGTCACGGTCAGCCTGGGAGCTGGGCTGGCCGCCGCCGCGCCGTCAGGTGGATCGGACCACGCCAGCACCAAGGTCTGGGTCACCGCCCTGATCGTCACCGGCGCCTTCGAGGCGGTGGTGATCAGCGTGGGCGCGCGGGCCCGGGGCAACGCGCGGGCGGCGGCGTTCGGGCTCGCGGCCGCGTGCGGTTATGCGCTGACCGCGACGCTGCTGAAGAGCGCGGTGTCGGCCCTGCCGCGCGGGGCCGGGGCGTTCTTCGGCTCGTGGCAGCTGTACGCGACCGCCGTGGCCGGGGTCGGCGCGCTGTTCCTGCTGCAGAACGGCCTGCAGGCCGGGTCGCTGGTCGCCGTTCAGCCGCCGCTCACCCTGGGCGACGCGCTGATCAGCTCCTCCTTCGGGGTAACCGTCTACGGAGAGAACGTCCAGACCGGCGGCTGGCTGCTGGTGGTCGAGATCGCCGCCGTGATCGCGGTCACCATCGGCTGCATCCAGCTGTCCCGGTCGCTGTCCGAGGTCCACGGACAGCAGCCCGCCCCGCCGCCGACAGCCGCGGCCGAGCCGGTCAGCTAGGGCCCGGTCAGCGGCGGATGATCACCGGCTCGCCGGGGATCTTCACCAGCGTGTGGAAGAAGTTCGCGATGTCCATGGGAATCCGGACGCAGCCGTGCGAGACGGGCGCCAGCGGAACGTCGGTGTCGCCGTGGATCGCGTACGAGGTGCCGAGGAAGAACACCGAGTTGTACATGTACCCGAGCGGCACCGAGATCCAGCCGGGGAAGAACGAGAGGGTGCGGAAGTTGCCGGTCGGCGTGATGGCCACGCCGCAGCCGCCGCCGGGCGAGCAGTAGTAGTATCCGCCGCCGGAGGAGACGTGGCTGATCAGCTGGATCTGGTTGTGGCGGTACAGGACGAGGACCTCGATGCCCAGGTTGACCTCGATCCGGTTGGACCCGGCGGCGGCGTCGAGCACCCGCGGCGCCCGCGGGTGAGCCAGCGNNCCCGGGTAGTACTTCAGCGCGGCCAGCCGGCGCTGCAGCGCCCTGACCGACAAGCCGTGCTGGCCGACCTGCAGGCCCGCCGCGGCGGCCGGCGCCGTCCGCGCCGCGGGGACCGACGGCGTAGCCAGGGCCACGGCCGGTACCGCCAGCGCCAGTACCGGCGCAAGCAGGGCAGACATCCACAGGCGTCGCATCGTCAACCTCCGCACCTTGCTGCATCGCTAGATACCCCAAGATTAGGGCTGGGTATGACAAACCCCTAGGACCGGCATATCTCGATCAGGTCCCAGCTGAATCTCACGATGGTTAGCCAAGGCAACGACGCCCGCTCCTCGCCCCGGCTCCGCTCCCCGCTCCGCGCCCTGCTATGTATGCCAAGCGAACCGCTTGACATCCCAACCCAATGCTTGGTATAGTTAGCAAAGAGCGAACCGAAAAGGAGATAACAGACCATGACTAGCCCGCAGCAAGTGCAGGACGAGATCCTGAACACCGTCCGCAAGAGCCAGGAGACCGTCGTCGAGGCGATCAAGACCTGGGTCGAGACTGTCCAGTCCATCACCCCCAAGCTGCCGTCCGTGAACGTGCCGCTTGCCGACAAGCTGCCCAAGCCGGAAGACGTCGTGGCCAGCGCCTACGACTTCGCCGAGAAGCTGCTGGCCGGCCAGCGCAAGTTCGCCGAGGACGTGGTGAAGGCCATGGCCGCGCTGCCGTCCGGCGAGGACAGCAAGCCCAAGGCCAGCAAGTAATCGATTCGATCCCGTACGCGGCAGCACCGGCAGCCCGGCGCTGCCGCGTACTATAGTTTGCGAAAACCAGGAGGTGACCGTGCAGGACCCGTGGCAGCCCCAGCGGGAGGCGCTCGGCGCCTTCATCCGCACTCAGCGCCGGATGGCCAACCTGTCTCTACGGCAGCTGGCGGAACTGACGCACCTGTCGAACCCGTACCTCAGCCAGATCGAGCGCGGCCTGCACCAGCCCTCGGTGCGCGTGCTCAAGCAGATCTCCGACGCGCTCAACGTTTCCGCGGAGACGTTGATGGCCCAGGCCGGCCTCATCGACAAGGTCGCGGCCGACGCGGCAGGCGGGATCGCGGAAGCGGGCCCCAGCCTTCAAGCGCCCCCGCCGACCGAGGATTCGATCCGCGCCGACAAGCGCCTCAGCGAGGAACAGAAGGCGGCCCTGATCGCCGTCTACCGCAGCATGCTCAGTTAAATCCGCCAACGGCAAGGGGCCGGTCCCCGCGAGCGTTTCCGCCAGCGCCTCTTCCAGGCTGGTGAAACTGGGGATGATGCGGTCGATCCCGGTGAGCTCGAAGATGCGCGGTACGGCCGTGCCCGAGACGGCCAGCAGCACCCGCCCGCCCTCGGCCTGGGCCCGCTTGTGCGCACCCACCAGAGCCGCAATCCCCGCCGAGTCGCAAAACCGGGTCCGGGTCATGTCGACCACGAACGTCCGATGCCCGCCCGCCTCAAACCCGTCCGCTTCGTCCCCGGCCGCGTCGTGCTCGGCCGCTTTGAGCAGCGCCGTCCGCAGCCCGGCGGCATTGGTGATGTCGATCTCCTCGGGCGCCGCCACCACCGGCACGCCCCGGACCAGCTCGACGGGATAGCTGACCTCACGCATCTGCAGCACCTCCCATGACCCGGACCGGTCACCCGATCGCACCATCAGGATCGGCGCCGGAACGACATGTGTCAAGAGAAACGCGAGAAAAATTTCATGTGTATATACTCGCGATAATCCTCTCGCGAGTATATGATCAGATGGTATGAGCGACCCTGGCGAGAACGGCGGCGCCTGGACCCTCCTGACCGGGCACGGGCACGTCCTGGTGGAGATCGCCCGCGACCCCGAAGCCCGGATCCGGGACATCAGCGCCGTGGTCGGGCTGACCGAGCGCACCGTTCAGGCCATCGTGGCCGACCTCGAGGCCGCCGGCTACCTGACCCGGACCCGGGCCGGCCGACGCACCAGGTACACCATAAACCACGACAGCCTCTTCCGGCACTCCGCCCAGGAGGGGCTCCGGGTCGGCCCGTTCCTGGCCCTGCTCGGGGCGGCCGAAGGCGGCGCCGGCACCGCGGACGCCCCGGACGGCCGCGTCACGCCACCGTCCGTTCGGCAGAAAGAGCTTTAATCCCGAACGGCCGTGGTGCGTGCCTCAGCCCCCCGTGCCTCAGCCCCC
>PLIQ01000565.1 GCA_003140115.1 Actinomycetota bacterium | reverse complement strand
TTCTATCAAATACGATATCGAGTCGGACGTCTTAGCGCGAGCCGACACGCCGGACTGCTACGGGGATGTCTTGCGGTAGCGGGCCACGGGAGTGAGCAGGCCAGGCGTTACGTCGAACTCGGCATGCGGAGCGCTGGATGCCTGCCGATGCTGGCGTGTCAGGACGGGCTGGCGGCGCTGCCCGCGAGGGATGACGAGATCAGCTCATGCACTTGTGCCCGGCAGTCATCGAGATAGAAGTGGCCGCCCGGGTAGACCCGCAGATTGAACGCTCCGGTGGTATGCGCGGACCACGCAGCTGCGTCTTGTGTGGTGTTCAGCGCGTCGCGGTCGCCGGTCATCGCGGTGATGTCGCAGGACAGCGGGGGCCCGGGCGCGAACCGGTAGGTCTCGCTGGCGGTGTAGTCGCCGCGCATCGCCGGCAAGATCAGCTCCAGCACCTCGCTGTCTTGCAGGATCCGCGGGTCGGTGCCGCCGAGCGAGCGGAGTTCGGTGATGAGCGCGGGATTCCCCGCCCGGTGCAGGTTGCGGTGACGGTACCGTGGCGGGGCCGGTCGGCCGGACACGAACAGGTGCGCCGGCCCGCGGCCTTCCTCCCGGGCGATCCGGCGCGCCACCTCGAAGGCGAGGATCGCGCCCATGCTGTGGCCGAAGAACGCGAACGTCCCGGGCAGCGACGGGCCAAGGGCCGCATAAATCTGGTCCGCCAGGTCCGCGATAGTGGTGAGGCAGGGTTCCGCGGCGCGGTCCTCACGGCCCGGGTACTGCACGGCCAGCACCTCGATGCCCGGGGCCAGCGCCGCCGACCACGGATGGAAATAGCTCGCCGCGCCACCCGCGTGCGGGAAACAGAACAAGGGCACGCCGCCCGGCACCCGGCGGTAGCCCCGGATCCACCTGCCGCTGCCGGACCTGCCTGCTGGCATCACACCTCCCCGCCTACGGACGCACGTCGTCAGACCGTACCCGCGGATCCCCGCGCCAGGAACTTCTGAAGTGCTGACTGCTGACCCGGGGCTGCCAGGACCGGTGCCCGTCAGCGCCGCCTCGCCCATTCCGCCGCTGGTCAGGATCGCCGCGACGACCACCACGACGATCGGCAATCTCGGAGGGGGCTGTCCGCGGCCGTCTGCGTATGTTGGTCGATATGGTGCCCATGGCGCTGGCGACGCTGGATCTCGTGGGCCACGACAACGCGCGGCCGGCCTCCGCGGCTGTACACCTCGAAGGTAATACCGCACTGTCCTACGGTGAGCTAGCCGGATTGGTCGGCGAATCCGAACGGGTGCTGCGCCATGACGGCAAGGCGCTGGTGCTGTGTGCGGGAGACCGCGATCTGCCCACGCTGCTGGCTTATCTTGCCGCGCTGCGCCTGGGGCACGCCGTCGCGTTTCTGCCCGCCTCGGATGAGATCCTCTCGGCATACCAACCCGAGTTTGTCGTTCCGGCACCCGGCTCCGGGACCGAGCTGACCGATCTCGGCTACCGTCCGGCCGCGGAACCGATCGCTGGTACAGCGGTCTTCCAGCGAAACAGTCGGCCGGCCGGTGAGATTTACATCGGCATGGCAGTGCTGCTCGGCACGTCGGGCTCGACCGGCAGCCCCAAGGCGGTACGGCTGTCGTATTCCGGGTTGGCCGGCAACACCGCCGCTATCATCCGCGCGCTGGGCATCACCGCGGCCGAACGTGCCCCGACCACGCTGCCGATCACGCACGCCTACGGATTGTCCGTGCTGAACAGCCACCTGCTGGCTGGCGCGGGCGTCGTGCTGGGCGACCGGTCGCCGCTGTCATTGGCGACGTGGGACCGCCTGGTCCGCTCGGATGCCACGTCGTTCGCCGCGGTGCCGACGACCTACGCGGCGTTCGGCCCGGCGCACGTCAACCTGCTGGGCCGCAGCAAGATCCGGACGATGACCCAGGCGGGCGCGCGGTTGGGTGACGACCTGACCATGCGGCTGGCACGGCTGATGGACCAGCGAGACGGCCGGTTCTTCGTGATGTACGGCCAGACTGAGGCGACCTCCCGGATTGCCTGCCTGGACCCGGCCAACCTGCCGCGCCACCTAGGATCGGTCGGCACCGCGGTCCCGGGAGGCACTATCACGATCCGGCCAGCGCCGGTCCACGCGCGGGCCGTGCCCGGTGAGGGCGCGGTCCACTACCGCGGCCCCGGCGTCATGCTTGGCTACGCGAGCACCCGCGCGGACCTGTGCCGCGGCCCCGAGGTGGACGTTCTGGACACCGGCGATCTCGGGTACCTGCGCGAGGGCTACCTGTACCTGACCGGCCGCGCCAAGCGGATCGTCAAGGTGTTCGGCGTCCGCACGAGCCTGGACGACCTGGAGCGGATGGTGGAACGGCCGGGCCACCCCGCCGCGGTGATCTGCGGCGCCGACGACGTGGTGCACCTGGTCGGCGCGGGCGACGCGGCCGTGCACGAACAGCAGCGCCGGCAACTGGTCGAGGTGCTCGGGGTACCGAGCCGGCACGTGGTCTTCCGGCACGTCGGCCGTCTCCCCAGGACACCCGGCGGAAAGGTCGACTACCAGACATTGGCGACGGTCATGGACTCCCATGGAGGTCCGGTTGATGGAGCTGACTGACTGGCGGCAACTGTCCGACCGGGGACCCGATCTCGTCCTCTGCCTGGACTTTCCGGGAGGGCGGGCAGCGGCGGGCTTCGCGGAGCTGGCCGACGGGGTGGCGGCCGATGCCTGCTTCCTCCACTTCAGGCAGGCCGGCGCCGGCCCGCTGGCGGCATGCGTTGACCGCTGGGCGGATGAGCTCCTGGCCACCGGCCGCCCGGTGCGCGCTGTGCTGGGATACTGCGCCGGTACCGCGATGGCCACCCGCCTCGCCGACGCGATCGCCGCGGCTGCGCCGCCGCCCATGGTCCTGCTCTTCGACGCCGTTTCTACGACTAATGGCTCGCTGGCCAGCCAGTTCGTGTCGGCGCTGGAGTCCAACGCCAGGCATCTGACCGCGGACGAGCTGGCGGACGCCCGCGGCCTGTCGAAGCAGCTGGTGGAGACGTATCCGGACGACCTGCCGCGGATCGCGGCGGCCCTGACCGACCGGTACGACCGGTTGATCCGCGCGGTCGCCGACCGGCTGTCCGTGCACGAGTTCCTCCGCCAGGAACTCACCGGCGCGTTCACCGCCTACCTCGACTACCTGCTTCTGGCGAGCGAGGGCGGGTTCGACATGCGCACGACGACCCCGCTGTTCCTGTGCTCGGCCGGCTACGAGCCGCCGGTGGAGGGCGCGCGAACCATCGTGCTCGACATCGGCCATGCCGACCTGTTGCGGGCCCCCCGAGTGCACGAACTCGTCACCGATTTGCTGACAGGAGAGCATCCGTGGTGACCCTGCCTGAGATATCCGAGGTATTGTCCGCACACCCCGGTGTCCGCCGGGCCGAGACCGCGATTGTGCGCTGTGACGGGCGGGACGTGGCCATCGCGGCCGCCGAGCTGTCCGGGTACGTGAGCGGGCCGATCCTGCGCAACCACGTGCGGCGAGAGCTGGGGGAGGACAGCGGACTGGCCGGCGTGCTGATCGTGGAGCACATGCCGATGACGGACGGCGCGGTGGACGCCGGGTATCTCGCCTCGGCCGTGGCCGAGGGCCGGTGCATCTTGTTCGAGGATCCGCGCGATGACGTGGAACGGCGGCTGGCGGCGATCTGGTCCGCGAAGATGAACGTGCGGTCGGTCGGCGTGAACGACGACTTCCTGGAACTGGGCGGCGACTCGCTGTCCGTCCTGAGCATCATCGCCGCCATCGAGACGGAGTTCGGCCGGCCGCTGGATGTGTATGAGTTCATGAGCGCGGCCAGTGTCCGCCAGCTGGCAGAGATCCTGCGGTAACGATGACCCTGTCCGTGCGCCGCCGGATCGCCGACATCGCCCGTGCTGAGCCGGACCGGACGGCCCTCGTCGGTTTCGACACTGACCTGGCCCAGCAGGTCCTGTCCTGGCGGGAATTCGCCGGCCGGGTCGCGGACGTGGCCGACGCACTGGGCGCGGCCCTGGACCGGCGCACGCGGTCGTGCGCCGTCGTGTCGGCTGGCAATACCCTGCCCGCGGCCATCGGCATCGCGGCGGCGCTCACGGCCGAGGTGCCGGTCTTCCCGCTGAACCCGGGCACCCCGCCGGCCGAGCGGGACGCCCTGCTGGGCCTGCTGGGCCGGCGGTTCGGGCACTGCTTCCTGATGGACGCCCAGCTCCGGCCGCAACGGATGGACTTGCCCACCGGACCCGAGTCGTCGGCCGACGGCAGCGCCGCGGCCGAAGGCCCAGGCCAATTCAGTGCCGTTGCGTACCTGCTGGCCACCGGCGCGACCACGGGCATTCCGAAGATCTCCGCCCGGCCGGGACCACTGCGCTACGATCCGGCTTGGACGCCTTCCGTGGTGATCCGGCAGACTGGCTGGCGCACCGGGCAGCGGCAGCTCATCGTCGGGCCGCTGTACCATGCCGCCCCGTTCACCGCGTTCCTCGACGCCCTGCTGGACAGCAACACCGTCGTCCTGCAGCCATTCTTCGCACCGCAGTGGACGGTCGAGCTGGTGCGCCGGTATGCCATCGAGTGGCTGCAGTTGACCCCTGCGCACATGCGGGAGATCCTGCGACTGCCGGACCCGGACCCGGCGGGCTTCGCCAGCCTGCGGGCGATGCTGCACACCGCGGCCCGCTGCGACGCGGACACCAAACGCGGCTGGATCGATCTGCTCGGCCCGGAACGGGTCTACGAGCTGTACGGCGCGACCGAGGGGATCGGCGTGACGCTGGTCCGCGGCGACGAATGGCTGGCCCGGCCCGGCACGGTCGGCCGCGGCTTCCTCACCCAGATCCGCATCCTGGACGACATCGGCAACCCGGTCCAGACCGGCACGACCGGCACCGTGTTCATGCGGACCCCGCAGCGGGTCAGCCGCGCCGACTACGTCAACGACCAGGCCATCCGCACCACCCTGGACGGGTTCGCCACGGTCGGCGACCACGGCCGACTGGACCGGGACGGCTATCTCTACCTCGAACCGCGCGACCACGACACCATCAACGTGGGCGGCGAGAAGGTCGACCCGGACGAGGTCGAGGCGGCGCTGCGGGACCACCCCGCAGTCATCGACGCGGTCGCCGTGGCCGTGCCGCACCAGACGCTCGGGTCGGTGGTCGCCGCGCACATCGTACTGCGCCCCGGCGCGAGCGTGCGCAAGGCCGAACTCGCCGCGCACTGCGGACGACGGCTGGCCGGCTACAAGATCCCGAAGCACTTCATGTTCGTCGACCAGGTCCCCCGGTCGGCGGCCGGCAAGATCCAACGCTGGCGGCTGGCCCCCTATCACGAGAACGGTGCGACCCTGCCATGAACCCCGCCCTCAACGAGACGATCGACACCGGCTACCAGCGCCCCAGGGACCCGGCGGAGATCTGGCTGGCCCGGCAGTGGCAGAACGTCCTCGGCTTCGCCGTCGGGATCCGGGAGAACTTCTTCGGCGTCGGCGGCAACTCGCTGGACGCCGCCAGGGTGGTCGACGCTGTCATGGTGGAGTTCGGCGTCCAGCTCCCGCTCAACGTGCTAACCGAACACCCGACCGTGGAACGCCTGGCCACCCTGCTGCGCGGCCATGCCGGACCGCTGTCCGGTCCGCTCGTCGCGATCCAGGACGGCGACGGCACCCGTCCTCCGCTGTTCCTGGTCCACCCTGACCACGGGCAGGTCGGCCCGTACTGCGGGCTCGCCCATGCGCTGGGCGAGGAGCTCGCTGTGTTCGGCATCCAGGCGGTCGGCCTCTACTCCGATGCGGAACCCCGTCGCGCAGTGTCGGCGATGGCCGCTGCCTACGTCGACACGGTCCGGGCGGTACGTCCCACCGGTCCCTATCTGCTCGGCGGCTGTGCCATCGGCGCGGCGATCGCCTACGAGATGGCCGCCCGACTCGACGACGTGCGGCTCGTGGCCGCGATCGACCATGAACTGCTGGAAACACTGGACACCGGCACCGAGTCCTGGTTGCAGCAGCCGCCCGGACCGTCCGACCTGNNTGGTACCGCACGACGTGGCACCCGAGTTCGCCGCGCGCTCGCTGCGTGTATGGCAGGCCAACCGGGACGCCGCGCGCGATTGGCGGCCATCGCCGTACACCGGGCCGGTCGACGTCTTCGGCCGGTCGCGGACCCCGGCCCTGCCGACGACCGTTGACCAGCGGACACACGAATGCAGCACGGACGGGCACCTGGCCGACGCGTTGCGCAAGCTGCTCGGCTGACCAGCGATGAGCACGGGAACCGAAACCAGTCAGCGCCGGCGCCGCCTGCGGCTGACCCCGATGCGGTCGATCCCGGTCGAGTTCACCGGGGAGCGGGCCGGCGAGGGACCGCTCGCCTTGGGCCAGCTCGACCTCTACGACTGGCTGATTAAAAACCCAGACCACCTCTACGCGATCCTGTGCGTCGAACTCCCGGTGCCAGCGGTGGTGTCCGTCGACGACGTGGCTGGGGCGACCGCGGCGCTGATCGCGCGGCACGAGACCCTGCGCACCACCTATGTGCCCGGCGAGCCACCGCGCCAGCAGGTCGCGGGGGCCGGCGTCCAGCTGCTGGAGGTCTGTTCGCTCGGCGAGGGACAGTGGGGACCGCGGGACCGCCCCGCGGCGGCCGAGGCGCTCGTCCGGTGGCTGCGCGAGTCATCCGATCCGAGACCGCGCCCGGTGCGCGTGGCGGTGGCCATCGCTCCCGACGCGGGCGATCGGGTCATCGCATGCGCCGCCGCGTTCACGCACATAGCGGTGGACAACGGCTCAATCGAGATCCTCAAGCGCGACTTCGCCGGCCTGCTGGGCGATCCCGCGCGACGGCAGGCCGGGCGGCCCGGCCACCAGCCGCTGGACCAGGCCGAGCTGGAGGCGACGCCGGTCGAGCGGCGCAGGGCCGACGCGGCACTGGACTACCTGCGGGAGCAGTCGCGGCGGATCCCCGGCTGTCTGTACGCGTTGCCGGGCGCCCGGGCCAGCGGCGAGTCGCTGGCGGTGGAGCTGTGGTCGGTGGCCGCCGCGATGGCCGTGCGGCGGGTGGCGGCGCGCACCCGGACGAGCCGGTCCAGCATCGTGCTCGCGGCCATCTGCGCCGTGGTCGCCCGCCGCGCCAGCTACCGGGAGCTGGTGTTCCCCGTGTCGTCCAGCAACCGTTTCGAGCGCCACCTAGTGAACTACGTCGGTTGCCTGGCCCAGACCTCCCTCGCCACCGTCGAGGTCGCCGGGAGAAGTTTCGACGAGCTGGCCGGCCGCACTTGGACCGCGGTGATGGAGGCGAGCCGGCACGGCAGGCACGACACCCTCAAGCAGGCCGTCATGGACAAACTGGTCGAGGACGAACGGGGCCTGCTCGTGCCTTCCGCCGACCCGTGGTTCAACAACCTCGTCCCTGAATCGTGGTCCGGACTCACCGCGGGCGTCGGGTTCCAGCCCGAGGAAATCGAGGTCGCGCTGGCCCGGACCGAGCTGAGATGGCGCCCGCTGCCGGTCAGTGCATTGCCGATCAGGTTCCGCCTCAAGCAGATCGATGGCTGCCTGCGGCTGGACATGTGGAGCGGTGACGCCGGCTTGGTGCCGCGGGCCGAACTGGAGTCGGTGCTGCTGGCCATCGAACGCCTGCTGGTGGCCGCCGCGCACGGTGACGTGCCCGCCGACCGGATGCCCGGGCTGATCGGGCTGGAGCCCCTCGCTGACACCCCGCACCGGATACTGGTCGACCACTGCTGGGTGGACGTAACCGACGTGCAGCGCCTGGTGGACGACGCCCTCGCGCCCGCGGTGGCCCACGTTTTCGCATCGGCTGGCGGTCGCCCGTTGGTCGCCCACCTGACCGCCACCGATACGGTCCACACACCGGAACAGGCACACGCCCGCTGTATGGCCGCCCTCGCGCACCACCCTACGGCTATCACACCGCGCCACTACATCATCTGCCGGACCGCACCGCCCGATCCGTCCGACCCCGCCACCTGGCCCGCACCTCTGGCCACCGGCACCGGCCGCACCTGAAACTGGGCCCTACATGCGGCTTTCGTGCCGCGAGGCGGGACCGGCGAGCAGCCTCCAGTCCCGGTCAGGCTCGCGGACGGCGCCGGCCAGGATCCGCCGCAGGCGGGCGGTCCAGCCCGCCACAGTGCTCTCGTCGAATTCGTCGAGGTTGTACAGCACCTCTCCGTACAGCTCGCCGGACGGTCGCGCATACAGGTTCCACACCGTGCCGCTCGGGATGTCGTGGACCTCTTGCCCCTCCAACGGCCGCTCGGTTACCACCCGGGCGCCCTCGGCGATCGCGTGGGTCAGACCGCCGCCGAGTGGCCCCTGCTGATTGGCGATGATGAACTGTGATGTCCGCAGGTCCTCCCGTGACTTTGTAAAGTCGGGGAACGCCTGCTCGATCACGTTGACCGGGAGCTCGTACGCCATGGCGTCGATGAAGGTCTCCCTCGTGGCCATGACGATATCGCGGAAGCTCGTGCGGTCAGCGATGTCGGTACGGAAGGGCACGCAGTTGAGGAACAGCCCCATGGTGTCCTGGAACTGCTCCTCGTTCCGGCCTGCGGTGAAGGCCCGGATCGCCAGGTCGGTGCTGCCGGTGAGCTCGTGAGCCAGGATGTAAAAGGCCGAGAGCATGACAGTGAACAGGGTGCTGCGGGTAGCCGTGGCCAGAGCGGAAGCGGCGTTCATGACCTCGGACTCGATGTCGTGGACGTGCATCGAGTAGGGCCTGGAATAGCTCTCCGGGTGCCTATGGTCGTTCGGCATCGTGAATTCACGCGCGCCGTCAAGCTTGTGCTGCCAGTAGGCCGGCGCGCCGTCCTCGGCGGTGCTGGTGGCGTTGGCTCGCTGCCAGGCGGCGTATTCGCGGTATTGCCGGATCTGCGGCAGCACCGCCGCGATGCCGGTGCGCCGGGCCGCGTAGAACACGCCGAGGTCACGGAAGATGACCTGCATCGACCAGCCATCCGATACTGAGTGGTGCACGGTTAGGAGCAGGACGCTGTCGCGGTTATCGAACTTGCACAGTAGCGCCTTCATCAGCGGTACTTGGCGGGCGCTGATCGAGCCTGCCTCGGCCTCGAGGATCAGTTCCTGCACGACCATGTCCCGGGACGTGCCGGTAGTCGGCGGCAGGTCCCTGACCTCCAGTGGCACCCGGCACGGCGGAAGCACCATCTGATACGGCGGATCGGCGTCCCTGATCACCAGGGTGCGGAGCAGTTCATGGCGCGCGACCACGTCGTCGAGCGAGCCCTGGAGGACCGCGAGGTCCACGTGGCCGGTCACGCGCGCCGCGTTCACCGTCATGAACCGGGGGCCGAACGTGCCGCCGTCATCACCCTGGTCCAGGGTGATGAACCATTCCTGAGTGAAAGACAGTGGGTACCGAGTCGATTCCTGGTCCAGCGCGAGCGAGGATTCCGTCATTTTCCGTCGTTCCTTTGCCTGCGTGTGCGCGCGGATCAGCGACCGGCTAGCTGCTGGCCGCGTCATCACGCTCGCATGGCGCAAAGGCCGCCGCACCTTTCCGGTTGCTCGGGGTTGACCTCTCGGTATACGCAATCGGCGAGGTGGGCGCTGGAGTCCGTGACGGGCACGCTGGGGCAATGACGCAGGGTGAGGCGATTGAATCGCACCGGGTCCCGCTGGAGGGGACGACCTGGAGTGTGTGGCGAGACATGTGCCTGCGCAGCGCTGGTTTCCCCGCGGACATGATGCTGGCCATCTGTGATGAGCCGCTCGCGCGCAGCGCGGACCTGATCGGGGCGGACCTGACCGGGGCGGACCTGACCGGAGCAGACCCAGCCAGCGGGGTGGCGTACGACACGGCATTCGCCGACGCGGCGGCCAGGCTGTCCCGTGCGGTTGCTGCCGTTGATGCCGACCCGCGCTTCCGGGAGGCGGTCACCTGGCAGAACCCCGGGTTGGCGCAGCGGTTGAGGGATGCGCGGGTGGGTACGTCGCGGCGGTCCGCGGACCGCAAGCGGGAGCTGTTGATCGCGAACTACCTGCAGCGGTACTGCCTGAAGAACGAAACGATCGGGTTCTTCGGACCGGTCGGCTGGGCGTCGGCGGATTCCGGTGCCGCTGCCCTGGTGGTGGTGCCGGGGGAGCAACTGCTCGCCCGCCGGACCACGTACTTCGAGGTGTGGGCGATCGATAAGGTGGCGGCCGCGATCGCGCGGCAGGGACGGGCGCTGGGATGGTTGCGGCCGCGGCGGACCCGGTCGGTATACCTGGCCGGGAACGTGCTGCACCGTCCGCACCGCAAGCCGGTTACCCTCACCGACGCCGAGCTGCGAGTTCTGCGGGCGTGCGATGGCAGCCGGACGATCAGCGACGTGCTGGACGGGGCCGGCGAGCCTGATGCCCGCGCTGTGCTGGCTCGGCTGGCCGAGCTCGGGGCGGTGCGGCTGGATCTGGAGGGCCCGGCGGATACCTGGCCGGAGCGGCTGCTGCGCGACAAGCTAGAGCTGATCGCCGATCCGGCGGCCCGGGCCGCGGCGCTGGCGCCGGTGGACCAGATGGTCAGGGCGCGGGACGCGGTAACCGCCACGGCGGGGGATCCGGCTGGGCTGGCGCGGGCGCTGGCGGGCCTGGCTGAGACGTTCGAGCATGTCACCGGGTCGCCCGCGACCCGCAGGGCGGGTGAGATCTACGCCGGCCGGACCCTGGTGTACCAGGATGCCGTCAGGGACGTACGGGTCGAGCTAGGCCCGGCGTTGATCGGGGCGCTTGCGGCACCGCTCGGCCTGGTGCTGGACAGCGCCCGCTGGCTGGTCAACGACATCATCGACCGGTACCGCGTGTACTTCACGGAACTGTACGACCGCGAGATCGCCCGGACCGGCGGCCCGGTGCTGCTGCAGCGGCTGCTCATCGTGGCGTCGCCCAACCTGCGCCGGAGGGAGAGCGAGCTCGCCGCGGCGAGCACAGCTGAGCTGGAACGGCGCTGGGCGCAGGTACTCGGGCCTCCGCAGTCTCCCAGCAGGCACCAGGTCAGCGCGGACGCGATCAGCGCCAGGGCCGCCGAGTGCTTCCCCGGGCGTCCGGTCGCTTGGAGCGGCGCCCGGCAGCACTCACCGGACATCATGCTCGCGGCGGCCTCGCCCGACGAGGTGGAGCGCGGCAACTTCCTACTGGTCCTCGGCGAACTACACCTGGCCACCAACACCCTGGACCAGCGGGACTTCGTCGAGCAGCACCCCGATCCGGCCAGGCTGCTTGCGGCCGAGCAGGCCGACCGCGGCCCGGAGCGGATCAACATCATCTACGGGAAAGATCACCCGTACGTGACCTCGCGCACTAGCCCGCCCTCAGCCCTGATAGGGCCGGGTCAGCTCCACTGGTCCGCCGACATCACCGACTCGTTCGACCCCCCGGAAACGGACACCGTCCTGCCCGGCGCCGCGATGATCGTCGCCCGCCGCGGCGAGGATCTCGTGGTCCAGGTTCCGCCGTCCGGAGCCGAGCCGTCGGGCGCCGAGCTGGACTTCTTCGAGGTCATCGGGGACGCGATGATGCAGGTCACCATGGATGCGTTCCATCTGACGGCTCCGGCGGAGCACTGGCCGCGGATCACGATCGACCGGTTCGTCCTGAGCCGCGAGCAGTGGACCTTCCAGGTCGCGGACTCGGCCTGGGCGTTCGCCAAGGACGAGCAGGAACGCTACTGCCTGGCGCGGCGCTGGCGGCAGGAGCACCAGCTGCCCGAGCGGGTGTTCTACCGCGTCCCGGTCGAGTTCAAGCCCGCCGCCGCCGACTTCCGCAGCATCGTCTTGGTCAACCTGTTCGCTAAGCACATCCGCCTGACTCAGGCCGCCGGGCACACCCGGTACACCGTCACCGAGATGCTCCCGGATTCTGATCAGCTCTGGCTCACCGACCGCCAGGGCCGCCGCTACAGCTCCGAGCTGAGAATCATCGCCTACGACAGCATGACCAAAGATGACCCGACGCGGTAACCAATTATTGTCCGGAGCCAGGCGACACGTCGACGAGCTGATGTCCGCTACCCGGTTTTGCGGTAGCGGATCATGGGGCCGAGGACGCCGGGCACGGTGTCGAACGGAGTCATGCCGAGCCGTTCGATAACTGCGATCGAGGCCTTGTTTCCGGCGTCGACCTCGGCGAGTACCTCGGGCAGGCCGAGCGGGCCGAGGGCATGGTCCAGTACGGCCCGGGCGGCTTCGGTGGCGTAGCCCTTGCCCCACCAACCAGGGGCCAGGCTGTAGAAGACCTCCAGGCCGAGACCTTCCAGTGGCCGCAGTCCGGCGGTGCCGACGAAGCCGGCGCGGTCGGTCTCGTGGACCAGCCACAAGCCATATCCGGCCCGGTCGAAGTCCCGCGTACTGTCCTGGATGGCCTCGCTGATCTCCGCCGCGGACAGCGCCTCGCCGTCGAACAGGAACCGGCAAACGTCGGGCTCGGTCCAGTGAGCCAGCAGCGCAGCGTGATCACCGGCCGTCACCGGCTGCAGGACCAGGCGGCCGGTGCGTAGGACACGATCCACACCTGCCACGGTACCGGCCCGAGGGGTTACGTGGCCGGATCGGACGCGCCCCGCGCCAGCAGCCCGGCGCTCATCACCTCGATCACTTCACGGATCGTCGCGGTGAAGTCCAAGCGCATGGCCGCCAGCTCCGGGTCGGCCTGGTACGCGGCCAGCAGGGCGGCGGACGGTTGCGTGTGCGGCCACAGCGCGGCCGTGGTCATGATGGTGACCCCGGCCAGCTTCACAGCGTCCTGGGCGCTGAGCTCGGGAACGCACCTGAGCATCAGACCGCCGAGCGCGACGATATCGGCCATGCTGGCGCGCTTGTACCGGGCGGCGACCTCGAGCGAGACGTTGCGCTCCAGCACCGCGGCCTGAGCGCTGATGAGGTCGCACAGCATGGGCCGGGAGGCGAGCGAGGCCGCCACGGTGGCGGCCAGCTGGGCGCAACGGGCGGCGATCGAGGCCGCGGGGTCCGCCGCCACTAGGTCGTGAGTGAGCTGGGTCAGCCAGTCCTGGTCCGCGGAGTTGAGCAGCTCGAGCAGGACCGCCTCGCGGGACTCGAAGTACCGGAGCACGTTTGACTTGGCCAGGCCGACGCGGCGGCTGAGCTCATTCAGGGTGATCTCGGCCACCGGCATCTCGGCCAGCATCGCGGCTGCCGCGCCGAGGATCGCCTGCCGGCGGGCCTCACGCTGCTCTTCGCTGCGCGCACGCTGGAAGACGGCCATCCACGTATGTTACAGACCACTGGTTCCTTGTGTACAGACCGGTGGTCTGTTAGGCTCAGGAAATAAGAGACCGATGGTCTTCTGCAGATCGTGAGGAGAGCAGCCATGTACGCGGTTCCCGATCAGGCGGGCAAGCTCATCGTCGTCACCGGCGCCAACAGCGGCACCGGTAAGGAAGCTGCCCGCCGGCTGGCCGCGGCCGGGGCGCGGGTGGTGCTGGCGGTACGAACCGTCGCCAAGGGAGAGCGGGCCCGGGAGGAGATCCTGGCCCGCCAGCCCGATGCCCGGCTGGAGGTCCGGCGTATCGACCTGGCCGACCTGGCCACGGTCAAGGAGTTCGCCGACGGCCTGATCGCCGACGGGACCCCGGTCGACGTGCTGATCAACAACGCGGGCGTGATGGCGCCGCCGACCCGGATGACCACCGCGGACGGCTTCGAGCTGCAGTTCGGCAGCAACTTTCTCGGCCCGTTCGCGTTGACCATGGGGCTGCTGCCGCTGGTGCTGGCCGCTCCGGCGCCGCGCATCGTCACGATGAGCAGCGGGGTGGCCAGCTATGGCAGGATCCGTTTCGATGACCCGCAGTGGGAACGGGGCCGGTACAGTCCCAACCTGTCCTACGCCCAGTCCAAGCTGGCGGACCTGATGATGACCATGCACCTCGCGGATCTGGCCGCGCAGAAAGGCTGGAACCTGATCAGCAACGGCGCCCACCCCGGGTTCACCCGGACCAACCTGCAGACGGCCGGAGCCAGCCTGGGCCGCGACACACCCAAGCGGACGCCGTTCAACGTGAGCTTCAACCCGGTGCCGTCTCAGCACGTCGAGCAGGGCTGCGAGCCGCTGCTCTACGCGGCGGCCGACCCTGGGGCGGTCAACGGCGGCTACTACGGTCCGAGCCGGTGGTTCGGGCTGGTCGGGCCCGCCACCGCGATCCGCCCGCCGCGCCGAGCCCGTGACGCGGCCACCGCCACCCGGCTGTGGAATGAGGCCGAGCGCCTCACCGGCGTCGCCCTGCCCTCCGTCGCTGCCCGGCCGTGACGCTTACTCGAAGCGCTTCCTGATCCGCTCCCGCCACATCTCAAACCTGGGGACGTTGCTGTCCTGCGAGGGCAGCCCGTCGAGGGCCTCGTCGGTTACTGCCGCGGCCTCCTCGACGGACATGTCGCAGTGCACCTTGACGCCGAGTTCCGTGCCGGGCGTTACCAGGCCAGCGAGCAAGCGCGCCTTGGCCGCGAACGCGGCACCCTGAGCAGCGTGCGACCGGTAGGGTCCGGCAAGCCGGACCATGTCCGACAGCTCCCCGGCGTCGGCCCCGCCGGCGTATACGCTGGCCAAGGCCGCTCCGCTCCACAAGTCGGCCCGGCGGGATTGCGGGAATGCCTCGATGGTGGTGGCGACCCCCTGGACATCTGATCCGTTGACGAACCAGAGCGCGCGACCGATGCCCTGATCGACGACACGGTTGGCGTATCCGGCAGGCTCCCATCCCGGAATCGGGGCCTGATGCTGCTGCCAGACGTACTGCTTGGTGTGGAAGTAGGCCTGATGGAAGCCGTAACCGTCAAGGGCCAGCCAGCGCAGCAGCGGGTCGTGCGGTTCGATCGCGCGCCAGCGCAGCTTGGGCAGCCGCGCCATGGCCCAGCCCACCCCGATGTAGGCCATGTAGACGTGATTGGCCCCCCTGCTGGCCAACAGGTCACGAACCCAGTGGCGTCCGGCGGGGCGGATCCCGTCGCGTACCGCGAGCGCCATCGTGCAGCCTTCATAGGCAAATCCGCGGAAGGCTGGCTCCACCGTCTCGAGCGAAGACTCGATATCGGCTAGGTGCTGGCCGGCCATCCCGTATTCAAAGCCCTCCAGGAATATGCGTCCTACCTTTTCAATATTGGCCTGACGGGTGGCATCCGGCGCGGTAAACCCGCGCTTGGCGAACGTGGCCTCAGATTGATCGGGGAGGAATATCCGGCAGCGGAGCCTGCCCGCCCAGTTCGCTTCCATGGGATCATCATGATGGCCGAGGTGGGTACAGTCCACAAACGCGGCATATTCAGCAATATTCGAGATAAGTGCGCGCGGTGGACGTCGGGCTGGCCGCCCACCAGGAACTGACCGATACAGGGTTCGGTGCGCCAGTCGGCGCCGAAGGCGCGGGCGGCCACGTCGATGTCCACTGCGTCCAGGGCGCAGGGCGCGAGTCCCATCGCCGCGCAGGCTATGTACAGGTTCTGCATCAGTACGCCGACGTGCATGAGCACCAGCCGGTAGGCCAGCCCTTCGTATCGCCAGGACAGCCGCCGGAAACGTGCCGTCATGCTGATCAGGACCTGTGCGGGGCCGTCAAGCGCCGCGGTCATGCAAGCAGCGCTCAGCAGTTCGTCAGCCGCCGCGCGATCCGCGCTGACCGGTTCGAGCCGGTGCCCGAGCGGGTCGTAGTGGTATACGCCACTGGCGAGCCCCGTGCAATTGGCGACCGTGAGGTAGAGCTCAAGCTCGTAGCAGGCACCGCCGCTGGGATACGGGCGGTCGCTGTACGGCGTGCCGCTGGCAGGTACGTCGGGAGGGTCCTGCCCGCCGGGCGCCGCGGTGATCAGCGAACGTACCCTGGCCGTCCGGTACAGGAGGTCGCCGAGCTGCGCGGCCGTTATCGGGCTCCCCGCATAACGGCGAGCCGAGCGCCGGGCCTCCATGGCGACCACCACCGGCGGGTCGCTCCGGCGCATGTCTTCCCAGCGTGGCCTGCTCAGCGGTATGTACCGACTCGCCTGCGGCTTGACCACCGGTTCGACCGGACGAGTGGTCCCGGCCGGGTAGGTGACGCCGAAATTGTGATCATGCCGTCCCAGAGTGCTGCGGACATGAAACATCATCTCAACTGGCGACCAGCCGACGACGGCGGTGTCCAGGTCTTCGGCAAAGACCGAGGTGTTTCCCGCTCCCTGGGCGCCCACGACCATGCCCGCGGCGGCGAGGTATTCAAGCACCCGCTCGGCGGCGGGCTCGGCGCGTGACAGGGCGGCCGTGAACGCGGCCGGGGTAATCGGACTGGCCAACGGCGCGATGAGTCGCATCGCCGCGGCGCGGTGCAGCACCACACGGTGCAGCGACAGTGGCGATTCAATGCTGTACTCGCGTCCATCCGCCCGCAGGCAGGCATAGACGGACAGCCGGAACGGCGCTGCGGCGGCGAGCGGAACGGGATAAAACCGGGATCGCATGGTGAGCGGCACCACGGACAGCAGCGGCTGGCCCGATTTCTGTGCGAGCGACCGGACGATCAGCGGTTGCAGGCGGTCGAGCACGCTGCGCAGCTCGATCACCTGCGCCCGCACCTCGGCCGCGTCCCACGGGGTTCCCCTGGCCGGCATCGCTGCCGCGCTGGTCGCATTCTCCAGCGAGATGGGTCCCAGGCCCATGCGGTACAGCGTTTCGCGTACCAGCGGTGACGACCGCGGGATCGTGATGTCGCCCCAGCGACCGCGCAACCGTACCGGGTCGCGGAACGGGTCTCCCTCTAGGCTCACGTCTTCACGGAGAGACCACAGCTCACGTACTCTCGCCGCGGCGGAGCCACTGTCATCAGCTGTCACTATCGTGCCCTAGATCGGGGGTCGGGACCGTAACGACGACATCGAGACGTAGCGCCCGCGGGCCCGCAGGTTACCCTGCTTGTGCGCGGGGGTAACGCCAGAACGGCTCGCTCGTACCGGCCATCCGAGCGGGTTCTGGCCTAGCAGCTAGGCTGCATCAGCCAGCGCCGTCACGGTAGTGAGGATTTCACTTCTTCGAGATTAATGGCCCATGAAGACCCTTGTCATGCGATCACCAGGTACGGCATCACGATCTCAGCATGAATCTTTCATAGTGCCGGTCATGACGAGGTAACTGGAACTACGGCCACCTCGTGGCGCATGCTCAAGGCAATGGGGGACACGCACTACCAAAAGGGATGCGATGGTATTGGATTCCGCGCTGATAAGCATCCAGCTACTAGGCCCGCTGTCCGCGTCCTTGGGGACCCGCACCGTCACGCTGAACGCAGCCAAGCAGCGCGAGGTGCTGGCGCTGCTCGCCCTGAATGCCGGGCGGATCGTCACCGTCTCCACCGTGATCGAGGAGTTGTGGGGTGACCACCCGCCGCGCAGTTCGGCTACCACGCTTCAGACCTACATCTTCCATCTGCGCAGCAGCCTCGCGGTGGACACCCCGCGCGAGCGTGTCGCTAGCGAGTTGCTCCGCACGCGGCACTCGGGGTACCAGCTTGAATGCAGTACCGACGTCGAGGAGTTCCGCCGCCTCGCGCGAGCCGGGCGCGAGGCGGCGGAGGCGGGAGATCCGCAAGCCGTCTCCGACTTGCTGGGGCGTGCGCTTGACCTGTGGCGCGGGCCCGCGCTGGTCGATGTCCGGCAAGGACGGATCCTGGAAACCGAGGCGGCCTCACTTGAGGAAACGCGACTTGGCGTGCTCGAACGCCGTATCCAGGCCGACCTTGCCCTGCACCGGCACGGCGACATACTGGGGGAACTGACGATGCTGGCCGCCCAGCATCCCATGAACGAGAACTTCCGGGGGTTCCTGATGATAGCCCTCTACCGGGCAGGCCATGTCGCCCGGGCGCTGGATGCGTTCCAGCAACTTCGCACCATACTCGGCGACGAGCTAGGCATCGACCCCAGCCCTTGGATACGGCGACTGCAGCAGGCCATCCTGTCCGGCGATCTGACCGAGGACATGGATACTTTCCTCACCCAGGACCGGGGAGGATCGTGACCCGGGCTGCGGCTCAGCTACCCGCGATCTGCGCGACCAGGAGTTCGGCGACGGCCGGGGTGATCGGATTGTCCTCGTCAAGGGCTGGCAACGGCCAGACTTCGACCTGGCCGGCAGGCAGGCCGGGAACGATGACGCCGTCGGGGGCTTCGGTCAGCACCTTCACTGCGATGGTCTCGCCCGCCCCGCCAGCCACCGAATCGTTCCGGCAGGCCAGCAAGAACGCCAGCCACGATCGGTACGTGAGCAGCAGCTCACCGAAGGTCTCGGCCGACGCGTCCAGCCCTTGACTGGTGACCAGAGTCTTTAGCCCGGCGCTCAGTAGCTTTTCCATGAGCAGCACGCAGTGATCAGGATCGTCATCAAGCTCAGGGCACGCCAACTGGCGCGCACCTAGGTTGGCGGCCAGCGTCGCGAAGTTGGCTTTGACGGTGTCGGTGTCGGGCCATGTCGGCCGCAGCAGGACGGCGGTTGCCTCGCGCGTGCGCGCCAGCAGCGCCGCGATGTGCACGGCCAGGGCAGCGGCGCTGCAGTAGCCGATGACGAAGGCAGGACCGTCAGCGGGCTGGGAGCGCCCAAACGACCCGACGGCTTCGGCAGCCAGGTCCGCCAGGGATATGTAGGGCCGGTCCTGGGACAGCGCCTCGAGCGGATCGACCTGGTACACCGGCCGGCCTTCGGCCCGGTCGCTCACCAGGTGGCTGAGCCGGGGCGCCGAGGAGAAAGCCTGGAAATCGGCGACCAGGACCGGCTTGGTAGCGCCAGCAACGATCTGCCTGACAATCATGTCGCCGTCATCGGCAAGGGGATTAGTCACGCTTCGATAGCCTCCCAGGCGCAGCGCGGCCAGGCTCCTTCGAGATTGCCGCCGGGACCTGCGGTCGCCTCGCATGCGCAATCGGCAAGGTGGGGGCCACAGTGCGTGGCTGGCACGCTGGGGAAGGCTTTCGCCGTTTAAGTGGCTGCCGAGGGTAAGGACAGGCCGGCAATGACACATGGTGGGGCGAGTGTGGCCGCCGTAGCGCCGCCGGCCGCCGGGGCCAGGCACCGGGTCCCACTGGCGGGAACGACATGGAGCGTGTGGCAGGACATATGCGTGCGGAGCGCTGGTTTCCCCGCGGAGATGGTGCTCGCCTTGTGCGATGAGCCGGTAGCGCGCAGCGCGGATCTGGCGACCGCGGATCCGGCCGGGCGGTCGGCGTATGACCAGGTGTATGCCGATGCTGTCGGCCGACTGTCCCGCGCTATCGCCGACACCTACGCCGATCCGGCCTTCCAGGAGGCGCTGACCTGGCAGAACCCCGGGCTGGCGCAACGGCTGCAGGACGCGGGCGTAGGCACTTCGCGGCGGTCCAAGGACCGTGGCCGGGAGCTGGTAATTGCGAGTTACCTGCAGCGGTACTGCCTCAAGAACGACACGATCGGGTTCTTCGGTCCGGTCGGCTGGGCGAGGGCGAGGGATGACGGTCCCGGCCTGGTGGTGGCGCCGGGAGAGGAGCTGATCGCGCGGCGGAGAACGTATTTCGAGGTGTGGGCGATCAACAGGCTCGCGGCGGCGATCGCCGGGCAGGGGCGGGCGGCGGGCTGGCTACGGCCCCGGCGGACCCGGTCGGTGTTCCTGGCCGGGAATGTGCTGCACCGCCCGCACCGCAAGCCGGTGGTCCTCACCGATGCCGAACTGCGGATCCTCCAGGCGTGCGACGGCCGCCGCACCCTGAGCGACGTGCTCGAGACCGCCGGGACCGCCGAGGCCCGGGGCATGCTCACCCGGCTGGCCGAGCTCGGCGCGGTGCGGATGGATCTGGAGGGCCCGGCTGATGCCTGGCCCGAACGGCTGCTGCGGGACAAGCTGGAGCTGATCGCTGACCCCGGTGCCCGGGCGGCGGCGCTCGACCCAATGGACCAGATGATAAGGGCGCGGGACGCAGTGGCCGCCGCGGACGGGGACCCGGCCGGGCTGCGGCGGGCGCTGGGAGCCCTGGCCGAGACCTTCGAGCGGGTCACCGGATCGACCGCTACCCGCCGGGCGGGGGAAAACTACGCCGGCCGGACGCTGGTGTACCAGGACACGGTGCGGGATGTGCGGGTGGAGGTAGGCGCGGCGGTGACCCGGGCGCTAGCGGCGCCGCTTGGCCTGGTCCTGGACAGCGCCCGCTGGCTGGTCAACGACATCACGGCCAGGTACCAGGAATACTTTGCGGACCTGCTGGACCGCGAGAGCGCCCGGACCGGCGGCGCGCCCATGCCGCTTCAACGACTGCTCACCATGGCCTCACCGCATCTGTCCGCCGGATGGAGCGGCCGAGGGGTGGGCGACCTCGCCACGGCGAGTATGGCTGAGCTGCAGGAGCGCTGGCAGCAGGTGCTCGGGCCGCCGTCCTCTCCCAACAGGCACCAGGTCAGCGTCGGCGCAATCGCCGCCAGGATCGCCGAGTATTTCCCCGCACACCCGGTCGCCTGGGGCGGCGCCCGGCAGCACTCACCGGACATCATGATCGCCGCGGCCTCTCCCGGTGAGGTGGAGCGCGGCAACTTCCTGATGGTCCTCGGCGAACTACACATAACCCTCAACACCCTGTCGGGCCGGTGCTTCGCCGACCAGCACCCTGACCGGGCCACGCTCATCGCCGCCGAACGCGCCGACCGCGGCCCGCGGCGGGTCATCACCATCCCCGCGAATGACCACCCGACCGTAACGTCCCGGACCTACCCGCCTTCAGACATCCTGGGGCCAGGTGAGCTCTACTGGTCCTCTGCCATCACCGACTCGTTCGACCCGCCGGAGTCGGACACCGTCCTGCCCGGCGCCGCGATGACCGTCACCCGCCGCGGCCAGGACCTGGTCGTCCAGGTCATGCCATCGGGCACCGAACTGGACTTCTTCGAGGTCATCGGGGACGCGATGACCGGCGCCCTCTCCGATGCGTTCCAGCCGGTCGCTCCGGCCGCGCACCGGCCGCGGATCACCATCGACCGGTTCGTGCTGAGCCGGGAGCAATGGACGTTCCAGGTCACGGACTCGTCCTGGGCCTTCGCCAAGGACGAGCAAGAACGCTACCGCCTCGCGCGGCGCTGGCGGCAGGACCACGGCCTGCCCGAGCGGGTGTTCTACCGCGTCCCGGTCGAGCTCAAGCCCACCGCCGCCGACTTCCGCAGCATCGTCCTGGTCAACCTGCTCGCCAAGAACATCCGCCAGACCCAGGCCGCCGGCCACGCCCAGTTCACCGTCACCGAGATGCTCCCCGACCTCGACCAGCTCTGGCTCACCGACCGCCAGGGCCGGCGCTACAGCTCCGAACTCAGGATCATCGCCTACGACAGCATGAGGTAGCGGAAATGCGCAACGCAATCGCGG
>PLIQ01000438.1 GCA_003140115.1 Actinomycetota bacterium | reverse complement strand
CTGCAAGGTTCGCTTTACGCTACCGCCCGCGTGCTTGCTCCCTCCGAAGAGGCTTTTGACACCCCGCTCAGCCCGCCGCCTCTCAACGACGAACCGGGGCCTGCTACCGGGCGCTCCGGTACCTACCCGAACAGGACTTTCACCTGTAAGCCTGGACCAGCTTTCAGGACGCAACATGCCGTGACCCTACCGGGGTAACGTCGGCCTCGTGGGTACCTACCGACAGCCCGGCACCGTGCTGACCGACCACTTGTTCGGCGTTCCGCTGGACCATGATCGGCCGGACGGGGAGCAGATCGAGGTGTTCGGCCGTGAGGTCGTCGCCGCGGACCTGGCCAACGCCGATCTGCCCTGGCTGCTGTTCCTGCAGGGCGGACCCGGCTTCGGGGCGCAGCGGCCGCAGGGCCGGGACACCTGGCTGGACCGGGCGCTGAGCGACTACCGGGTGCTGCTCCTTGACCCGCGCGGCACCGGCCGGTCCACCCCCGCCACCCGGCAGACGCTGGCCGGGCTGGGTTCGGCCCGGGCCCAGGCCGACTACCTGACGCACTTCCGCGCCGACAGCATCGTGCTGGACGCCGAGCTCATCAGGCGCGAGCTGAGCGGCGGTGCGCCGTGGAGCGTGCTCGGACAGAGCTTCGGCGGCTTCTGCACGGTCACCTACCTGTCCTTCGCCCCGCACGGCCTGCGCGAGGCGTTCATCACCGGCGGTCTGCCGGGCCTGTCCGTCACCGCCGACGACGTGTACCGGCGTACCTACCGCATGGTGCTGGAAAAGAACGCGGCGCACTACGTGCGGTACCCGGGTGACGTGGAGTCGGCCGCCCTGGTGGCCCAGTACCTGGCCGGTCACGACGTCCGGCTGCCGAACGGCGCGCCGCTGTCGGTGCAGGCGTTCCAGTCGCTGGGGCTCATGCTCGGCATGAGCACCGGCAGCAACGAGCTGCATTACCTGCTGGAGAGCCCGTTCGCCGGTGACGACCTGTCCGACGCGTTCTTGTACGCGGCGGCGGCCAAGCTCAGCTTCGCCGCCGGCCCGCTGTACGCGCTGCTCCAGGAGGCGTGCTACGCCCAGGGGTTCGCGACCCGGTGGTCCGCGCAGCGGATCAGGACGGAGTTCGGCGGGTTCGACCCCGGCCCGGTCCTGGACGCGGACCCGGGCACCGCTCCCCTGCTGTTCACCGGCGAGATGGTCTACCCGTGGATGATCGACGCCGATCCGGTGCTGCGGCCGCTGCGCGAGGCCGCCGAGCTGCTGGCCGAGCGCGACGACTGGCCGCCGCTATACGACCCGTCGCGGCTGGCCGCCAACGAGGTGCCGGTGGCCGCGGCCGTCTACTACAACGACATGTACGTGGACCGCGAGTTCTCGATGCGGACGGCCAGCGCGATCCGCGGCCTGCGCACCTGGGTGACCAGCGAATACGAGCATGACGGCCTGCGGGTGAGCGGTGGGGCGGTCCTGGGCCGGCTGATCGGCATGTCCCGCGGCCAGATCTGACCGTTTGGTGTCGGCAGCGCCGCGGGCCGCCTCGGGCGCACCGGACGCTCTAGGGTGAGATCGTGTACGACTGGCGCGGCTGGCTCATCCGGAAACGGGGCACCGTCACGATCGCGGTCGTCGCCGCGGCCACGGCTGCGGCCGGCACCGCGATAGCCCTCCCGGCCGCGTCCTCGCCGCACGTGGCGTCCATGCCCGTAGCCGGGCGGACCCAGGCCGCCTTGAAGGTCACCTCGGGAACCTCGGTGCTCGACATCAGCGTGGCCCGGCTCAACGGCACCCTGCTGCGGGTCTCCACGCCGTCGGGCGCTCCGGTCCGGCCGGTGCTGTCTGGCTCCCGGCCGATCCTGCTGTCGTTGGCCGACGCCGCTCCCGCGGCGGATCAGAAGAACGGATACGCCGTCGCCGTGGTCCTCAACTCCGCGGTGACCTGGAGCATCGACCTCGCGGGCGGTACCCAGCGGACCGACGCCGACCTACGCGGCGGCAAGGTGGCCGCGATTGCCGTAATGGCGGGCAGTGACATCCTGGACGTGAGCCTGCCCCGGCCTGCCGGCACCGTTCCGTTCCTGTTCGCGGGCGGCGCGAGCCAGTTCCGGCTCAGCCTGCCCAACGGCGTGCCGGCTCAGGTAATCGTGGGCGGCGGCGCTGGCTACCTGACCGTCGACGGCCAGACCCGGACCGGGGTGGCGGGCGGGACCGTGCTGGCCACCCCGGGCTGGTCCACCGCCAGATCCCGGTTCGACGTCGACGCGACGGCTGGCGTGTCCGAGCTGACCGTCGGCCGCTGGTGACCACCTCCGACACCGGCGGGATACCTATCGGTTCGACCGGAATACCGGGCTGCGGACGGCTGTTGCCGCCGATGTGACAGCACAAACGCAGCCGCAGGAAGACGTGCCCTTCTGGTTCGATCCGCTGTGCCCTTGGGCCTGGATCACCTCCCGCTGGATCCTGGAGGTGGAAAAGGTCCGGCCGGTGCGAGCCGACTGGCGGATCATGTCGCTGGCCTATCTCAACTTGATCCAGCACGAGGGCGAGGGTCTGTCCCAGGAGTACGTGGAGCGGATGAGCCGGGCTTGGGGTCCGGTCCGGGTCTGCGCCGCGGCCGCCGCTCACAGCGGCCCCGGCATCCTCGGGCCGCTCTACACCGCCATCGGCACGAGGTTCCACAACGAGGGGCGCCGCGAGGATCCGGACGTGATCCCCGAGGCCCTCGCCGAGGTGGGCCTGCCCGTCACGCTGGCCAAGGCTGCCGAGAGCGACGAGTTCGACCAGGTGATCAAGGACTCGCACCACGAGGCGTTCGATGACGTCGGCCTGGACGTGGGCACTCCGGTGCTCCGCATCCGCGGCAGGGCGCTGTTCGGCCCGGTCATCACGCCCGCTCCGCGCGGCGAGGCCGCCGGGCAGCTGTGGGACGGCCTGGCCCTCGTAGCCGGCGCGGACGGCTTCTTCGAGCTCAAGCGGAGCCGGGACCGCAAGCCCTCATTCGAGTGAGCCTGGGCGCCGTCTGATCGCATAAGGCCTCTGACGGCCTTTGGCGCCGTCGATTATGCCGAACGACCCTAGACGGCGCGAGCACCCGGGCCATATCCTACTTTATCGATTGATTTTATTTAAAGGGAGGACGGCGCCATGACGACGACCACCGATGGCCAGCTCAATGAGGTTGACCTGAACGCCGTGGGCGCCCTGGTCGAGGCCATCAAGCAAGACCCTTCGGCCGCCCAGACCACGTGGTCCGCGGAGGTCCGCTGGACCGGAGCCTTCCGCAGCGTGGCCGCGGTCCGCGGCCACGCGCCGATCGCCTCCGACGAACCGGCGGGGCTCGGCGGCACGGACCGTGCGCCCAACCCGGTCGAGCAGCTTCTCGGCTCCCTCGGCAATTGCCTCGCCGTCGGCTACGCCGCCAACGCCTCGGTCGCGGGCATCACGATCCGCGACCTGCGCATCGATCTTGACGGTGACATCGACCTGCACACCTTCCTCGGCCTGGCCGACGGGCACGCCGGATTCTCCGCCATCCGGGTGGCCGTCCACCTGGACACCGACGCTGACGAGGCCGCGGTGGCCGAACTGCACCGGAGGGTGGCCGCCACCTCCCCGGTGGGGCAGACCCTGAGCAACGCGATCCCGGTCGAGATCAACCCCGCCTAGCGATCAGGACGAGGACGGCAGTTCGGACGCGGCCTGGCCGGCCTGGGCCAGGGCGGCGGCTAGCATGTCCGCGGCCTGGCCCGCCGCGGCGAGAGCCTCCACCGTGTCGGCCACCCAGAAGCCAGGATCGGGTGCCACCTGCCCGTCCTCGCGCTGCGCCACCACGATCCGGGCTAGCTGCTCGCACAGGCGCGGCAGGTCCTGACTCATCCGCCGCAGGCTCGCGATCACGTCGCGGACGTCATCGGGGTTGGTGAAATACGCGCCGTCCGCGGTCAGCTCGTTCAGCTCGCGGACGGCCTGCGCCGCCTGGCTGGCGATATCGCGCGCCATCATCGTGCTCGCCAGCTCACCTCCGGATCCCGGCCTGTTCCGGGCCAGCGCCGCGAACTCGGCGTCATCGGCGGAACCATAGGGACGAACCCGCTTGGGCATCTTTCTCCAGGGTTGCTCGGGGGGCTGGCGGCTGCCGCGGCGTACCGGTCAGGGTACCCAACACACAACGTCGGGAAAGATCGTCCAGATTCCCGTATATAGGACCTGTACAGCAATATGGTATTGCGATACAGTACCGACAGGACCTGGCCCCCCGCGCCAGGCGGAAGGCGGTACGCCATCATGACCACCCTGACCATCGCGGAGCCCGTCGCTCCACCTGACAAGGGCCTGCGGGCCGGCACGCTCGGGCTGCTGTCCAGCGTGGTGATCGCGGTTTCGTCGACCGCGCCCGCCTACAGCATGGCCGCCACCCTCGGCCTCATCGTGGCCGTCGTCGGCGTGCACAGCCCCGGCACGCTCATCGTGTCGTTCCTGCCGATGCTGTGCATCGCCTACGCGTTCCGCGAGCTGAACAAGGCCGACCCGGACTGCGGCACCACGTTCACCTGGACGGCGCGCGCCTTCGGACCCCGGACGGGATGGATGGGCGGCTGGGGGATCATCGCGGCCGACATCATCGTGATGGCCAGCCTGTCTCAGATCGCCGGGCGGTACTTCCTCGAACTGGTGGGCGCCGGCTCGGCTGGGACCTTCTGGGTCACCGCCGTGGGCATAGCGTTCATCGCCCTGCTGACCTGGGTCTGCTACCGGGGCATCGAGGTCTCGGCCCGCCTGCAGCAGGTGCTGCTGGTCATCGAGGTGGGCGCGCTGACCGTCTTCGCGGTGGTCGCGCTGGTCAAGGCCGGCACCGGGCACGCGCTGCCCGGGGCCGCGCACCCGTCGGCCGGCTGGCTGAACCCGTGGACTGGTTCGTTCGGCAGCTTGTCCAACTCCTTCCTGCTGGCCGTGTTCATCTACTGGGGCTGGGACTGCGCGCTCAGCGTGAACGAGGAGACCAAGGACTCCGCCCGCACTCCGGGCCGCGCCGCGATCATGGCCACGCTGATGCTGGTCGCGATCTTCGCCGTGATCAGTGCCGCCTCGCTGGCCTACGCCGGGCCCGCCTTCCTGGCCGCGCACAACACCGACGTGCTCAGCGCGATGGCCTCCTCGGTGCTGGGCAGCACGCCGGGCAAGCTGCTCGTGCTGTGCGTCCTGACCTCCACCGCCGCATCGGCCCAGACCACGATCATGCCGACCGCGCGGGCGGCACTGGCCATGTCCGCGCACGGCGCGCTGCCCCGCTGGTTCGCCCGGATGCACCCCCGCTACCGCACCCCCACCGTCGCCACCTTGGTCATGGGCATCGTGTCGGCGCTGTTCTTCGTGCTGCTGACCGCTGTCTCCAAGAACGTGCTGGCCGACTCCGCGGCTTCGGTCGGGCTGCTGATCGCCTTCTACTACGGGCTCACCGGGTTCGCCTGCGTCTGGTTCTTCCGCCGGGACCTGCTGCGTGGTCCCCGCGCCCTGCTGGTCAAGGGCATCTTGCCGCTGCTCGGCGGGCTGACCCTGCTCGGCGCGTTCGTCCTGTCGATCAAGTCGTACTGGC
Source organism: Actinomycetota bacterium (assembly GCA_003140115.1). The sequence goes on along the minus strand of PLIQ01000438.1, from coordinate 81,603 downwards.
CCGCCGCGAGCAGCTACTCCAGCTTTCACGGGATCGGCGGTATCTTCCTGATTGGCGTCGGCTCGCTGCTCGTCGGAGTGATCATTATGGTCGTCACGTCCAGGTTCCTGCCCCGGTACTTCGCGGACGGGATCACGGCACCGGCGCAGGGCGAAGGGAGCACCCCATGACCGCTGCGGGCCTGGAGTCTGCAGGACCAACCCGCCGGGAGGCCGTCCGCGGCTCCGGACCTGGACCAGGGTCCGGGAGCCGCGGGCCCGGGCGCCGGGCTGGGCGCCGCAAGATCGCGGTCCTGGAGGCCGCGTGCCGGGTCATCGCCGAGCGCGGCGCGGACGCCACCCGGTTCGCCGACGTGGCAGCCGAGAGCGGCGTCCCGGTGAGCACCCTGCAGTACTACTTCGGGTCCCGCGAGGACCTGCTGGTGGCGGCGTTCCGGCACGCGTCCAGCGCGGAGATCGCGGCCCTGGAAGCGGAAGTGGCCGCCATCAGCGACCCGTGGGAGCAACTGGAACGGATCATCACCCGGTCGCTCACCGGGTACCAGCCGGACGCGCCCGAGGGCGGGCGACTGTGGATCGAGTCCTGGCACTTCGGCATTCGCGACGCGGAGATGCGGGCCGACGCGCTGCGCGATAACACCGCCTGGCGGCAGCTGGTGGCCGACGTGGTGCGGCGCGGCATCGAGCTAGGCACCTTCTCCGGCAGGTACGACCCGGACAAGATCGCCGTCTTGACCATCGCCGCCGTCGACGGGATGGGCATCCCGCTCTCGCTGGCCGACCCGCAGATCACCGCGGCCAGCGCCGCCCAAGACGTCATGACGGCGCTGCGCGACATGCTCAGCCCGGACCGGGGGGCCGGGCTCGGGTGACGCCGCGGGCTATTGCCGCGGACCACTGGCGCAGGCCTACTGGCGCGGACTACTTGACGTAGGCGACGGGCTTGACCGCCGGGGGCTGCGGCAGCAGCTCGGACTGGTAGTGGGCCCGGATGCCCTCGATGTAGCGGTGGCACCGCTCGGTGAGCCCCTCGGCGGTCTGCATCCGGCCCTTGGTGACCAGGATGCCCAGGTCGGCACCGTGGAACCGGTACTCGCCCGGGCCGTAGACCCGCATGAAGAAGGCCTCGTCCTCGGTGGTGACCTCGTGCCAGTCGTTGCTGACGTGCTCGAAGCTCAGCGTGCCGCCGTCGGCCAGGCGCCACGTTCCGGTCCGCGGGGCGGCCAGGATCCGCTCGACCGCATCGCCCGGCTCCTTCATGATCAGCTGGGACCAGACGTCCACGGCGGCCAGGGCCAGCCAGCGCTCGTTGATCTCTTCGACGTCGATGCTGTAGTCGACGTCCATGAATTCCAGCAGGTGGAACAGGAACAGCGGCACGTCGGCATACGCGCCGGCGGTGACGTTCGTCATCGAGGAGACCCCGGAGATCCGGGGGTTCAGCTCGCCCAGGTACACCGCGCCGGTATCGATGTCGACGAGCACGTCGACCTCGAGGAAGCCCTTGTAACCCTCCTGGGCCAGCCGGTCGCCCAGCTTACGAACGTGGCTGATCGCGACGGCCCGGTCGGCCTCGGACAGCGCCTCGGGGAACAGGTCGTTGCCGCACCACCCGCCCTTGTACGGGGTGAGCTCGGGGTAGCCGGTTAGGTCGGTCATGAACGGCCCGACGATCGTGCCGTGCCGGGTGATGCAGGCCTCCACGGCCGCGGCCTGGTTGTTGATGCGCTTCATCACCTTGAGCTCCTGGCCGCCGAGATCAGCCGCGCAGGAATCCCAGCCCGGTTCGGAGGCGATGAAGAACGTCGTCTTGCCCGAGTCCCCGTAGGGCGTCTGCACCACCAGGTCGGTGCCCAGGTCGGCTCCCGAGGCCAGCGCGATGAGCTCGGCGTAACTGCTGGCCTTGCCGAGCACGTTCGGGACCGACGGCGCCCCCGCCTCGTTGCCGAGCTGGGTGGTCACGATCTTGGAGTCCAGCCGGCGCCGCAGCGAGTCCGGCGGCAGGATCAGGTCGTAACCCTGCTCCCGGCAGATCTCCTCGGTCTCCTCGTCGAAGAACACCATCGCCACCATCGGCACGCCGCCGCGCCGGCGCAGGTGCTCGCGGACCTCGGCGTCGCGCAGCAGGTAGTTGTTGATCTGCTCGCTTGACTCGAACTCGATGTACGGGCGGTTCTCCGGCGTGAACACCCGGGGATGCTGGCCGTCCCAGGAGTCGTAATAGGCGATGTACTGGAAGTTGCGCACCCAGCGGTCGATGCCGAGCAGGTTGAACGCGGTCGGGCCCACGAAATAGATCGGCTGCTGGTTGGTCCGGAAGTACGTGCGGATCTCGGCAATGCCGTCGAGGTGACGGCGGGAACCATTCGGACCTGACGTAGCAGTCACTCGGCCTCCTCAGCCCTAGGGACGCGCGTCCATATAGCGCCAGGTTAAGCGCCATCTGGGCACCCGTCGAGGCCGCCCGGGTAAGATCACGTTCGGTCGCGGCGGCGGCACGGTGTCGCCTCGGCGGCTCAGGCCGGAGACCACCCCGGCCAGCCCTCGGCCCCGGGTGGGATTCTTCGGGTCCCGGCCGGCCAGCACGCCGCCGAGGGCGTCGAACGCGCGCAGCGTGTCCTCCAGGTAGGCCGGATTCTGCGCCTGCGGCCAGCTGGAGAACTTCACGCACACCGTGTTCGTGCGCCGGCTGACGTGCAGCATCTGGCCGTAGATGCCCAGGCCGAGCAGCACGTCGCCGTAGGCGCCGGGCCGGAACCAGAACTGGTTGCGGTACCAGCCGCCGGGAAACGAGGCCTCGGTCGGCGACGTGGCGAACGCCGAACGAACGTCGGCGTCCACAGCCCAGCCGTCGCGGAGCCAGCGCGGCGGTACGACGCGGCGGGTGCCCCCGGTCCCGTCGGGGACAATTCCCCCGTCCAGCAGCAGCTGGCCGAACCGGGCCACGTCACGGGCGGTGGCGCACAGGCCGCCGTCGTGCACGGCGGTGCCGAGGCCGTCGTGCAGCAGGCGGGCGTCGTACTCGGCCCCCATCGCCGCCCACACCAGCGCGGAGATCAGCTCGGCCATAGGCCGGCCGGCCGCGCGCTCGCACACCCAGCCCAGCACGTCGGACTCGGCCGAGCGGTACAGGAACCGGCTCCCGTGCGGCGCCTCGGCCGCCAGCGTGGCCAGGAACCGGTACAGCCCGCGAGGCTCGCTGCTGCTCGAGCCGTCCCAGCCGATCCACTCATCCAGCCGCCGGATGTCGGATCGCGGATTGGAATACTCCTCACCGAACCGGACCCCGCTGCGCATGTCCAGGACGTGCCGTACCGTGGCACCGGCGTAGCCGCTGGCCGCCAGTTCGGGAACGTAGCTGGTGACCAGGCGGCCGACGTCCAGCTGACCGCGGTCGATGAGCACGGCAGCCACGCAGCCCACCACGGACTTAGACACCGACATCAACGCGTGCGGCCGGTCCGGCGCGCCGAGCGGGCCGTACCACTCCGTGACCAGCTCGCCGTCCTGCAGCACCACGTACGCGTCGGTGAAGGTGTCCGCGAGGATCTCGCCCGCCGTCCCAGCCGACCCGTCGAGGCGGGTGATGGGCAGGCCGAACAGGTCAGGGGCCGCCGTCGCGGCGGGCAGCACGCGCGCCGGGCCGTCGCCCCGGGACACCGCAGCGGTGGGCAAGATGTCGTCCACGTGCCAGAACGCCCAGCGGTTGTACGGCGGGTCCTGCCAGTTGTAGGCGGTGACCGGCGCGCCCGCAGCCTCCGGGCCCCGCTCCAGCGACATAGCCGCATCCTAGGTCACGGCGCCCGGTGCGGCCGGTGCATTAAGGTGCCCATCATGACCCAAGACGGCGCCGGTCCGCAGATCCCGCCCTTCCCGCGGGACGGCGCGCCCGAGCTCATGACCGGCTTCCCTCCGGCGCCGCAGGCCCAGGTCACCCTGGCCAACTGGCAGGATCCCCCGTTCAACCGCTGGGCGTTCCAGCACATGCGCGAGCTCATCCCCACCCACCCGATCCCGGCCGGCCCGCCGGCGCCGCTGCCCGCTGGCCAGCCGCTGGGCAACCCGGTCGTGGTGCGGGTCGACGGCAGCACGGCGACGGTGGAGGACGTGCTGGCCGGCACCTACACCGACGCCTACCTCGTCCTGCACGAAGGGCAGGTCGTTGCCGAGCGGTACCACGCGGGGATGACCGCCGGCACCCGGCACCTGCTCATGTCGGTGTCGAAGTCGATCCTCGGGTGCGCGGCCGGGGTGCTGGCCGACCGGGGCCTGCTCGACCTGCACACCCCGGTGACCGCCTACGTGCCCGAGGTCAGCGGCTCGGGTTACGCGGGCGCGACGATCCGGGACCTGCTGGACATGCGGACCGGGGTCGCCTTCGACGAGACCTACACCGCGCTGGACGCCGAGGTCCGGGTCATGGAACGCTCCATGGGCTGGCGCCCGGCGCAGCCCGGCGACCCGCCCGGCGCCTACCCGTACCTGGCCAGCCTGGGCAGTGCCGGGCCGCACGGCGGCGAGTTCAGCTACCGGTCGGCCGACAGCGACATGCTCGGCTGGGCCTGCGAGCGGGCTAGCGGGACCCGGCTCGCCGACCTCATCTCGGCCCTCATCTGGCAGCCGATCGGCGCCGAAGCCGACGCCGAGATCACCTGCGACCCGCTCGGCTCGGCCATTCCCGACGGCGGGATCTCGACTACCGTCCGTGACCTGGCCAGGTTCGGGCAGATGCTGGTCGACGACGGCGTGGCCCAGGACCGGATCGTCGTCCCGGCGGCCTGGCTGGCCGACGTCCGCCAGCCCGAGCCCGGGGTCCGCGAGGCCTTCGCCCGCACGGACAACGAATACGTGCTGCCCGGCGGCTGGTACCGGAGCCAGTTCTGGGTCATTCCAGGTGCCGGCAGCCCGGTCATGGTCTGCCTCGGCATCCACGGCCAGCTGATCTACGCCGACCGGGCCGCCCGCACCGTGGTGGTCAAGATGTCGTCCTGGCCGGACGCGCAGAACACCGCCTACCTGGTGGACACCCTGCGGTCCTGTGCCGCCGTGGCCGCGCACCTGTCAGCGGGTCGCGTCCCGGAAACGGGGCCCTGGTCCGGCTGAGGTCGTGCTCACATGTTCGCCTCGTCCAGCGCGTTGGTCCCGTCGTTGGCGATGAGCAGGCCCTGCTGCGTGGTGATGATGCCGAACAGGTCGCCGGCGCCGTTCTTGATCAGCGTCCGCGTCGCGACCTGCTTACCGGCCGGGGTGATCTCGACCGCGTTGCCGTTGTTGCCGTTAACCACCACCAGGTCACCATTGGGCGCCACGGTCATGCCCAGCGGAGCGTTCAGTGCGCCGCCTATCGAGAGGGTTCCGGCCACCGCGGTGATCGCGCTGGTCCGGGTGAGCGCCGCGGGTATGGCCGACACGGAGTTGGTCTGCGTGTCGTCCACGTACAGTGTCCCGTCGCCGCCCAGGGCCAGGCCGGTCGGCGCGAGGACGAGCGCCGCCTTGTTCGCGCGCCACGGGAAGCCGGTGCCGATCACGGTGCTGGCGGTGAGCTTGGGGGGCGACGCCGGACTCAGGGCCAGGTCGAGGCGCACCACGGTGCAGTTCCCGGTCATCGGCACGCCGTCATGGGTGGTGGTGTTGCCGCCCAGCGCGTTGGACACGAACACCTCGGCCGACGTCGCGCTCGACTTCACGGTGAGGTCCCAGGGGCCGACGATGTCGGGATTGGTGATCGTCTCCGCCACCGTCCCCTGGTCGTTCAGCACGATGAGGCAGCCGGCCGGATCCAGGCCGGGCAGCACGCCCCCGTGAGAGGTTGGCAGGCTGCCCACGATCACCCAGCCGCCGGGCAGGATGCCCAGCGCCGTGGTCAGGCCGATCCCTCCTGGGCAGGTCTGGCCGGCCGGCAGCGCGGCGATGCTGGCGAACACGCTGGCCTGGCCGGCCGGGGAAACCTGGACGATGGTGTTCCCGGTGCCCTGCACGTTGGCCTTGTCGTTGAAGTTGGTGACCAGGACGTCGCCCGCGGTCAGCCGGCCCCCGGAGGTCGGGACCACCGCGACCCCGTACGGGTTTACGTCGCCGTTGCCCGGAACCGTCGAGGCGACCTGGGTCAGCCCGTGCAGTTGGCCGAGGAACGCGGCCGACTGCGGTGCCGCCGTGCGGGTCGTGGTCGGGGTCGTCAGGCTTGATGAACTTGAGGTCGATGTCGATGAACAGGCAGTGGCCGTAAGGCCGAGACCGATCATGGCGGTCAGGATTTTGGCAAGGCTCCGCGACTTCACCGTGCTCCCCTTTCGGAAGGCCAGCGCCTTCCACGTCCAGCCGACGCGTTCCGTCCGGCTGCTATCCGTCCGGGCAGGCGTCATCGCCCGCCCGTGGTCCCGACCTAATACACGGGCGGGCCAGCCGCGCGGTTCACCACCCGCTGTACGCCCAGCTACAGGACTGCGAGCAGAAGTTTTGGCCGAACGGCCGTGGTTTCCGCACTCCGCACGACGTAACGATCCCGTATCGCTCGCGTCCTAGGCTGGCTCACGTCTACGCGCCAGATCAGCAAAGGCCTGTGATGACTGCGAGCGAGCACCGAGGGCGCCGTCGCCTCGCGTCTCCGCCGACCGCGCTCGTGCTCGGCGGCCTGGTGATCGCCCTGCTGGCGGCCTCGATCCTGACCGCCTCGGTCAACCACATCTTCGCGCTGCGCGACATCCCGGCCGTGGTGCTGATCACGACCACCACCGCGGTGGGCGTGGTGGTCGCCCGGCATTTGCCAGCTAATCCGATGGGCTGGCTCATCCTCGGCATCGGCGTGTCCGAGATCCTCAGCGTCGAGGGCACGATGTGGCTGACCCTGGACTACGGCCGCCATCACGGACGGCTGCCGCTTGGCTGGCTGGCCCTGCTGCTGCAGCCCGGCTGGGGACCGGCCTTCGTCCTGTTCGGCCTGACCATCCTGCTGTTCCCGGACGGCCGGCTGCCGTCGAGTCACTGGCGCTGGCTGCTCTGGACCTACCTGGGCGCAGCCGTGGTGTACCTCGGCGGCACCTGGGAGATCTCGATCGCCGCCATTGCGGGACATCACATCAGCGTGGACTCGAGTGGAGAACTCGCCAGCCTCGACAACCCGGGTGCTGCGACGGCCTGGTGGGCCGCGGTCCAGAACGTGTTCTTCTTGCTGCTGGCTGTCAGCCTGCTGGCCTCGGTGGGTCGTCAGCTGGCCGGCTTCGTGAAGTCGAGCGGCGAACGCCGTCAGCAGGTGAAATGGGCGCTGGCCGGGACCGCCGTGAGCATTACCTGCGGGTTCGTCGCTCTCAGCCTGTCGGACAATTCCAACGCGATCGTGTCGGCGATCGGCAACGCCGCCATTGCCGGTGTGCCCGCGCTTCCCATCGGGATCGGCGTGGCGATCCTGAAGTACCGGCTGTACGACATCGACCGGGTCATCAGCCGGACCCTGGCCTACGCGATCGTGACCGGACTGCTGGCCGGGGTGTACACGGGCGTGGTGCTCCTCGCCACGCAGGTCCTGGAGATCAAGTCGCCGGTGGCGGTGGCCGCGGCCACGCTGGTCGCGGCGGCGCTGTTCAGCCCGCTGCGAACCCGGGTCCAACGGCTCGTGGACCGGCGCTTCAACCGGACCCGGTACGACGCGGACCAGACGGTGGCTGCGTTCGCGGCGCGTCTGCAGGACGCGGTCGACCTAGACGGGATCCGGGCCGACCTGGTCAGCGTGGTAGATCGCTCGCTCGAGCCCGCCACGTGTCGATGTGGTTTCCACCTGATGGCGCAACTGCCCGCAGAACGCCTCACCGAAGCCGACCTCTTTGATCTAGATGAGCGTCTCACCCGGGAGGATCGGGCGGGCCGGTAACCCGGTCGTAGACCTGCTGCTTCACAATGTCTGGCAGCTCGGGATGCTCGCTGGCGAAGACGGCGAAGTCCTCCGTCGTTATGACCAGGGCCAGTACCGGCTCGATCGCGATGACGGTGGCGGACCGGACACCACCTGGAGCCGTGCCGCGCTCGCCGACAAAGTCGCCAGGCATACGTTCGGCGATGACCCGTTCCCGGCCCCTCTCCTGGATGCAGACTTTCGTCTGCCCGTCGAGGATCACCATCACGCTATCGGCCCGTTCGCCCTCGCGCATCAGCGCGGTACCAGCTGGAAAGGTTCGCTTTTGCGCGGTCGATACCAGGTCACCCTGCTCGGCAGTTGTGAGGGCGGTCCAGAAGGTTGGCGGGTCGGCCCCGCGCATGGTGAGATCGCGGACGGCGCGCACCAGGCGCAGGGTCTTCCCTATATCGAATTCAGGGACTCTTTCATCACGTCGCCTGCCTTGTGTATGCATACGGTCGAGAATATCCCCGTGATCGGCTGCATCTGGATGTGTCCCATTGCTCATTCCCCTTCCCCCTCCCCGATATCGGGCAACACCCCTTTTAGGTATTCCCTTGCGTTACTCATATGGCTGCGTACCGTGCTTACGTGTATACCTAGCATTCCTGCTATCTCCCCGTACTCGTAACCGGCCGTGTACAAGACCATCACTCTGCGGCACGTCGCAGGCAACTTGTAGATAGCCTGCGAAGCGAGCCGAAGACCTTCTCGTGCCTGCACCTGCTCCACTGCGTAATCAGGGACCTGCAATTTCTCCGCCATGTCGGCATCGTCGTATTCTGGTCTACGGTCGCGCGCGCGGATAATCTGCAGGGCTTCGTTCGTAACGACTTTGAACAGGTAGGCGCGCTGCCGTCGTGCCGTTTCGAATGTGCTCACGCGGAGCCATTTCAGCATCAGCCTGACGTAGGCATTTTGCGTCGCGTCCTCAGCGTCAACGTTCCTGCCGAGAATACGAAAGGCAACCCTGTGGCACTCTTCGTACGTCGCGCGGACCAGCGCCTCGATGTCCTCGTAGGGGCCTTCCGGCGGTGTGGGAGGCCCCTCCGACGCCGTGTTCACGGCAGCGACTGCTCGCGGAGAGCGCCGGATATGGCCCTGCCCGTGGCGGCCCGCTCATGGCCGGCTGATTCCGGAATGATCAGCAGGACGCTCCCGTCCTCGAGGCTTTCATACAGGATGGCGCCACTGGACCCCGCCGTCTGCATCTGGATGCAGTGCGACGCGGCGCGTGCTCGTTCCTCGCGGATCGCGCCTACGACACTGATCAACTGCGATATAACCTGAGCCCCAGCGATCACAGTGATTGACAACCACGTGCTCACGTCGCCCGTCCTTCTGGCTCTCTCGGGTGAATGTTTCCCCCGTCAATCAAGATGCCATCATCACGGAAAACGTCCAAGAGATTACGCAGCGATGTGCTGCGGGGCCAGAGCTAGCTGGACCCGCAGCACATCAGCCGGGCCGTCCCCCGTTACGCGGCGGCCCGCCGCCGCGGCATCAGCCGGGTCAGGGCGGCCACCACCAAGAGCAGCGCTGCCATCTGCAGCGTGCTGCGCTCGAAGGCCAGGGCGTATCCGTGACTGAGGGCGCCAAAGAACAGCACGCCGGTGACGGCGACGCCGACGGAGTTACCGACCTGCTGGGCGGTGGACAGGGCCCCAGCCACCGATCCGGCCGTCGCGGGGTCGGCGTGGCTCAGCACCGTGGTGGTCAGCGGGGTGATGCACAGCCCCTGGCCGGCTCCGAGCAGCAGCAGCCCGGGAAACAGCCAGGCGACCGGTCCGCTGGTACCGGCGTGCGCCGTGGCCAGGTACAGGGCGGCGTCGCCGAGAGCCGCGATCAGCGCCCCGACCGCGATCACCGAGCGGCCGTAGCGCATGGTCAGCGCCGGGGCCCGGAACGACGTGGCCAGGTAACCAGCGGCCAGGAAGGTGAACACTCCGCCCGCCGCCAGGGGCGACAGCCCGCGTCCCTGCTGCAGGTACAGCCCGAGCACCAGGTACCCGGCGGCCTGCTGGCACCAGAACACCGTCTGGGTGAACAGGCCGGCGCGCAGCGGCCAGGACGCGAAGATCCGCGGGTTAAGCAGCGGCGTCCCGCCACGGGCAGCCTTGCGCCGCTGGTGAACGGCGAACACCACGGCGAGCGGGACGGCGGCGCCGAGCATCGCCCAGGACCAGGCCGGCCAGCCCGCCTGCCGCCCCTCGACCAGCGGCAACACGACCGCGACCAGGCAGGCGGTGATCAGGACCACCCCGGTCAGGTCCAGCCGGGACCCGCGCTCCGCGCGGGATTCGGGGACCAGGCGCGGAGCGGCCAGCAGCGCGGCCACGCCGAGGGGCACGTTGATCCAGAAGATCGTGCGCCAGCCCAGCCCGGCCACGTCGGTGCGGATGAGAATCCCGCCGATGAGCTGGCCCGAAGTGGCGGCCAGGCCCATCACCATCCCGTACACGCTGATCGCCCGCACCCGGGCCGGCCCGGTGTAGACCACGCCGAGGATGGACAAGATGTTCGGCGCCATCAGCGCCGCCCCGACCCCCTGGACCACCCGGGCCGCGACCAGCACAGCCGGATCGGGCGCCAGCGCGCACCCGGCGGAGGTGATGACGAAGATCGCCATCCCCAGGGCGAACACCCGGCGCCGGCCGAACTGGTCGCCGAGGCGGCCGCCGGTCACCAGCAGGACTGCGATGGAGATCGCGTAGCCGGCCACCACCCATTCGATGGCGCCCTCTCCCGCGTGCAGGCCATGCTGGATGGACGGCAGGGCTACGTTCACGATGAAGAAATCCAGGACGAACATGAACGTCCCGGACATCAGCACGATCAGCGCCGACCAGGGGTTACACGTCACCCGGCCGGGCGATGACGGACTGGGTTCGGACTGGACAGATCGGGAAGCAGTAGTCGATGTCGTCATGCTCCCGAGCCTGTCGTCTCCTCTAAGAGGAGAGTCAAGTCGCGTAAGGAGAGAGTCAAGGCGCGGCCGTGTGGAACACCGGCCAGCAGATCTCGGTCCTTTGGTCCTCAGCCGGAGTCGGCTCGGTGAGCGGGGAGAGGTAGTACTCGCGGATCGGCCCGTCCACTCCGATAGCTCGCTCGGCCACCACGGTGCCCAGGTGGCCGTAGGTCTGGTCGAGGTCTCCGATCGGCCCGCAATGCAGCATCACCGCCGCCTCCACGCCGGGGATGGTCAGCGGCCGGACCCGCCCGGCCGCCGGGGGCACGTCGTTCACGGGAACGAACGCGGTCAGCTCGGCGCGCTCCAGTTCGAAGAAGCCGGCCGGGAACAGCGCCCCGCCCGGGCCAGCGGGTGACAGGCCGGCCGCGCCGATCCGGCCGTAGATCTCCTCGAAGGCGCCGGTGCCCCACGTCCAGGCCTCCTGCGCGGTTACCGTGTCCCGCACGGCCAGCGCCGGCGTGGCCGGGATCGACCGGAACTCCACGGCCGGGCCGACCGGCGGCCCCTCGAGCAGGGCCCGCAGGCTGGCTACGCTCATCTGCATCTCCGCCAGCTTGGCTTCCATGGCGGTCAGGTGAGAGATGATCTCCTTGGTCCTGGTCTCCACGTCGGGGGCCTGCAGCACCGCCCTCACCTGGTCCAGCGGCATGCCCAGGTCACGGAACCGGCGGATGACCTGAGCCACGGGGACCTGGCCGGGCTCGTAGAAGCGGTAGCCGGTGAACGCGTCGATCCGGGCTGGTTCGAGCAGGCCCTGATCGTGGTAGAAGCGCAGCGCCTTGATGGACAGGTGAGTCATGCGGGAGAAATCGCCGATCGATACCAGGACGCTCATGACGTAAGGCCTACCTGTTCGGTGATGACAATCGTGGCCGTGATCTTCGATCCTCCCCTAACAGGAGGGTCAACGGCCGACCGGTCATGCGGGTCCGGGTACGGGCAGCGGGCGCGGCGGGACCGGCGCCGAGTGCACGATCGAGGTGGTGGTGCGGCCGTGCGGAGTGAACAGGTCCAGGATCGGTTCCAGGTCGTCGATGGAGTGCAGGTAGACCTTGACGAAGTAGCAGTCCTCCCCGGTGACCCGGTAGCACTCGGTGACGTTGGGCACCTCGCGGGCGATGCCGGGGATCAGCCGCAGTCCCCCGCCGACCGGGCTGATCCTGACGATGGCGCAGATTGTGTAGCCCAGGGCGCGTGGGTTGACCTCCGCGCGGTAGGACAGGGTGCCGCTTTCTTCCAGCCGCCGTAGCCGGTCGGCTACCGCCGGACCGGACAGGCCGATCCGGCGGGACAGCTCGGCAATCCGGAGCCGGGGGGCCGCCTGCAGCTCGGCCACGATGCGCCGGTCCACGGCGTCCAGCGGAGCTTCCGGGATTTCGAAGGCCTGGCGGACAAAATCCCTTTGTTTTGACGGCATTTCCATGCTTGCTCCCGCACCTTTGCTCTTCCGCGTGGCGGCGTCAGCTTCATATGCTGCGCCCGTGGCCGACAGACGGCAAGCTCCCGGACGGCTCGACCGGCTGCCGCCACAGTCGTTCTTCCTGGTCAGCGCCGTTTTCCACTATCTGGGGCCGTCGCTGGCCGTGCTGCTGTTCGCGCGGGTCGACGTGCTCGGGGTGGCCTGGCTCCGGGTCGCCAGCGCGGCGGTCGTGTTTACGCTCTGGCGGCGGCCCTGGCGGCTCATCGGCCGTCTCAGCGTCGGCGAGCGCTGGAACCTGGTGACCATGGGCCTGGTGCTCGCGGTGATGAACTCGGTGTTCTACCTCGCGGTGGACCGGCTGCCGCTGTCGACGGTGGGCGCGATCGAGTTCCTCGGCACCGTGATCCTGGCCGCGGCCGGCGCGCGGACCCGTCGCAACGCCGGAGCCCTGCTCCTGACCACGGCGGGCGTGGTCACCATCACCTCGATCCGCGTCACCGGTCAGTTGCTCGGCTTCGTCTTCGCCTTCGCCAACTGCGCGCTGTTCATGCTCTACATCCTGCTCGGCCACCGGATGGCGAACGCCGGCGGCCGGGGCGCCGCGCAGGAAGGACGGCCGGCGAACATCGACCGGCTCGCGGGGGCCATGGTCGTCGCGGCGGCCATCGCGACGCCGTGGGGGCTGGGCGGAGCGCTGCCCGCGTTCGGGCACCCGGTGTGGCTGCTGGCCGGGGCCGGGGTGGGTGTGTGTTCCTCGGTGATCCCCTACGTGATCGATCAGCTGGCCATGGCCCGGTTGCCCCGCGCGACTTTCTCGTTGATGCTGGCCCTGCTACCGGTCTTCGCCACTGTCATCGGCGCGATCGTGCTGCGCCAGATCCCGACCGTCCTTGACGTGGCGGGCATCGCCCTGGTCGTGCTCGGCGTCGCGATCCACCAGGGAACCGCGATTCATCAGAAACAACAAACCAACCAGAAGGAGCAGCGTGGACTACGTACGGCTGGGATCGGCCGGGCTGAAGGTATCCCCGATCTGCCTGGGCATGATGAGTTACGGCACTGCGGCCGAACGCGCCTGGCACCTCGACGAGGCCGCGGCCGAGCCGATCGTCAAGGCGGCCATCGACGGCGGCGTCACGTTCTTCGACACCGCCGACACCTATTCCGACGGTGTGAGCGAGCAGATCACCGGACGCCTGCTCGGCAGGCTCTTTGACCGCCGCGAGGACTACGTGCTGGCCACCAAGGTCTACTTCCCGATGGGGACCGGGCCCAACGACCGGGGCCTGTCCCGCAAGCACGTGCTCTCCGCGATCGACGCCTCGCTGCGCCGGCTCGGCACCGACTACGTCGACCTGTACCAGATCCACCGGTGGGACTACCAGACGCCGATCGAGGAGACCATGGCGGCGCTGCACGAGGTGGTCCAGGCCGGGAAGGCCCGCTACATCGGCGCCAGCAGCATGTTCGCCTGGCAGTTCGCCAAGGCTCAGAACCTGGCCGAACGCCACGGCTGGAGCAGGTTCGCCTCGATGCAGAACCACTACAACCTGATCTACCGGGAAGAAGAGCGGGAGATGATCCCGCTGTGCGCCGACCAGGGCGTCGCCGTGCTGCCCTACAGCCCGCTGGCCCGCGGCGTGCTGGCCGGCAACCGCGGCAGGCAGGGCGAACGCCGCACGACCCGGGCCGGAACTGACCCGCTGTCCGACGAGCGGTACAACTCCCCCGGCGACTTCGACGTGGCCGACCGGCTGGCCGAGGTAGCGGCGGCCCGCGGCGCCCCGCCGGCCCAGGTCGCGCTGGCCTGGCTGCTCAGCCGTCCTACCGTGACCGCGCCGATCGTCGGCGCGACCAGGCTGGGCCACATCAGCGACGCGCTGGCCGCCGTGCAGCTCACCCTGACCGAGGAGGAGGTGCGCCAGCTGGAGGAGCCCTACCTCCCGCACCCGGTACTCGGGCACAGCTGACCGGGCTCCGGGCGATAGCCTGCGGGCGTGTCCGATCGCGAAACGCGCAGGCTGTCCTTCGGGTCGGTGGCCACCGACTACGACCGTTACCGCCCCTCCCCGCCGCCGCAGATGCTGGACTGGCTGATTCCGCTAGGCGCGCGGGCGATCCTCGACCTCGCGGCCGGAACCGGCGCCGTGACCAGGGAGCTGATCGGGCGGGCGCCGCGGATCATCGCGGTCGAACCGGACGAGCGGATGCGCGCGGTGCTGACCGCCCGGTGCCCGGAGGCCGAGGTCCTGGCCGGCCGCGGCGAGGATATCCCGCTGCCGGACGCCTCGGTAGACGCGGTGGTGATCTCCTCCGCCTGGCACTGGCTCAATCCCGAGCAGGCCGTGCCGGAGATCACCCGCGTGCTGCGGGTGGGCGGCGTCCTGGGTGTGCTATGGATCTCCCGGGACGTACGCGTGCCCTGGGTGACGGAGTTCAACCGGCTAGCTCGCGAGTCACGCGAGGCGGACCGCAGCCCCGGGGGCGCGCCGGTCGGCCGCCGCCGCCGCGAGGTGACGTTCCCGCCCGGGACGCCGCTGTCCGCGCCCGAGGAGCACACGGTGGAGTTCTCGCTACCGATGACCAAGGACGAACTGGCCGGGCTGCTCGGCACCTACAGCGGGGTGATCACGCTCGACGCCGAACAGCGAGCCGACTTCTCCCGGCGGGTCCGGGCCTTCCTGGACCGCCAGCCGTGGGATCGGGTCGATCTGCCGCTGATCTGCCGGTGCCTGCGCAGCACCCGGCTGGCGGGCTAACTCGCCTGTGGTCGTAGCCCGCGATCGATGAAGCCGATCATCCACTCGAAGCTCTCGTCCGGGTCGGCGTCCCACTGGAAGCCGCCGGAGGCCTCCAGGATGGCGAAGCCGTGCATGGTGCTGCGGATGGCGCGGATGGCGTGGGTCATCTCGCCCTCGGCGATGCCGTAGCCGCGTAGCACCGCGGCGATCGAGGCGATGACGCGGGCGCTCGCGACCTCCAGAGGGTCATCTGGCCCGGTCGTCTCGGCACCGGTGGTGGCCGCGTAGCGGCCCGGGTGCGCACTGACGTAGCCGCGCATCGCGATCATCATCGCGGCCAGCGCGTCGCGCCCCGCCTTGCCCTGCACGGCGTCGCGGACCACCTCGCCGAGCTCGGTCAGGGCCAGGGTGGCCAGCCGGTGCTGAAGGTCGGCCAGCCCGCCGACGTGCTTATACAGGGACGGCGATCGGACGCCGAGCCGGCTCGCGAGCAGGCCCATGGTGACACCCTGGAACCCGATCTCGTCAGCCAGCCCGGCAGCCGAAGCGACCACGTCGTTTCCGGTCAGACCGGCTCTAGGCACGCGCGTTCTCCTTCAAGAATCCAATCACCAGCGCGGCCACCTGGTCCGGGGACTGCGCGTGAGGGTAGTGGCCGGCTCCCTCGACCATCGCCACCGTGCCCAGCCCGGACGGCATCGCGGCCACGATCGCGTCGCCCTCGGCCCGCGGGTCGGCGAAGTCGGGATCCAGCGTACCCATGATGACCAGGGCCGGGACGGTGATGTTGGGCAGCTGGGCGCCGGCGTCGGCGGGCGTGGACTTCCCGGTCTTCATGAACTCTGCCATCCGGCCCGGCTCGCGCAGCTTGGCGGCCAGCGCCGCCATGTACTCGGCATAGTCGGCGGGCTTGGTCGGGTACGCCACGTCCAGGTAGCGCAGCCATATGCGCAGGCTGTGGAACAGCTGCATGCCCCCCAGCCGCGAGATGCCCTGACGGTAACGGCGGATCCGCACCAGGGCGCCCAGGCTGATCTTCTGCGTCTTGGTGAACGGATTGATCTCGACGATCCCGCTGACCAGGTCCGGCTGCTGCGCCGCGGCGATGGTGGCCGCCCCGCCCGAGATCGAGTGGCCCACGATGACCGCGGGACCGCCCAGGTGACGGATCAGCGCGAGCAGGTCGCCCGCGATGTCGGTCCGGCTGATGGCGTCGGTGCCGGTGACGGACTTCCAGCCCATGCTGGACTCACCGTGCCCGCGCAGGTCCGCGCTGACCACCCGGTACCCGGCCTGGGCCAGCATGGGCGCCAGGAACCGGTAGGCCTGCCGGCGGTCGCCGATGCCGGGCGACAGCACGACCAGCGGCCCGCTACCGGTTACGTCGTATGCGATCCGGCCGCCCTCGATATCCAGGAACTCGGTCATCATGATCCCTTCGTAGCTAATCTCCGTAGCCTTAAAGCTAATCTAATTAGCCACGTATGTCAACCGTGACCACCGGCCCCTTGCAGCCGGGCCCCGGCGGGTCGGCCGTATCGCTCGCGATGCAACTTAAGAAGTCTTGCGCAAGATATCTTGTGCAGTATTCCTTGCTCAAGATATCTTGATAATTATGCCCGGACCCCAGAGCCGAGACGCGCTCACGCTGCGCGCGCTGACCCATCCCCTCCGCTGGAAGCTGCTCGACCTGATCGGCAGCGAGCTGTCCGCCACGGCTACCCGCTGCGCCGAGGTGCTCGGCGAGAGCGTGGCCAGCTGCAGCTACCATCTCGGCATCTTGGCCAAGTACGGCTATATCGAGCTGGTCCCCGACCAGGCGGGCCGGGAGAAACCATGGCAGCTAGCCCGCCGGGAGCAAGACCTGTCCCCGGACGGCCTGGACGAGCCCGGCGCGCTCGCCGCCCAGGACGCCACCGAGATATTCCTGGACCACGAGCTGGACCGGATCAAAGACCGGCTCCGCCGCCGCGACCACGAACCCAGCGAATGGCGCGAGGCCAGCCACCTCCTGGGCACGACCCGCTGGATGACCGCAGCAGAACTCCAGGAAATAAAGAGGCAACAGCTCGAGATCGCCAGCCGGTACGCCGACCGCGACGAGGAGCCGGACCGCCGCCCGCCCGGCGCCCGCGAAGCCCGCATCTTCGTCGCCACCTCCGTCGCACCGCGCCCGGTCAAGCCAAGATGACCAGGCTGCGCCCGACGGGCCCGTTCGCCGACCCCCGGTTCCGGCGGCTCCTGGCCGGGCAATCCCTGTCCAGTTTCGGCGACACCGCGCTCTACTTGACGCTGGGGATCTGGGCCAAGTCACTGACCCACAGCAACGCCGCAGCGGGCGCCGTGTTCCTAGCGCTGGGCATTCCCGCCCTGTTCGCCCCCGCAGCCGGCCACCTCGCCGACCGGGTCCGGCGGCGCCCCCTGCTCCTGTGGGCCAACCTCGTCACTGCTGTCATGGTCCTGTCGCTCCTGGCCGTACACTCACCGGGCCGGCTGTGGATCATTTACCTGGTGGCGTTCGGCTACGGAATCGCCTTCACCGTGCTGGGCAGCGCCTTCGCCGGCCTGCAAAAAGACCTGCTCTCCGGCGAGGACCTGGCCGCCGCGAACGCTGCCCTGACCAGCTTTGGCTACGGCCTGCGGATCATCGCCCCGCTGGTCGGCGCCGCGCTCTTCGCCGCGTTCGGCGGCGGCGCCGTTGCGCTGCTCGACGCCGCGACGTTCATCGCTGCCATCGCCGCGCTGGCCAGCATCCGCCTCACCGAGTCCGCACCTGAGCCCAGGGCGACCGGATCATTCCGCCGGGAACTGGCCGCCGGATTCCGACATCTGCGCGCCGTGCTGCTGCTCGCTCAGATCACGGTCGTGACCGCCTGCGCCTTCGCCGTCCTGGGACTGAACGAGACCGTCATCTTTGCCGTCATCGGCCAGGGACTTCACCGGCCGCCCACGTTCTTCGGCGTCTACAGCAGCGTCCAAGGCGCGGGCGCCATCGCCGGCGGGATCATCATGTCCCGGCTGCTCCGCCGGATGGGATCGGCGCGCATGACGGGCCTGGCCATCGCCGGGGTCTCCCTTTCTTCACTCGCCTGCCTGACCAGTTCGACCGCCGTCGTACTCGCCGGAGCCGTAGCGGACGGCATCGGGCTCGTCTGGCTCGTGGCGGTGGCCGGCGCAGCAATCCAGCGCTACACGCCCCCACGGCTCCAGGGGCGGGCCACCGCGGCCTGGACCATGCTGGTCATCACGCCCCAGACCATCTCCATTGCCGCGGGCGCGGTCCTGATCTCCTACATCGATTACCGCATTCTGCTGCTCGCCGTCATCGCCGTAACCGGCGTCTGCGCTTTCCTGCTCGTGCTACACCCCACCCCAGAGCCCGCAACCGACTCACCACCCGGCAGCGCCAGCCCGGCGGCCGCGCAGGAGCAGCCCGTTCCACTCACCTAGACTGCCCGCATCCGGAACCGGCACCAGCGGGGCAGGCCTGGTGCCCGGAGCCCGGCGAGGGATCAGCGGGAGAACGGACATTGCCGGCCAGCGACACCAGCGACGCTGTCCTGCTCGAAGAACTGCGCGCACTGGGCCGGGCCGACCGGATCGGCGCGCTCGGCCGCCTGACCGGCGGGACCCTCGCCGACGTGTGGCTCATCACCTATACGGACGGCACCCAGGTGATCGGCAAGACCGTCACCGGCGCGCCCCCCGACCTGTTCCAGGCCGAGGCCGACGGGCTCATCGCGCTGCGCGGCACCGGGCACCTGGCCACCCCTCAGGTCCTGGCTGTGACCGGGCGACTGCTGTTGCTGGAGGCCCTGGTGGCCCGCGACGACAGCGAACGATCCTGGGAGGAGTTCGCCCGTGATCTGGCCGCCGCGCACCGCAGCACCACAGGCACCAAGTTCGGCTGGGACCACGACGGCTACCTGGGACGGTTCCGCCAGGTCAACACCTGGACCGCGAACGGCCACCAGTTCTTCGCCCAGCACCGGCTGCAGCGCTACCTGAGCGAACCAGCCGTCGAGCAAGCTTTGACCGTCGCCGACCGTCGCGCCATCGAACGGCTGTGTGACCGCCTGCCCGAGGTCATCCCGGCCATGCCCTCCGTCTTGACCCACGGCGACCTGTGGTCAGGTAACCTCGTCAGCCAGCCCAGCGGCCGGATCACCGTCATCGACCCCGCCGTCTCGCGGACCTGGGCCGAAGTCGACCTGTCCATGTTGTGGGGCTCCCCACGCCCGCCGGCCGCCGCCCGGTTCTTCGAGATCTACCAGGAACTCAACCCCTCCCCGCCCGGCTGGGCCGACCGCATGCCTATCCTGCACCTGCGCGAACACCTCAGCGTCATCGCCGCCTACGGCCCCGCCGCCGCCAGCACCATCGACCAGGTCCGGGACATCCTCGCTCCCTTCTACCCCCGCTGACCACCGCAAAGGGATGTCAACCGGCCGTGCGGGGCTGTCAACAGCCGATCGGACGTGCGGTCATCTGGGGCCCGCGGGGGCCGTTGTGCCTGCCGGGACGCCAGCACGGCCGCGACTGCGCTCGCCCCAGTCAGGCCAGGATGACCGGCATCGTGGACACCTACCTCATCCTCAACGAGGTAAAGGTCCACGCTTATCCGGATGGCACACGCCAGGGACAATTGAGACAGCTGAGCTGTGCCGGCGAGCCGCTGGCAAAGCGCATTGAGGCAAACGTGGCCGGGCACGAAACTAGGACAAGGCGGTGGCCACCTGGGTGTAGAGCTGCTCGAAATCCGTGCCTTTGTGGATCTCGGGGGTCAGGGTGTTCATGTCGGCCAGCACGCCCATGATCCCCGCGATCGTGTTCCTGATCTTCTCGTAGAGATCGAGTTCCTCCCTGATGCCCTGCAGATACTCCTGGCCGACTTGCCTCATCGCCTGGTCCAGCGCGGTCCGCTGGTCTTCCCAGTATTTGACGTACCCGAGCCTGCTGATCGGGTCGAAGACCGCGGCGTCTGGCATGACGATGGGATAGACGCGGGACGCGAATTCAGGGCGGCCGGCGATCTCGGTCAGCTCGAACATGCAGTTCTTCGACTGCAGGTATTCCTTGCTCAGGATTAGTATGACGCATTTGCCAGTGCCGATCCGCCGCATGAACTGCTCAATGGAATCGCGGTACCTGACCTCGCTCTTGTCGCGAGTGACGAGTATCCCTCGTTCTTCCAGCCTGCTCTGGATTTCATCGACCAGGGCCTCGCTGTCACCTCCCCATTTGTAGGAGATGAACACCTCCGGCTGGATCGGTGCGTCCCGCCCGGTGGCCGCCTGCGTCTCCGTGGCGAGGTCAGACGCGAGCGCACTTAGCAGCATGAGCGGGTCAAGAAGCTTCCGGCTAGCCCGGCACTGGATCATGTCACCAGTGCGGGCGAAATCCTCCAGATCGCTGACCTTGAACGTGCTTGGCTCGCTTGAGGCGGAGCACCTAGCGCAGTCGCATGACATGAATTGCTCGACCTTGACGCCCGGATAGGAACGATGGATGAGCGCCAGCTCGCGATCGATCATGCCGAGGAGGACGCGCGGGTCACCGCCTCGGATCCGGACGCTCAGCAGCCGTCGGCGGTACTGCTCGATGACCTCGGCCCGGCTGGCGTCGTATTCGAATACGGCACCGTTCCGCCAGAGGAAGTCGCCGGGGGCGATCAGATCGTGCAAGGCTACGATGAGCCGCCGGACAATGCCCTTCGGCATCACTTCGTACTCATAGGTCAGCACCAGGCTGTCGGTCTCATCCCAGTGATACGTCGGCTGGCTCGGGGTGAGCAGCTGCGGGGCGATGAACGTATCCGAGCCCGGAACCTGGAAGCACAGCCCGAACCTGACCATCAACTGCAGCAGTTCGTTCTGCATCGACTCGTAGGCCGGATCGGACCAGATCCGCTGCAGGTCAGCCCGGCGGAAGACGCCAAGGGACCGGGCGGTCCCGGGGTCGTCGAGCACGCGGTAGACGGCACCCGTGCCCCACTCGGGCTTGAGGATGACCGTCTTGGACAGCAGTGGATCATCCTGGAAGAACAGGCAGATGCCCAGGTCGTGCAGGTAGCCGCCGAGTTGGCTCATCTCCAGCCGGTCGGTGAAGCCGTTCGACCGGCATATCTCGAAGAACTCCCCGGCCGGGATGTAGTTCCTGAGGTCGGCTTCCAGGGCCACCCGGACGTCCCGCCAGGTCTTCGGCAGCGAGGTGCCGATATGCGGCAGTTGCTCCAGTTCCCGGCGGACCTTGGCGACGGCGGCCTCCAAGCCTGAGTTGTCGGCCAAGTCCAGGGTCACCGTGCCGCACAGGTTCGGATAACGCTGCCGCAACGCGCCGAGGTCGATCCCTTGCTGACGGCCCTGCTTGCGGTTCTGGACGATGACCAGCGGGCTGCCTCCGCTGAGTAGGTTCACCACCTCGAGCCAGTACTCGAAGTCGGTGTCTTCCTTGCGCTCGTCCGTGACCAGAACGTAGACGGATCTCTTGGTCAGGAAGAACTGGTGCGTGGAGTGATAGATCTCCTGCCCGCCGAAGTCCCAGATGTTCACCCGGAAGTTCCGCTGGATGACCCGCTCGCCTCCCTCGTCCCGCACCCGGATGGCCGCCGGGAACTGCCACGCCAGCACGTTGATGCCCTCGGTGGAACCCTCCCCCGCGTCCAGCACGTACTCCGGGTCGAGGATCTTCTTGGCCAGCGACGTCTTGCCTGCCCCCGATTCGCCTACGATCAGCAGCTTCGCCTCGGCCAGGTAATCGGGGCCGACATCGCGTTGCTGAGACCAGTAGCGCTTGATCGCCTCGATCCCATTCGCGGCGATCTCGGGCGGGGGCGTGATGAGCCGACCAGCATCAAGTTCCAGGCTGGCAAGCCGCCTGAGATTAAGAATATCTGCCGGTATCTCGGTGATCGGACAGTTGCGTAGATTGAGTTCCTCAAGTGACTCCAGCCGCCAGAAACTGGCCGGGATCTGAGTGAGGGGATTACCATACAGGTCGAGAAATTTTAGGTTGCGTGCTCGGCCGATGGACTCAGGCAGATCCGTAAGGCCGCTGTAGCGAAAACTAAGTTTGGTCAATGCGGGAACTTCGAAAAGCCAGTCCGGGTAGGTCTCGGGCCATAGATGCACCAGGGCCAAGTCGGTAAGGTGTTGCAGCGTGCGTATAGCCTCCGGAACCCGCCCGAGGGGGCATCCCCAGATGTGAAGGAAGAATAGATCCCGCTGAGACTCAAGAAATTTCTCGATATTCGATTTAATCCGGTCAAGGGCAGGCCACCTGGCTTCGATCGACTGACGGCTCTCGCTGTTCCAGACGTAATTGCCTATCGATAGCCCGGAAACGCTGAGCATTGAGCTTCGAGCAAGATCGAATGTTCTTCGCGCAGCCTGCGATGATGTATCAGGAGTTATACAGATCGCACAAATTTTAGCAGGGTTAAGCGTGTCGTCGCATCGAATTATCGTCTCGGCATCGACAGACCACTGAACATTCGGCAGGTCAGGAAGTGCAGCCATCGGATGACTGCTTATATCGATCACCTCAAGATGCGGGAGATCGGCGAGCCAGGACGGGAGCGTTTCGATTTCTCCACTGTCGACGACCAAGGACCGCAGGCCCTCCAGCTCGCGGATCTCGTCCGGAACTTTTGTGAGACGGCCCTTTAGTGTGATGGAGGAGGCGCGCCCAGCCCGAACCTCGTCGATCTCCCTCTTCAGCCGCTCAGATAGCGGGCGGGCCGGGGCTTTTTTCCGGAAAGGCACGCGGTAAGCGTAGCGTCACGCCGGGGAGCCGAGGTAGTGGAGGACGGCGAGGACGCGGCGGTTGTCGCTCTCGTCGGGGGGCAGGCCGAGCTTGGTGAAGATGCTGGCCACGTGCTTCTCCACCGCCCCGCCGGAGACCACCAGGTCGGCTGCGATCGCCGAGTTCGACCGGCCTTCGGCCATCAGCGCGAGCACCTGGCGCTCCCGCGGGGTGAGCGTGGCCAGCCCGCCACGCTGCCGGCTGGCCCGGAACAGCTGGCTGACCACCTCGGGATCCAGCGCGGTACCGCCGCCCGCCACCCGTTCCAGCGCCGCGGCGAACTCGGCGACGTTGGCCACCCGGTCCTTGAGCAGGTAGCCGACCCCGGCCGCACCGCCCTCGAGCAGCTGCGCGCTGTAGGACGTCTCGATGTACTGGGAGAACATCATCACCCCGACGCCGGGAAAGGCCTTGCGCATGGCCAGCGCCGCCCGCAGTCCCTCGTCGGTGTGGGTGGGCGGCATTCGGATGTCCACCACCGCGACGTCGGGCTGGTGCTCGCCCACCGCGGCCAGCAGCGCGTCGCCGTCGGTCACCGCCGCGCACACCGAATGGCCGCGGTCCTCTAGCAGGCGGGTCAGCCCCTCCCGCAGCAGTGCGGCGTCCTCCGCGATCACTACCCGCATCACATGCTCCCCTAGGCCGTCAGCGGCAGTTCGACGGTAACCGTGGTCGGGCCGCCGGGTGGGCTGGACACGTCGATCCGCCCGTCCACCGTGGACACCCGCTGGGCCAGTCCGGTCAGGCCACTACCACGGGCCGCGTCCGCCCCGCCGATGCCGTCGTCGATGACCTGGAGACGGAGCACCCCGGTCCGTTCGGTGAGGATATTGATTTTGATCTGATTCGCGTAACTGTGCTTGGTCGCATTGGTAATCAGCTCGGCCGCGCAGAAGTACGCGATCGTCTCGATGGCCGGAGCGGGCCGGGTGCCGATGTCGGCGGTGACCGCGGCGGGGATGGCACTGCTGGCGGCCAGGGTGGCCAGCGCGCTGGCCAGGCCGTTGTCGAGCGCGGGCGGGTGGATGCCGCGGGCCAGGTCACGCAGGTCGGCCATGGCGTCCACCGCGTTGCGGTGCGCGGCGTCGATCAGTTCCTTGACCGTCGCGTGGTCGGCGTGCTCGTCGTCGCCCAGCTTCTCCTGGGCCATGCCGAGGTTCATGGCCAGCGCGGCCAGTCGCATCTGCGCGCCGTCGTGCAGGTCCCGTTCGACCCGCCGCAGCGCCGCGGCCGAATCCTCCACCGCCAGCGTCCTGGTCCGCTCGAGCTCGCTGACCCGCTCGGACATGCTCCTCGGCCCGAGCAGGCCACGGAGCAGCCGCCGGTCCCCCGCGTTGATGGCCCGGGCCAGCCACGTCGCCGCGAGCACGCAAACGACGCCCGCGATGGCCGCGAGGTAGGTGCCGGCAAAGCCGTAAACGTGGAAGGTTCCGATGAACGGGAAGGGGAACACGACCGTCATCGGGCTGGTCGTGTCGTTCCGGAACAGCACCCAGTCGACCGGGTAGGTGATGTCCACCAGCCCGATGCAGGCGATCGTGATGGCGTACAGCTGCACGGCCGCGACGGGCAGCTTGACCAGGCTGTAGGAGACCGCCCGCCAGGCGGCCCGGTCCCGCAGCCGCCTGTCGAGCCGGTTCAAGATGCCGGTGCCGGGCTGGAACTTCGGCGCCGGCTCGACCCGGTAGCGCAGCAGCCACCCGGCCAGGCGGCGGTGCAGCGCGCCCAGCCGCCCGCTGACGCGCAGGGCCAGGGTCAGCAGCAGCAGCCCGATCACGGTGCCGACGATGGACACGGAAATGCTCAAGCCCACGGCGAGCATGGCGATCGTGATCTCGAACCCGATCACCCCGGCCAGGCCGCCGACGCCGCAGTACAGCAGCTCGCGAACGGTCCGATGGGTGAGCGGGGCACGCAATACGATGCCCGTCACCCGCCGGATGTCCTCGTCCATGGACCTTATTGTCTCTCGCTAGCGGCCCGCGCTCACGCGTCGCGGCGCGCTACGGCCCAGGTGCCCACGGCCAGCGCCACCACGGCATACCCGCACAGCAGCGCGAACCCGACGCCGGGCGACAGGCTGTGCGCCACCGGCTTTACCGCGGTCAGCGAGTTCTCCGCGATCAGCATCGGCATGAACTGCCCGGCCGAGTTCTGGATCGAGGTTCCGAGCGGGACCAGGATCAGCGGCAGTACGAACAGCACCCCGACCACGGCACTGATCGCGCCCGCTGTGTGCCGGATGAGAGCGCCGAGGCCAAGGCCGATGAGTGCGATCAGCGCCGGGTAGGCGCCGGCCATCAGCACCGCGCGTAGCACGCCCGGCTGGCCGAGGGCGGCGTGCGGCGCCGGGCTCTTGAGCACCGCTTCGCCGACCCCGAACGCGACGAAGGCCAAGATCTCCCCCGCCACCAGCGCCACCGCGGCGACGATCGCCGCCTTGGCCGCCAGCACCAGCGGACGCCGTGGCGCCGCGGCGAACGTGGCACGGATCATGCCGGAGGAGAACTCGCTGGTCACGGCCAGCACGCCGAGGACACCGAGGGCGAGCTGGCCGATCGCCAGCCCAGCGTAGCTGTCGTTGGTCGGGTCGAAGGAGGCCCGGTCCGCGGCTGACATGGTGGCCCAGCGCTGGTGGATCATGACCAGGACGGCCAGGCCGATCATGCCGGCCGCGAAGACAAGCAGGGTCCACCAGGTGGAGCGGACACTGCGCAGCTTGAGCCATTCCATCTGGGCCACGGCGCGGAAGCCGTAGCGTCCTTGGATCCGGCCGGGAGTGGCGGCGCGGTCGAGCGTCGCGGTGGTCATGACACGCTCCTCAGGGGGTAGTTGGCCCCGTAGTGGGCCGCGTAGCTGGCGGAGTACTCGGTGCTGCCGTCGGTGAGCTGGAAGAACGCCTCTTCCAGCGAGCTGCTGCGGGCGCAGAGCTCGGCCACGGTGGTCTGGGCCAGCAGCCGGCCCTGGCCGATCACGATGAGCTGGTCCGCAGTCTGCGCGATCTCGCTGATCAGGTGGCTGGAGATGAGCACCGTGCGGCCGTGCGACGCCAGGTTCTTGAGCAGGCCGCGGATCCAGCGGATGCCCTCCGGGTCCAGCCCGTTGACCGGCTCGTCAAGCAGCAGCACGGCGGGGTCGCCGAGCAGCGCGGCGGCGATGCCCAGCCGCTGAGCCATGCCCAGGGAAAACTTGCCCGCGCGGCGCTCCGCGGCCTTGCCCATGCCGGTGATCTCCAGCACCTCGTTGACCCGCCGACGCGGGATGCCGTTGCTCGCCGCCAGTGCGGTGAGGTGGGCCCGGGCCGAACGCCCAGGGTGAAATGCCTTGGCCTCCAGCAGCGCGCCGACTTCACGCAGCGGCCAGCGCAGCTCGTGGTAGTTCTTGCCGTTGACCCGGGCCGTCCCGGCGTCCGGCCGGTCCAGGCCGAGGATCATCCGCATCGTGGTGGATTTGCCGGCGCCGTTCGGGCCGAGGAAACCGGTCACCGTGCCGGGCCGGACGTCGAAGCTGAGGTTGTCCACGGCGGTGGTGGGGCCGTAGCGCTTGACCAGGCCGCGTGCCTCGATCATGAAGTGCCTCCCGTAGTTTGTGGCCTCGTCGTGCGGGAGCGTGCCCGGCCCCCGTGCGGCGGGCACGCTCGTCTGCACCTGAGGTTCACGCTAGGGACTGGGCCGCTGAGCGGGAACGCGGCTTCCACCCCTCTTTGGGGTGGGGTTTGCCCCCGTATACCGGGGATCATGGACGCGCTGGTCATCGACGCGGCGCTCACGCTGCGGCGCGTTCGACCAGGCCTACCCGGTCCACTACGCTGCCGGACGTGGCCGCGCTCAACTCCCGGCCCTCGCTGACGCCGTGACTGTTACCAGTGGTGCGTCGTCGCGTAGGAGTGGTTGGTGATTATGTCCGTGTCCTCGGGTGCGGCGTACATGGACTGCACCGCGACCCGGCCGGGACCGAACAGCCGAAGCCAGATGCTGCGGTAGCTCCACCGGTTGTTCCAGAAGGCGAAGCCCATGTTCCGGGGGTACTCCAGGTGCAAGGACATCCGGACCGACACATCTCGGTAGAGCAGGGCGCTCGGCTGGATCAGCAGGGTCTGGTTGGGCTGCAGGTCGCGGACGAAGGTATTGCCCGGCGAGTGCAGCAGCAGCAGCCCCGGTCCACCGGTAGCGGCGAACGTGTCGCCGTACTGACCCATCGGATAGCGGGTCTCCTGGTCATCGCCGGTGCCGGTGGTGTACCAGACGCCGGTGGGATGCCAGTCGTACTTGACGTTCCCCGTTGCGGTCAAGAAGCGGTGCTCACGGACCCAGATCTGCTGGTTGTGCTGCAGCGGCAGGGCCACGACCTCGCCCGCGTGGTTGTCGGACAGCGCTAGGTGGCCGGGACCGCGGCCCTCGACCATGATCAGCGGCAGGCCGGCCAGCGTGCGGTTCCACCCGCCGCGCATCGGCATGTTGGTCAGCTTGGTGCCCGGCTCGGTCCACAGCAGGACGTGGTGGGAGAAGTAGATCCAGTCGTTCGCCGCGAGGCTGAACTCCGCGACGGGCACGGTGGTGCCCGCGATCTGGATGTGGGACTGGCCGAACTGGAGCCGGGCCATGTCCTTGATCGGCGGCTGCTGGACCCACCCCGAGTCGCTGACCGAGGACCGGATGTCGACCGGCGCCCCGCACAGCGGGCAGGTCGGTGAGCTCGGGTCGCTCGGCTGGCGGCAGTACCGGCAGATGTATGTATTCATCTCAGTATTCAGTCGGCGTGGTGGTGGACGTACATCGACTGGATGCCGACCCGGCCGGGCCCGGTCATCTCGGCCAGGTACATGCCGTGCCGCAGCATGCCGGTCTTGAGCGGCATCTGCGCGGCCTGCATCTGCACCGTGGAGTCCTTGTAGAGGAAACCGCCGGGCTCGACCAGGATCTTCTCGCCCGGCCGCAGGGTCCGCTCGAGCACGTTCCCGTTCCCGTGCAGCAGCAGCATGCCGGGGTAGCCGGTCGTGACGAAGCGGTCCACGTACATGCCGTTCCCGCCGTGCAGCAGGTTGACCAGGCCCTTGATCCGCACGAAGGAGTACTGGACGCTGTGCGAGGCAACCAAGAAGGCGTGCTCGCGGACATCCAGTTCCATGCCGGGGTGCAGCGGCAGCACCACGAGCTCGCCGGGCGCGTCCCGGGAGAACGCGATCCGGCCCGGGCCGTTGGCCACCGTCACGATGTGCGGCATGCCGCCGATCGTGCGCTTCATCCCGCCGCCGGTGTTCATCGACGACAGCGGCACCGACTCGTCCTTCCACAGCAGCACGTGGTGCTCGAAGTACACGCCGTCCTGCGGGTGGAGGCTGATCTCCGCCACCGGGACGAGCTCGCCTTCGACCTGGCAGGTGCTGCCGGAGAACTGGAACTCGGTCATGTCGCGCAGCCGGGGCGCCTCGCGCCAGCCGGAGTCGCTGACCTTGTCCCGCTCGTCGAGTGGAGCGCCGCAGGTCTGACAACTGGTGGCGCCCGCCTGATTCTGGGCGTGGCACCACTGGCACTGGATCATTTCCACGCTCGGAAGATAGCAGGGAAGTGACCTTTGACATCGTCTTATACCTCAAAGTTCGGCAGCGGGTATGGTTCTGCCATGGCACTGCTCGGGCGGGAGTTCATCGCCGTACCTGATGACCGCAAAGGTCAAATCGTCTTCAAATGGCCGGACGTCACCATCCGTCGCTACACGCGTGCGATCGTCAACGCGGACGAGATGGCGCTGTTCGTCAACACGGGCCAGGTCGTGCAGACCCTGGGCCCAGGCCGACACCAGATCGACGCCAACGAGCTGCCTGGACTCGGCGCGATCATCGACGTCGTCAGCGGCGGGAACGCCTACCGGGCCGAGATGTACTTCGTCGGCACCCGCGAGTACACCGGCTTCAAGTTCGGCGGGCGGGTCGATGACGTGCAGGACCCGCGGACCGGGCTGGTCGTGACGCTTCGGGTGTTCGGGGACTACGCGCTGCGCGTCGCCGACCCGGTGCGGCTGATCACCAACCTGACCGCCACGGTCGACGTCACCGACAACGAGCGGATCGCCGGGTGGGTCAGCGATCAGCTGCTGAAGGTGCTGCGGACCCACGTCACCACCCAGATCGTCCGCAACGGGTGGCCGATCCTGGGTCTGATGGCGTACTCGGCGGAGATCGAGCAGAACACCATCGACGCCGGCAACGGTCAGCTCGCCGCCTACGGCGTCCAGCTGACCCGGATGGGCAACTTCGACGTCAACCTCTCCCCCGAGGACGAACAGCAGCTCAAGCAGCTGGCCAAGGACACCAGTTACTCGCAGCTGGCCGGCGGCTTCCAGAACTATGCCGCGGGCGAGATGGCGCTGGGTGCCGGGCAGGGCCTGGCCAAGGGCGGCGCCGGTACCGAAGGCGCGTTCCTCGGCGCCGGGTTCGGTCTGGCCAGCGCGTTCGGGGCGCAGCAGGCGCAGGCCATGCAATCGCAGCAGGCCGAGGCGGCGCAGCGGGCGGCCGCCCAGTACGGCGTGCCGTACGGGCAGGGTGGTGGCCAGCCCCAGGGTGGTCCGCCGCAGGCTCCGCCAGCCCCCCAGGCTCCTGCGGCTCCTGCGGCCCCGCAGACCGCGGCCGGAGCGGTGTGCGCGTCCTGCCAGGCCGCGAACCCGGCCGGTGCGAAGTTCTGCATGAGCTGCGGGCAAGGGCTCGCGCCCGCCGTTCCGCATTGCGCGGAATGCGGCAACGAACTGCCCGGCGGGGCTCGCTTCTGCGCGAACTGCGGTACGCGGGTCGGCGGCTAGACGGTCACCTTCTCCGGAGCGCGCTCCGGCTGCTGGCGGATCGCGTTGGCGATCCCTGCGCCGGTCAAGCCCATCACGGTCCCGATGAGCGGAAAGCCCACGAGAAGGGCGAAGTAAGCGGTCACGTCCTGGCTCGCGTAGAGCTCACGGCCGTAGACCGCGGAGGCGGTCAGGTGCTGCCCGTGGTAGAGCAAGTCCCGCACCCAGGCCGACTTGACCAGCAGCGCGGTCGTGCCGCTGCCGAATACGGTGACGAACAAGGCCCCGACGCCGCCGGATACCAGCCCCGCGGCCAAGCCCTGCCAGGCCCGGGCGACGGATGCCTGGCCGAGGTCGTCCGGCACATGGCAGCGCAGCCCCGCGATAACGCCGCAGGCCAACGGCGCACCGAACACCAGGATCCAGGCCAGGGCCACGAACGCGTCAACCGCGGAACCGGGCGGCCATGGCCTGGTTGGGTACTTGAAGTTGAGCCCGAGCGGTGCCACCGCGTACATCACGGCGCCCAGGGCCAGGCCCGCGCCGGCACTAATGGCCAGCGTGGCCGGGGCCACCGGGGCGCGGCGCGCGGTCAGCGCCAGGATGATCGCCAGGTAGCAGGCCGTGAAGATCAGGATCCCTATCTCACCGGCCCAGTCAGGACCGCCGGACGAGCTTCCTGGCACCCCCGGGCCCTGGAAGACGTCGAAGGTATGCCGATCGATACCCCCTCGCGGGACCATGCCCACGAACAGCCCGATGGCGCCCTGGGTCGGCATCACGGCCAGGATCGCGGCGTAGAAGCCGGCCCTGAGCCACCGGGCCGCCCGGCTGTCGGGCGGCCCGAGTACCAAGCGGGTCAGCAACGGTAGGCCGGCCAGGAGCAGCACCGTAACGATAATGCCGCCTTGGACCGCGGCGCCATGGCTGACCCGGGAACCCGGCCAGGCTCCCCAGGCCGCCGCCCCTGCGGCCGCCGCGAACAGCAATAGGATGCCGGTCCTGCGTACCATCTGCGCCTCCTTCGCTATCAGCCGCACTCCGCCCGCCTGCCAGGCCAGCCGCTGCCAGCCCGCCGGCACCTCATGCGCCTCGGCCCAGACCGCCTCCGCCCAGTCCCGCCGCGCCGCTGGCACCAGCCGCAGCACGCCTCGCCCGGCCGTGGGTGCAGCGCTGCCCAGCCTGGCCGACGCGGCAGCGCTGGCCAGCCCGTCAGTGGTGAGCCAGTACAGGTGTCGGCGCGGTCGGCCCGGCATCGGCTCCTCCTGCCAGCACGGTCGGTTCTTCCGCATCGACGTGCCGGCCGCCGTCGGGCGGAGCCGGCAGCGGCTCGGGCGCACCGGGACCCGGCGGGCCCCCCGGGCGGCCGCCGTCCGCCAGCCGAGGGTTCGGGTTGGCGATCCCCGTGCCGATCAGGCCCATTATGAGCCCGATAAACGGGAAGACGAAGAGGAGGAGGACGTAAGTGGGGACGTCCTGGCTCGCGTAAAGCTCACGGCCGTAAACCGCGGAGGCGGTCACGTGCTGCCCGTGGTAGAGCAAATCCCGCACCCAGGCCGAACTGACCACGAGGGCGGTAGTGCCAGCGCCGAGCACGGTGACGAGTGCGGCCCCGACGCCGCCGGACACCACCCCGGCGGCCATACCCTGCCAGATTTGGGCCACGACTGCCTTGGCGGGGTCGTCGTCGACCCTGCAGCGCCGTCCCGCGAGGGCTCCGGCGACCAACGGCGCGCCGAACAGCAGGATCCAGGCCAGCGTCCCGACCGCGTCAGCTGCGGAGCCGTGCAGCCATGGCCGGTCTGGGAACTTGATGTTGAGCCCGAGCGGTGAGATTGCATACATCGCCACGCCCAGCATTAGGCCCGCACCGGCGCCGATAGCCAGCGTGGCCGGGGCCACCGGCGTACGACGTGCGGTCAGCGCCAGGAGGACCACCAGAAAGCAGCCCGTGACGACCAGGATCCCTATCTCGCCTGCCCAGCCCGCGCTGCCGGACACGGTGCCCGGCACCGCCGGGCCCTGGATGACATCGAAGATATGCCGGTCAATACCTGATCGCGGGTCCGCGCCGAGGAACAGCCGGATGGCGGTCTCGGCTGGCATCACGGCCAGGATCGCGACGTAGAAGCCAGCCCGGAGCCACCGGGCCGCCCGGTTGGCGGGCGATCCGAGCACCAAACGGGTCAGCAGCGGAAGGCAGACCAGCAGTGCCAACGTGATGATGATGCCGCCTTGGACCGGGGCGGCATGGCTGACTGGGGAGCCTGGCCAGGCCCCCCAGGCCGCCGCCCCCGCCGCCCCCGCGAACAGCAACCAGCTGCCGATCGTGCGTGCCATCTGCCCCTCCTTCGCAATCAGCCCCAGACCGCCCGCCCGCCAGGCCAGCCGCGGCCAGCCTGCCGGCACCTCGTGCGCCTCGGCCCAGACCGCCTCGGCCCAGTCCCGCCGACCTGCGGGCACCAACCGCACCGCACCCCGACCCACCGCGGCCGCGATCCGGCTCCGCCATCTCATGGCACTACGGGCGCCGCGACACCGTGCCCGCGCCGGGCGCTCGTACCCGGACGCGCCGTGGTGGCGGGCCGCTCCGCCGCAGCTAGTTCCGCCTCGGCCAGGGCTGTCCTGGCGCTGGCCAGCCCGTCGGCAGTGAGGCGGTACAGATGCCGGCGCGGCCGACCCGGCACGGGCTCGTCCTGCCAGCACGCCTGGACCAGGCCCCGGTCGGCGAGCCGGATCAAGATCGGGTACAGCGTGCCCGACTTCAGCCCGGTCTCCCGAGCCAGCGCGTATCCGTGCTGCCACGCCGACGGCTGTCCACTCAGCGCCGCCAGCACCGCCAGCGTCTGCGGCGAGAACTCAGACCGCGATCCCATGAGTGGCACTCTACCTATATAGACATTCTCTGTCCATCGGTAACCCCGCGGACGGAATGAAAAACGGCCTGGCTCGGCTTGTCGATGGCATGACTATCGAATTGGGCAGGATCGGTATCTGGAGGCACCCTTCGGGGCTCACCCCGGACCTCGCGGCCGAGGTGGAGGCGCTGGGCTACGGGGCGATCTGGGTGGGTGGCTCCCCCGCCGGCGACTTGGGCGTCGTCGAGAACCTGCTGGCCACGACGGACCACATCGCGGTAGCCACCGGGATCGTCAACGTCTGGAAGGACGACGCCACTACCGTGGCCGCCTCCTATCACCGGATCACGGCCCGGCATCCGGGCCGCTTCCTCCTCGGCCTGGGCATCGGCCATCCCGAAGCTACCACGCAGTACCAACGGCCCTACGCCAAGCTGGTCAGCTACCTCGACGAACTCGACGAGCTCGAGGTCCCGGCCGAAGGACGGGCGCTGGCCGCCCTCGGCCCGCGGGTCCTGCGGCTCGCCGCCGACCGGTCCGCGGGCGCGCATCCCTACCTGGTCACGCCGGAGCACACCCGCGAGGCCCGGCAGATCCTGGGCCCCGGACCGCTGCTCGCGCCCGAGCAGAAGGTGGTCCTGGACACCGACCCCGAGCGGGCTCGCGCCCTCGGCCGACCGCGCGTGCAGAACCCCTACCTTGGCCTGACCAACTACGTCAGCAACCTGCGCCGGCTCGGCTGGGCGGACGCCGACCTAGCCGACGGCGGCAGCGACGCGCTGATCGACGCGCTGGTCGTGCACGGCGACGCGGAGACGCTCGGCCGGGGCGTGACCGCGCACCTGGACGCGGGCGCGGACCACGTCGCGGTCCAGNNTCCGGCATCGGCGCCGTGGCGCTGACCGACCTGCTCGGTCGCTGGCCAGCTGCGGAAGGTCCGCTGTACCGGCTGCTCGCGACCCGGATCGCCCGCCTGGCCGACACCGGCGAACTGCCCGCCGGGCTCCGGCTGCCCGCCGAACGCGACCTGGCCGCGGCCCTTTCAGTGAGCCGGAACACGGTGTCCGCCGCCTACCAGGTGCTGCGCGACGAGGGGATGGCCGAGAGCCGCCAGGGCGCGGGCACTCGCATCGTCCCGCACCGCACCACCCCGGGCGGCGTGCACCGGGCCAACGGCTTCTTCGCCGGCCTGCTCTCCGAAGCCGTGGTCAAGGCGGACCTCAGCCTGGCTGCGGTGGACTGCGCGCCGGCAGTGGCGGCGGCCCTGACTGATCCGGCGACCCTCCTGGACCGGGCCGCACGCGACGCCCTGACCAGGACCTCCGGCTACTTCCCTTACGGGCTGCCGGAGTTGCGCACCGCGATCGCCAGCCATCTGACCGAACGCCTCAGGCTGCCCGCCAGCCCGGCCCGGATGATCGTCACGACCGGCGCCCAGCAGGCCCTGGACCTGCTGATCCGGTCCGAGGTCCTGCCCGGCCAGCCGGTCGCGGTGGAGGACCCTACCTACCCTGGCGTGCTGGACGCGCTGCACCGGGCGGGCGCCACGGTGATCGGGATGCCAGCCGACCAGGGCCTGGATCCGGACCGGCTGGAGCACGTGGTCCGCACGCACCGCCCGGCCATGGTCTACCTGATCCCGACCTACCAGAACCCCACCGGCCTGGTCATGCCGGCCGGGCCCCGGAACCGCGTGGCCGCTATCGCCGCCGCGCATCCGGACACGCTGTTCGTCGACGACATGACGCTGGCCGAACTGCCGCTTCACGACGGGCCACGGATCCCGCCGCTGGCCGCGTTCGGCCCGGACCAGCCCAACCTGGTCAGCGTCGGGTCGCTGTCCAAGCTCTACTGGGGCGGTCTGCGCACCGGCTGGATCAGGGGCAGTGAGGGCCTGATCGCCCGGCTGGCCGCGGCCAAGGCCGCTGCTGACCAGGGCAGTGCCGCTTTCCAGCAGGCGATCGTGGCGGCGCTGCTGGGCGGCCAGCACGAAGACATCGTCAAATGGCGCGGCGAGTGGCTGCGGACCCGCTACGACGCCCTGGCCGGTGCGCTGCGGGCCAGCCTGCCCGGCTGGACCTGGCCCGAGCCGGACGGCGGCCTGTGCCTGTGGGCGCGGCTGCCCGACGACGCGGACAGCAGCGCGTTCGCCCAGGCCGCGCTCAGGCACGGCGTCGCCGTGGTGCCAGGCCGCCTGCTGAGCGCCAGCACCGAGGCCAGTTCCTACGTCCGTCTGGCCTTCATCCAGCCGCCGGACGTGCTCAGGTCCGCGGTCCGCAGGCTGGCCGCTATACCAGCGCCGTCCCGATAAGCCCGTTCCTGGTCACCAGGGCGGTCAGCTGCTCAGCGTCCAGCGCCTCGGTCCCGACCGGACGCGCGGGTAGCACCATATACCGGGCCTCCGACGTCGAGTCCCAGACCGAGATCTGGACGGTGTCGGGCAGCGTCACGCCGAACTCGGCCAGCACCGCCCGCGGCTCGCGGACCGTCCGTGACCGGTACGGAAAGCTCTTGTACCAGCCCGGCGACGGGCCGAGCAGCGACACCGGGTAGCACGAGCACAGCGTGCAGACGATGACGTTGTGGGTCTGGTCGGTGTTGGCGACCACCCGCAGCTGGTAACTCAGCCCGTCGAAGCCGGCTTGCCCGGCAGCCGCATTCCCGTCCGACAACAGCAGGTCACGATACCGCGGGTCGGTCCAGGCCCGGGCCGCCATCCGCGCCCCATTGACCGGGGAGGCGCTGGCGTACAGCCTGGTCAGGAACTCGTCGATCTCGTCGTCGCTGGTCAGCCCGGCGGCGATCAGCCGTTCTTCCAGCTGCCGGGTGCGCACCGCGGCGGAGGAGTGCACATGGTCGTCATGGCTGGTCAAGGTAGGACTCCCACAGGTCCACGGTCACGGTGTGATCACCGCTCCCCCACAGGTCCGCGGCGGAGAAGCGAACCGCATAGCAGGTCTCGACACGAGGCGGGAGACCGCGCGCGCTGTCATCGGGCACCGGCCACCGGTCCAGGGCCGCGACGATCTCTCCGACGTGCCCGCGCACGTACCTCGGCACGCGGGTGTGATGGTCGGGATCCCCGGCGCGGACCCGGACCCGGCTGCCCGCCGCGTACCTGGACATCACGCCACGCCCTTCTCCGCGACCAGCATCTCGATCGCGCCCAGCCAGCGCTCGTAGTACGACGCGCCCAGGTAGACCTCCGGCGGCAGCCGCTCGATCGCGTCGCGCAGTTCATCGCTGTTGAACACCCCCCGCCGCCGCAGCACCGCCGCCAGCGCGTACACCCGCGCCTCCCAGTCGGCCGCAAACGGGGGGCCGCCGTCCGCGTCGACTGGTACCGGCCCGAACCCCGTCTCACCGCCCATGTCATGAACCCGGCTCACCCTCGTGACCCTAACATTTATGCCGAACGGCCCATGGTGCTCGCCCCTGGCTCCCGTGTTAGTTATGTACTCATGACGGCAAACGGTGAACTCCGCAGCACCCAGTGGTTCGGCGCGACCGGGCGGAGCGGCATGGCCCACCGGTCCTGGATGCGCAGCGAGGGGTTCACGCCCGAGGTTTTCGACGGCCGGCCGGTGATCGGCATCGCCACCACCTGGTCCGAGCTGGCTCCGTGCAACGTCCACCTGCACCGGGTGGCCGAGTCGGTCAAGCGCGGAGTGTGGCAGGAGGGCGGATTCCCGCTGGAGTTCCCGGCCATGGCCCTGGGCGAGACGCTGCTGCGGCCCACGGCCATGCTGTACCGGAACCTGCTGGCCATGGAGGCCGAGGAGCTGATGCGGGCCAACCCGCTGGACGGCGTGGTGCTGCTGTCCGGGTGCGACAAGACCACCCCCGGACTGCTGATGGCCGCGGCCAGCGTGGACCTGCCCGCGGTGATGGTCACTGGCGGCCCGATGCTCAACGGCAAGTACCAGGGCACCGACGTGGGCTCCGGCACGGCAGTCTGGCGGTTCGAGGAAGACCTGGTGGCTGGGCGGATGACGCAGGAAGAATGCGTCTTCGCCGAAGGCTGCATGGCGCGGTCCAACGGGCACTGCATGACGATGGGGACGGCGTCCACGATGGCGTCGATGGCCGAGGCCCTGGGCATGCAGTTGCCGTACTCGGCGACCTGGCCCGCGGTCGACTCCCGCCGGTACGAGACCGCGCAGCGGGCCGGCCAGGTGATCGTCGGGCTGGTGCGGCAGGAACTGCGGCCTTCGGCCATCATGACCAGGGCGGCGTTCGAGAACGCGATCCGGGTCAACGCGGCCATCGGCGGGTCGACGAACGCGGTGATCCACCTGCTGGCCATCGCCGGGCGACTGGGCGTGCCGCTGTCCCTCGACGACTTCGACGTGCTGGCCCGGGACGTCCCGACGCTGGTGAACCTGCAGCCGAACGGTCAGTACCTGATGGAGGACTTCTGCTACGCAGGCGGCCTGCCCGCGGTGATGCGGGAGCTGGCCGAGGCCGGCCTGCTGAACGCCGAGGCGATCACGGTGACCGGGTCCGCGATCGGCGCGAACGTCGCGGACGCCCCGTGCTGGAACCGCGAGGTCATCATGACCACGGCTGACCCGTTCCAGCCCGCCGGGACCGGGACCGCCGTGCTGCGCGGCAACCTCGCGCCCGGCGGGGCGGTGATCAAGCAGTCGGCGTCCTCCCCGCACCTGCTCAAGCACCGGGGCCGGGCCCTGGTCTTCGACTCCCCCGAGGACTACTACGCCGTGTCGAACGACCCCGAGCTCGACGTCGACGAGGACACCGTGCTGGTCATCCGGTACTGCGGCCCGCGAGGCTACCCCGGCATGCCCGAGGTATCCAACGTGGCGCTGCCACGCAAGCTGCTGCTGCGCGGCGTCCGCGACTTGGTGCGGATCTGCGACGGCCGCATGTCCGGCACCGCGTACGGGACGGTCGTCCTGCACGTCGCCCCGGAAGCCGCGGCCGGAGGTCCGCTGGCCCTGGTCCGGACCGGCGACTGGATCACCCTGGACGTCCCGGACCGGACCTTGACCCTCGAGGTGAGCGCCGAGGAACTGGCCGAACGCCGGGCCGCGTGGCGCCCGCCCGCGCCTCACGCCAGCCGGGGCTGGACCCGGCTGTACTGCGAGCACGTGCTGCAGGCCGATTCCGGCGCCGACCTGGACTTCCTGATTGGCGCCAGCGGCCACGAGGTTCCCCGCGAATCGCACTGACCCGCAACCCTGGGTTACCCACCGAAGTGGGCGGCAGCGACGGGATCCCCAGGCCCGAGTTATCCACAGGCTCGGTTCGCAAGTTCCCCAGTAACACGCAGCATCGTCCCCACGATGTCCACAGGACTATCCACAGCGCGGCTGAGGGGTCTTACACGTCCGCGGGCCGGGCCGGTGCGGTCTTCGGGGCCAGCCCGCGGCCCAGCAACTCGAGCACATCGTCGAGCACGTCCTCGGGGACCCGGCCGCCGGCCGTCCACTCGGCCCAGCGCATGCCGACGAAGTTGCCGATCCCGGTGTAGGCGTACGCGATGACCTCCGGGTCGTAGCGTGCGTCGA
Organism: Actinomycetota bacterium; assembly: GCA_003140115.1. The sequence continues at coordinate 43,618 of PLIQ01000438.1, read as the reverse complement.
TGTCGCGATCCATTTGAGCGGCCCGCACGCCGCGTGCGTATCCCCTCGCCAGGTGCTCGTAATACTCGCGGAAGAGTCCGGGGTCGACGAACTCCGACTCCCGGACGATGCGGTCGATCCACGGCCGCGTGGACAGCATGTCGAAGTACGCCCGGAAGGACGCGCGTTCGCGGTTCCGCTGCCCGCCGTCGGCGTGCTCGAGCGCGTCCTTCATGGCTCGTCGCAGGTCGGTGTTGATGGCCCGGACCACGGCCGCGAAGATCTCCGCCTTGGACTCGTAGTACGAGTAGAAGCTACCGGTGGCCATCCCGGCCCGGGCGCAGATGTGCGCGACCGTCGTGCGGTGATAGCTGCGCTCGCCGAACAATTCCTCGGCCGCGGTCAGCAGCCGCTCTGTTGGCCCCGGGGGACGCCCTCCCGGGGCCACCCGGGTACGGGGGGGCTCTCCGCCCCCCCGTACCGGCCGGGATCGGCCCGTTTCGGCTGTCATCTCGGCTTAATCCCTGTTCCGTCCCGCCGGGAATGGCCGATGCGGCGTCAGGGTGAGGGAACGCCACTCGCTGGTGCCGTCTGCTCGGTTCCCGTGTAGGCCGTAATCGCCCCGGTTGGTGTGGTATCCGTGGTCATCACCGACCCTTGCTGCACGACGACTCCATTCTGGATAACGCCGATATATGCGCCGGTGACGCCGTCGTGGTCGTCTGAGCCGTACGCGAACGGGGCGATCATGGGGCCCTGCGGCAGCCCAGACTCGATCGCCGAGGTCAGGTCCGCCCGGGTCGGATTCCGGCCCGCCTTGAGCATCGCCTCGACGAACGTGTACGCGACGGCCATGCCGTAGAAGAAGTTGCCGTCCAGCGGCTCCTTGGCGTCGTACTGGTTGTGAATCTTGACGAACAGGTTGTACCAGCTGTCACTGGTGCTGAGCGCCGGGAGGTACTCGTCGGTGATGATCCCTTGGGTGAGCTGGTTGCCGTTGACGGTCGCGCCGCCCTGCTTCGCGAACGACTCGAGCAGCCCGGACAGCGTGATCGGGTCCGAGCCGACGTCGCTGACCACCAGGGTCGGGTTGAAACCGAGCTTCAGGCTGTCCAGCTTGAGCAAGGCGGTGAAGGCGGGAATCGAGAACGAGATGACCACCTTGGCGCCGGACGCGCGCAGCGCCGCGACCTGCGGTGCGATGTTGACGTTGGTGTCGACGTAGCTCTGCTTGCTGACCACCTGCGAGGCCGGGATCTCATCGTCGAGGCCCTTGACCCCGTCCATGCCGAACTCGTCGTCCTGGTAGAAGTAGGCGACCTTCTCGCCCTTGAAGTGCTGCGCGACGTACTGCCCGAGGATCTTGCCCTCCCGCACGTAGTCCAGCTGCCAGCCGAACGTCTCCGGGTACGTGCTGGGTTCGTCCCAGCACTCGCACCCGGACGCGACGAACACATCGGGGACCTTCTCGGAGTTCAGGAAGCTCACTACGGCCAGGTGCGTGGGCGTGCCGAGGCCATTGAAGATCGCGTACACGTTGTCCTGCAGGACCAGCTGGCGCACCACCGACGCCGTGGTGGTCGGGTCGTAGGCGTCGTTGAGGTACTTGTAGATGATCTTGCGTCCGTAGACGCCGCCGTTCGCGTTCACGTAGTCGAAGTACGCGGTCGAGGCGGGAGCGATCTCGTCGTAGCCGGGCGCGGCGGGGCCGGTGAGCGGCTGGTGGCTGCCGATGGTAATGGTGGTCGGCGTGATGCCAGGCGCGGACGCGGTCAGGGCCGCACTCGAGCTGCTGCTCGAGCTCGAGCTTGAGCTCGTGCTTGAGCTCGAACTCGACGAGCACGCGGCCACCCCGAGCACGGTCGCGGTCATGATGGCCGCGGCCTGCCAGCGAAGCCGTCTAGATCTATTCATAAAGTGCCTTCCTTCTCATGTTGGCTGGCCGGTGCCTGATCGGCCGAAGGCGTGACATGCGGTGTGGGCGCGGTGCGCCAGGTGCGTGGTTTCTGGTCAGGCCCGGAGAAAAAGAGGGAAAACAGCCGCGTCAGCCCGCCCTGGATGCCTTGCGGGAAGACGAGCATGACGAGGATGAGGAGCACGCCGTAGGCGACGATCGGGATGTTGGACCCGACCGAGGCGGACAGCCCGTGGCTGGTGGCCACGTCCGTGACGTACGTCGGTACCAGGATGATCACGAGGCTTCCCCACAGCGCGCCGGCCAGGCTGCCCAGGCCGCCGAGCACGGCCGCGGTCAGCAGCGAGATGGAGACCGTGAGGGTAAAGGAACCGGGCCCGACCAGCGTGGTAACGATGGCCAGCAGAGCGCCGGCCAGCCCGGCGCAGGTGGCGCTCACCACGAAGGCGAGGATGCGGGCCGCGGCCACGTTGATGCCGTCCAGGGCGGCCGCCACGTCGTCATCACGGACCGCCCGCCAGTTGCGACCGACCCTGCTGTGGTTCAGGTTCGCCAGCAGGACGAGGACGATCAGCGCCACTAGCGTGGCCACCCAGGCCAGCCATCTGGTCGGCGGGAAGTTCACGCCGAGGAACGCCGGGGTGGTGAAGGCGACGTTCAGGCCCTGGTCGCCGCCGAACGTCGCCGGCCAGGCGTAGGCGATCGCGGGGAGCGCGACGCCGAGCAGGAGGGTGGCGCCCGCCAGGTACGGGCCGCGCAGCCGGGCCGCGGCCGCTCCCACCACGGCTCCGGCGACGGCCGTAACCACGGCGGCCACCAGCAGTGCGGCGTAGAACGGCCAGGCGAGATGCAGCAGCAGCAGCGCCGTGGTGTAGCCGCCGATGGCCATGAACGCCGCGTGGCCAAGTGAGATCTGGCCGGACAGGCCGGTCAGCACGGTGAGCCCGGCGACCGCGGTGACCTCGAAGGCGATCTCGGCGATCTGGTAGTCGCGGAACGAGTTCAGCTTGATCGACAGGAGCACCACGATCGCGGCCACCACGATGGCCACGCCGAGCCTGCGGGGCAGCGTCCGCATGGTCACACCCGCCGCATCCGCGCGCCGGCGAACAGCCCGTCGGGCCGGATCATCAGCACCGCGACGAGGATGCCGAGGGCGACCAGCGAGGTCAGGTCGGACCCGACCGAGCCGCCCACGTAGCCGCCCGCGTAGCTGAGCACCACACCGAGGATCAGCCCGCCGACCACCGCTCCCACCGCGCTGTCCAGCCCGCCGATAACGGCCGCGGTGAAGCCGTAGACGAAGATCGCGTCCATGCTGTTCGGGTAGAGGAACGTGGACGGTGAGACGAGCACGCCGGCCAGCGCGCCGAGCAGGCCGGCCAGCGCCCAGCCCACGGTCAGCACCCGCGCGACCCGGATACCGGACAGGCGGGCGATCGTCGCGTTGAACGCCGCGGCGCGCATGCGCAGCCCGGCCGCCGTATACCGGAACGCCGCGGCCAGGGCCAGCGTGGCGATCAGGACCGCCACGGCGACGAACACGTCGAACCGGGACACGCCGATCGGGGTGCCTCCCACTCGCAGCCCGATGATGGAGAACGCCGCGGGGAACGACCGGTACTGCCCGCCGAAGAAAATGCCGGCCAGACCCTCGAGCAAGATGAGCAGCCCGATGGTCACGATCACCGCGTTCAGTGGCGGCTTGCCCGTAGTGGGCCGGACGACGGTCAGCTCGCAGACCGCGCCGAGCACGAGGCCGGCCGCAAGCGCGATCACGAACCCGGCCCAGTAGGAGTGGGTCTTGTAAATGACCTCGATCCCCACGTAGGTGGTGAACATGGCCATCCCGCCCTGCGCGAAGTTCAGCAGCCGGGTACCCCGCCAGATCAGCACCAGGGACAGCGCTATCGCGGCGTAGATCATCCCGAAGACGATCCCGCTGAGCGTGAACTGGAGAAACTCGACCACTGGCATGCTCCCTGCGTGTGCCTAGAACCCGAGGTAGTGGTGGCGTAGCGCAACATCGGCGGCGAGGGTCGCGGCGTCGGCCGAGGCGACCACCCGGCCGAGGTTGAGTACCACGCCGTGGTCGGCGATGGCCAGTGCGCCCCGCGCGTTCTGCTCGACCAGCACGATGGTGAGCCCGTGCTCCCGGCTGAGCTGGACCACCAGGTCCATGACCTGCGCCATGACCCGGGGCGCGAGGCCGAGCGAGGGCTCGTCCAGCAGCAGCACCCGCGGCCGCGACAGGAGGGCTCGCGCGATCACCAGCATCTGCCGCTCGCCGCCGGACAGCGTGGAGGCTAGCTTGCGCCGGCGGTCGGCCAGCGGTTTGAAGCGGGCGTACTCCTCCTCGATCGCGGCCGCCCGGACCGCCCGCTTTCCCCGCCACGACATCATGCCGATCCGCAGGTTTTCCTCGACGGTGAGTTCCGGGATCACGCCCTGCCCCTCGGGCACGTGGGCGATTCCGGCCCGGACGATCTGCTCCGGGCTGCGGCCCGCCACGTTATCGTCGGCCAGCAGGACCCGGCCGCGGCGCGGCCGGATCATGCCGCTCACCGCGCGCAGCAGCGTCGTCTTGCCCGCCCCGTTGGCGCCAAGCACGGCCGTGATGCCGGCCGCGCGGGCCGACAACGTGACGCCGTCCAGCGCGATGACCTCGCCGTACCCGGCGACGAGCCCTTCCACCTCCAGCGAGGCCGCGTGGCCGTTCGCCGCGCTGGCCTCGGCCGCCTCGGCGCTCACTGGGCCGGCCCGTCGCTGGCCTCGGCGGTGCCCAGGTAGGCGGCGGTGACCGCCGGGTTGTCCTGGACCTCCCGCGGGGACCCGGTAGCGATGACCTTGCCGAAATCAAGCACCACGATCGAATCGCAGACGGCCATCATCAGGTCCATATGGTGCTCGATCACCATCAGCGACCCCTCGGTGGCCAGGTCGCGGATGAGCGCCGCCAGTTCGGCGAGTTCGATCTCGCTCAGGCCACTCGCGGGCTCGTCGAGCAGGATCAGCCCGGGCTTGGCTACCAGCGCCCGGGCCAGGGCGACCTTCTTGCGCATTCCGTAGGACAGCTCCGTGGGCCGCGCGTTTGCCGCCTGGGCGGCACCGACCCGCTCAAGCGCCTGGCGGGCCAGGTCGCGCAGTATCCGTTCGTCGCGGCCAGCCCGCGGCAGGGTCAACAGCGCGGACCAGAATCCGGCCTTGGCCCGACTGGTCGCGCCGACCATGACGTTCTCCAGCGCGGTCAGCCCGCTGTACAAGCCGACGCCCTGCAGGGTCCGGGCCACGCCGAGCGAGGCAAGCTGGTGCGGCCGAACCTGGCGCCGTCGGCCGCCGAGGTACACCTCGCCGTCGTCAGGCCGGATGAAGCCGCACAGGACGTTCAGCAGCGTGGTCTTGCCCGCTCCGTTCGGCCCGATGACGCCCATGACGTGGCAGGGCGGGACCGCGAGCGACACGGCGTCCAGCGCGGTCAGACCACCGAAGCGCACCGTTACGCTCCGCACCTCCAGGACTGAACCAGGATTCATCAGTCTTTGTCCTAGTGACTACGAACGGGATGTTCTGACATGAATCCTCATTCAAGGACGGTCTCGGGTAGCGGGCAAGCCCCGTACGGAGTTGGTGCCGATTCGTGGCTGAACCGCAATCCGGATCAGGCGGCCCCGCTAGGCTGGACCAATCACGCTGACATCGGGAGCATCCGCGAGTGCGCTGACCTACGCCGAAGCGCGACAGCGCGCCGCGCTGATTCACGTCCTCGGATATCACATCGACCTTGACCTCAGCGGCGGCCAAGACACGTTCGGCTCCGTCACCGACGTCCGGTTCGGCTGCCGGGAGCCCGGTTCGGCCAGCTTCATCGAGCTCAGGCCGACCCGGCTGCGGCGGGCGGTGCTCAACGGCCGCGAGCTGGATCCGGGCACGCTGGACGGGAACCGGCTGCCGTTGCCGGGCCTGCGGGACGACAATGAGCTGCGGGTCGAGGCCGACATGGCGTACTCACGCGGCGGCGCGGGTCTGCACCGCTTCACCGACGTCGCCGACGGCGAGACCTATCTCGCCCTGCACGCCGGGCTGGACAACGCCCAGCGGGCCTTCGCCGCCTTCGACCAGCCGGACCTGAAGGCGGCCATCACCGCCACCGTCGTCGCGCCGGGTTCGTGGACCGTACTCGGCAACAGCGTGGCCCGGCTCGCGGGACCGGCCGGGCTCCCGGACTGCGTTCGCTGGGCACTGGCGGCTACCCCGCCGATCTCCACTTACCTGTTCACGCTGGTCGCAGGCCCCTACCACAGCGTCCGCAGCGAGCACCGCGGCATCCCGTTCGGCCTGCACAGCCGACGATCCCTGGCCGGAGCCCTGGACCGGGACGCGGACGAGATCCTCGCCATCACCCGGGCCTGCTTCGACCGTTACCTGGAGATCTTCACCGAGCCCTACCCCTTTGACTCCTACGACCAGGTGTTCGTCCCCGAACTTGAGGCCGGCGCGGTAGAGAATCCGGGCTGCATCACGTTCCGGGATGAGTTCCTGTTCCCGTCCGCGGCCAGCTACGCCGAACGGCAGACCCGCGGCATGGTGATCGCGCACGAGATGGCCCACATGTGGTTCGGCGACCTGGTCACCATGGCCTGGTGGAACGACGTCTGGCTGAGCGAGTCGTTCGCCACGTACATGGGCTTCCAGGTGCTCTCGGAGGCCACCGCCTTCACCGGAGCCTGGACCGACTTCGCGCTGGGCCGAAAGCCCCGCGGCTACGACGCCGACCAGCGGGCCTCCACGCACCCGGTCGCGCCGGGGCCGCAGGAGGTGCCCGACACCGATGCCGCGCGGTCCGCCTACGACGACATCTCCTACGCCAAGGGCGCCTCCGCGCTGCGCCAGCTGGTGGCGTGGACCGGCTGGCCGGCCTTCATCACCGGGATCAACGAATACCTGGCCCGGCACCGGTTCGCCAGCGCGACCCTGGACGACCTGCTCGACTGCCTGGCCCGCGCTTCCGGCGCCGACCTGCGCGAGTGGGCCGCGCGCTGGCTCCGCACGCCGGGGGTGGACACCATCACTGTCCAGCGCGGCGGCCCGCCCGGCGGGACCGGGCACGTCGCGCACGCCGGGAGCAGACCGCACCGGGTCTGGCTCGGGGTGTACGACCAGCCGCCCGGTGACGCGCGCGAGCTCGTCCTGCGGGCCAGGCTCCCGGTCAGCGTCGAGGCCGACGCAGGCCGGGTCACGCTGCCCTCGGCCGCCGCCGAACCACCGCCTGCCCTGCTGCTGCCGAACGACGGCGACTTCAGCTACTGCAAGGTGCGGCTCGACCCGCGCTCCTGGACCGCCCTAGCCTCAGGGCTCGGCCGCCTGCCCGATCCGCTCAGCCGGGCCGTGGCCTGGAACGCCGCCCGCGACCTGGTCCGCGACGGGGAGCTTCCCGCGGAGCAATACCTTGAGCTCGCCGCCCGACACCTGCTTGCTGAGACCGACACCACGATCGCCGGGCCGGTGCTGGGCTTCGCCCGCTGGACGATCACGGACCGGTACCTGCTCCCGCCGCGGCGCGACACCACGCTGGCCGCCCTGGCGGGCCTGTGCCGTGACCTGCTCCGCCGGCTCGCCGGACCCGATGCCGACGGAATGCGGCTGGTGGCCGGACGAGGGCTGATCGACAGCGCGTCTGACCCGGACGAGGTCGCCGCGCTGCGGTCCTGGCTCCAGACCGGACGCTGGCCCGTCGGCCCGGAGCTGGACTCGAACCTGCGCTGGCAGATCATGCTGCGACTATCGGTGCTCGGGGCCATCGAGCGGGCCGAGATCGAGCGAGAGGCCGGCTGGGACACCACCGCCGCCGGAGCGCAGAGCGCGGCACGCTGCCGTGCCGCGCTCCCCCAGGCTGACGCCAAGCAAGCCGCCTGGGCCCAGATGTTCAGCCCCGATCCGTCCAGGTACCTGCTGGCCGGGATCGCCGAAGGGTTCTGGCAGGCCGACCAGGCGGACCTGGTGGCCGAATACGTGCCCCGCTACTTCACCGCCCTCGGCGACCTCGTCGCGCGCGGGGATCCGGCCACCGCCCGGGTGCTGGTCCAGCATGGGTTCCCGCATCACGCGGTGGCCGCCGCGACGCTGCGGGCGGGCGAGGAAGGCCTGGCCGACGCCGAGCTCCCCGCCTCGCTGCGCCGGCTGCTGGCCGATCAGCTCGACGACCTGCGCCGGGCCCTGCAGGTCCGCTCTGGTACGACCTAGCGATCCTTCGTCTAGTAGCTCTGCGGTCCGGCAGCACGAGATGCTTGTGGTGTTAACGGTGTACCCAACCCCGAGGACCCGAGGAGTACGCATGGCCACCCTGACCGCTTCGGCGATGATCGGCGACCGCTTCGCCGCAGGCTCCGGGCGGTTCCCGCTGTCGGGGGTGCAGGCGCTGATCCGCCTGATCGTCGAGGTGCGCCGGTCCGACCGGGCCCAGGGCCTGGACACCGCGGCCTTCGTCTCGGGCTACGAGGGATCGCCGCTGGCCGGCCTGGACCTGGAACTGCAGCGACGTGCGCAGCTGCTGGCCGAGTACGACATCGTGTTCCGCCCGGCGGTGAACGAGGAGCTCGCCGCCACCGCGGTGCAGGGGACCCAGCTGGTGGCCGGGCACGAGGACGCGCGGGTGGCCGGCATCACCGGCTTCTGGTACGGCAAGTCACCCGGCGTAGACCGCGCGTCGGACGCGCTGCGGCACGCGAACCTGATCGGCACGCACCCGCGCGGCGGCGCCGTGGCGTTCGTCGGGGACGACCCGGCCGCTAAGTCCTCGACCGTGCCCGGCGCGTCGGAGTTCCTGCTCGCCGACCTCGGCATGCCCGTGCTCTACCCGGCTGACCCGCAGGACATCGTCGACCTGGGCCGGCACGCGGTCGCGATGTCGCGGGCCAGCGGGCTGTGGGTCGCGCTGAAGATCGTCGCCACCGTCGCCGACGGGGTCGGCCTCGTCGAGGCCGACCCCGGCCGGGTAACCGTGGCCGCGGACCACGGTCGGCCGTTCGCGCATCAGCCGAACGCGCGCATGTTGCAGCCGGCTCTGTCAGTGATGGAGCGGTCACGCGAGGGGATCCGCCGCGAGGTCGCCATCGCCTACGCGCGCGCCAACGGCGTCAACCGGGTGCAGAATTTCGGCGCCACGCCCCGGACCGGCATCGTGGCGGGCGGCAAGACGTACCTGGAGTTGCGCCAGGCGCTGCGGATCATCGGCCTGGACGATGCCGAACTAAGCGCGCGCGGGATGCGGCTGCTGCACCTGGGCATGATCCACCCGCTGATCCCGGACCAGATCGAGGAGTTCGCGGTCGGCCTGGACGAGATCATCGTGGTGGAGGAGAAGCGCCCGTTCGTGGAGTCGGCCGTCAAGGCGATCCTCTACGGCCGACCGGACGCGCCCCGCGTCACCGGCCGCGGCCGCGGCGGCGAACCACTGTTCCCGTCTGAAGGCGAGCTGGACGCCGACCTCATCGCCCGGGGTCTGGCCGAACGGCTGGGCGGCCCGCGATTCCCCACGGTGGACACCTGGCGCGCTCGCACCACAAAACCCCGCACGGTGACGCAGCTGCCGGTGGTCGCGCGCACGCCGTACTTCTGCTCCGGTTGCCCGCACAACAGCTCGACCAAAGCACCGGCCGGCTCGATGGTCGGCGGCGGCATCGGCTGCCACGCGCTGGTCCTGATGATGGAACCGGACGCGGTCGGCGAGGTAACCGGGCTGACTCAGATGGGCGGCGAGGGCGCGCAGTGGATCGGGATGGAGCCGTTCCTGCGCACCCGCAAGCACCTGCTGCAGAACATCGGCGACGGCACGTTCCACCACTCGGGCAGCCTGGCCGTGCGGGCGGCCATCGCCAGCGGCGCCGACATCACCTACAAGTTGCTGTACAACTCCGCGGTCGCGATGACCGGCGGGCAGCAAGCGGTCGGCGCGATGGCGATCCCCGCGCTGACCCGGGCGCTGGCCGCCGAGGGGGTACGCCGCATCATCGTCACCACCGGTGAGCCCCGGCGGTACCGGCAGCCCTCGTTCCGGCGCCGGCACGGCCGGCTGGCGGGCATCGCCGAGGTGTGGCCCCGGGACCGGCTGGCCGAGGCGCAGCAGGTGCTGAGCTCGATGCACGGCGTCACCGTCCTCATCCACGACCAGGAGTGCGCGACCGAACTGCGCCGCAAGCGCAAGCGCGGGAAGGCACCTGCCCCCCCGCAACACGTCGTGATCAACGAGCGGGTCTGCGAAGGCTGCGGCGACTGCGGGCAGCGGTCGAACTGCCTGTCCGTCCAGCCGGTCGACACCGACTTCGGCCGCAAGACGACGATCGACCAGTCGTCATGCAACAAGGACTTCTCCTGCCTGGCCGGCGACTGTCCCTCGTTCCTGGAGGTCCGCCCGGCCGGGACGCGGCCGCACCGCCGGACCGCCGCGCCGCTGAGCGCCGCGGACCTGCCCACCCCGGCCGCGTGGTTCGACGTCGACGCCGCCCCGCACACCACCCGTATCACCGGTATCGGCGGTACCGGGATCGTGACCGTGTCGCAGGTCCTGGCGGCCGCGGCCGGGTTCGCCGGCCGGGAGGTCCGCACGCTGGACCAGATCGGCCTGGCCCAGAAGGGCGGGGCGGTCGTCTCCGACGTCAAGATCAGCGCGACGCCGCTGCCCACGCCGAGCAAGGCGGCCGCGGGCGAATGCGACCTGTACCTCGGCTGTGATCTGCTCGTCGCCGCCGACCCGAAGAACCTTATCGCCGCCGACGCCGGCCGCACCGTGGCCGTGGTATCCACCACCAAGGTCCCCACTGGCCGCATGGTGACCGACCCCGGCACCGCGTTCCCCGACGTCGACGCCATCGCCGGGCAGATCCGCCAGGCGGTCGGCGGCCGCGACCCGATCCTGCTGGACGCCCGCCGCCTGGCCGTCACCCTGCTCGGCAGCGACCAGTTCGCCAACATGCTGCTGGTCGGGGCCGCCTATCAGGCCGGCGCGCTGCCGCTGCCGGCCGAGGCGATCGAGCAGGCTATAGAACTGAACGCGGTGGCCGTCGACGCCAACCTGCAGGCGTTCCGCCGCGGCCGGCAGGCGGTCGCCGACCCGGCCGCTCTCGCCGAGGTCGTGGACGCCCTGACGGTCAAGCCCCCAGCCCGCCCCCGCGACGAGGCAGCGGAGCGCCTGGCGGCGCAGGTCGGAGCGCCCGCGGGCTCGGAGCTGGACCGGCTGGTCCGCGACCGGACCGCCGACCTGGCCGACTACCAGAACCTGCGCTACGCCAACGCCTACGCCGGGCTCGTCCGGCGCGTCTACCAGGCCGAGCGCTCCGCCGCCCCGGCCAGTACCGTGCTGTCCGAACAGGTCGCGCGGTACCTGTACAAGCTCATGGCCTACAAGGACGAGTACGAGGTGGCCCGGCTGTCCCTCGACCCGCAGCTCGGCGTGATGGTCGAGGCCGAGTTCGGGTCCGGCGCCACGGTCAGCTACCGGCTGCACCCGCCGGTGCTGCGGGCCCTGGGCCTGCGCCGCAAGATCCGTCTGGGCCCCTGGTTCAGGCCGGTCTTCCGGCTTTTGAGGGCGATGAAGGTCCTGCGCGGCACGCCGTTGGACCCGTTCGGCCGTACTCGTGTCCGCCGCCTCGAGCGCGAGCTGATCACCGAGTACCGCGCGGCCGTGGACGACCTGCTGGCCCGCCTGACCGAGGACACCCTGGCCGACTGCGTCCGCATCGCGGCCCTGCCCGACCTGGTCCGCGGCTACGAGCGGATCAAGATCGCCAGCGCCGACCGCTACACCACGCAGCTGCACGCTGCCCTGGCGGCGCTACAGGCCACGGACGCCCACCGCACCTCGAACCAGATCTAACCGGCGAGTCCCAGCAGGCGGACCGCGTTGTGCTTGAGGATCTTGGGCCGGACCTCCGGCTTGATGTCGAGCAGCTCGAAGTCGCTCAGCCAGCGCTCCGGAGTGAGCAACGGATAGTCGGTGCCGAACAGCATCTTGTCCTGCAGGTAGGAACCGGCCGCGCGGACCAGCTGCGGCGGGAAGTACTTCGGCGACCAGCCGGACAGGTCGATGTAGACGTTGGCCTTGTGGGTGGCCATGGAGATGGCCTCGTCCTGCCAGGGCACCGACGGGTGCGCCAGGATCACCGTCATGCCGGGGAAGTCCGCGGCCACGTCGTCGAGGAGCATCGGGTTGGACAACCGCAGCTTGATCCCGCGGCCGCCGGGCAGACCCGCCCCGATGCCCGTCTGGCCGGTGTGGAAGACGGCCGGCAGGCCCGCCTCCTCGATGACCTCATACAGCGGGTAGAAGCTCTGGTCATCGGGCGAGAAGCCCTGCAGGCTCGGGTGGAACTTGAACCCGCGGACCGCGTGCTCGCTGATCAGCCGCCTGGCCCGGCGTACCGCCGCCTCGCCGGTGAGCGGATCCACCGAGCCGAACGGGATCAGGACGTCGGGGTGGGCCGCGGCCCGGTCCGCCACCTCCTCGCTGGACAGCCCCGGATGACCGGTCGCGGTCCCGGCGTCCACGGTGAACACCACCGCGGCCAGCTGGCGCGGCCGGTAGTAATCCGCGATCTGCTCCACCGTGGGCGCCCGGTTGCCGGCGGCCTTGAAGTACTTCGCCGACGCGGCGAGCAGTTCATCGTCGAGGGATAGTTGCCCGTGCCCGTCCGACTCGACGTGGACGTGCACGTCGATCCCCTGCAGGGCGGAAACGTCCAGGCCAGCCATTCACACACCCTATCCGTCAGGTTCGGCCAGGCCAGCATGGTGCGGCCAGCAGTTCCCCGGTCCGCATTTGTGCGGACAACACATTGCCGGGCATGGCCCTGCTGTGGCACCGTCTGCGATGTGGAGGCGCGAGGTCGAGGGCTTCAGGTCCGCGAGGGCGACCTGCTGTGGACGCCGGGTCCGGACCGGGTGGAGCGCGCCAACGTGACGGCGTTCGCCGGCTGGCTCAGCCGCGAACGCGCGCACCGTTTCGGCGGCTATACCGATCTCTGGCAGTGGTCGGTGACCGATCTGGACGGCTTCTGGCAGGCGGTCTGGGATTACTGCGGTGTCGAGGCCTCGTCGCCGCCCACCGCGGTCCTCGGCGTCAGGACCATGCCCGGCGCCGACTGGTTTCCCGGCGCCCGGCTGAACTACGCCCAGCACGTGCTGCGCAACGAACGGCCCGGGCACGATGCGCTGTACCACCAGTCGGAGACCACCCCGCTGGCCAGCCTGTCCTGGCCGGAGCTCGCGAACAGCGTCCGCGTCCTGGCCACCCAGCTGCGCGGCCTCGGCCTCCGGCCCGGCGACCGGGTCGCCTCCTGCATGCCGAACATCCCGCAGACCGCGATCGCGATGCTGGCCACGACCAGCATCGGCGCCATCTGGACTAGCTGCTCCCCCGATTTCGGCGGCCGCGGGATCAGCGATAGGTTCGGCCAGCTGGCGCCTAAGGCCCTGTTCTGCGTGGACAGCTACCGCTACGGCGGCCGGGACTACGAGCGAGGCGCCGAGATGGCGCGGGTCATCGCGGGCCTGCCCAGCCTCGAGCAGGTGATCTGGGTGCCCGGACCGCTCGGCACCCCGATCGGGGCCGTCCCGGGCGGACCGCGCGTCCGCACCTGGGCCGAGCTGATGGATCACCCGCCGGTGCCGGCCGCCGGATTCGGGTTCGAGCAGGTGCCCTTCAGCCACCCGCTGTGGATCTTGTTCTCGTCCGGGACCACCGGGCTGCCCAAGGCGATCACCCACAGCCACGGCGGCATCCTCCTGGAGCAGCTGAAGCTGCAGACCTTCAACATGGACCTGCGCGCCGGCGACCGGATGTTCTTCTACACCACGGCTGGCTGGATGATGTGGAACTTCCTGGTCAGCTCGCTGCTGCTGGGCGTGCGGCCGCTGCTGTACGACGGGCACCCCGGCTACCCGCGCCCGGACGTGCTGTGGGAGATGGCTGAGGCCGCGGGCGTGACGTTTTTCGGGGCCAGTCCCGCCTACGTCGACCTGCTGGCCAAGGCGGGCCTGGTGCCGGGCCAGAAGTACGACCTGTCCGCGCTGGCCGGCATCATGCTCGCGGGCTCGCCCGTGTCCGCGGAGTGCGGCGCCTGGTTCTACCGCAACGTCAAGCGCGACCTGTGGCTGCACGCGGGCAGCGGCGGGACCGACGTCTGCAGCGGCTTCACCGGCGGCGCCCCGACGCTGCCGGTTTACGCCGGCGAGCACCAGGCGCGTAACCTCGGCGTGGCCGCCTACGCGTTCAACGCCCGCGGCGAGCCGGTCACCGGCGAAGTGGGCGAGATGGTGATCACCCAGCCGATGCCGTCGATGCCGGTCCAGATGTGGAACGATCCGGACGGGAAGCTCTACCGGCAGACATACTTTGCCGACTTCCCCGGGGTCTGGCGGCAGGGGGATTTCTTCAAGGTCAACGAGCGGGGCGGCTGCTTCGTGCTGGGCCGCAGCGACGCCACCTTGAACCGGCATGGCATCCGGATCGGGACCGCGGAGGTCTATGCCGCGCTCGAGTCGGTGACGCAGCTAACCGGCGCGCTCATCGTCAACCTGGACCTGCCCGGCGGCCGGTTCTTCATGCCGCTGTTCGTCACGCTGGACGACGGCGCCGCGCTGGACGACGATCTGCGCGCCGCGATCACCGACCGGCTCCGTAGCCAGTACACCGCGCGGCACGTCCCCGACCGGATCATCCAGGTCCCGGCCATCCCGGTCACCCTGACCGGCAAGAAGNNCGCTGGACGCCTTCGCCGAGTACGCCCGGACGCAGCAGGACTACCGTGTCGAAAGTGAGCGAGAATCCCTGGACGACGCTGGCCACCCGGATCGTTTACGCGAATTCGTGGCTGCGGCTTCGCGAAGACACAGTAATCCGGCCCGACGGCCGGGAAGGGATCTACGGCGTGGTGGAGATGCCCGCCTCGGTCGGCATCGTCGCCCTCAACGACGCGGATGAAGTGGCCCTGGTCACGCAGTGGAGATACGCNNTGCTGGCCGCCGCCGGGCGTGAACTGCGGGAGGAAACCGGGCTGACGGCGCGAAGCTGGCGCGGGCTTGGTTTCGTCGACAACAGCAACGGGGTATCGACCGACACAGCTCACATGTTCCTGGCCACGGATCTGGTGGCCGGAGTGGACGCGCAAGACCCAGAAGAGCGGATAACCCTCAGCTGGCTGCCCTTCGACCAGGCGGTGGCACAGGTCCTGGCTGGATCAATAACCGAATCGGTGAGCGTGGCCGCCCTGCTCAAGGTCGAGGTGCTGCGCAGGCCGGGGCGATTACTCTTCGTACTTCCGGCCCGGCTTCACGTAGCCGAAGAACCCGCGGCGCTTGATGAGCTCGATGACCTGGTCGGGCACCATGGATTCCCAGGACTCGTCCTGCGCGGCGATCCGGCGCAACACGTCACGGCTGAAGATCGGGAGGTACTCGGGGCGGTAGTTGTCCAGGTGGACGAAGCTGCCCCGCCCGTACAGGTAGTCGTACAGCGGCTGCAGTTCAGGCTGGACCTTGATGTCGTTGACCGTCCTGAGCTCGTCGTCCGGACTCGGCCGATGCGGGTAGACGTAGAGCTTCAGGCCGTTCTTGAACAGCCGCCCGAAGCTCTCCAGGATCCCGCCGGGCAGCTGGGCGTGGTTCTTCTCGTCGAACAGGTCGATGAGGCTCGGCACGCCCATGACGATGCCGATCCGCTCGCTGGTCCGTTCCCCGATGTAGGCGGCCAGGCGGTAGTAATCGAAGTAGTTACTGATCAGCACGGTCTCGCCGCAGGCGGCGAGTAGCTCGGCCCGGGCCAGGAAGTCGCGGCGGTCGACATCCTGCCCCCCGGCCAGCAAATTGCGCATCGTGATCTCGGTGAGCTGCAGGATCGGCTTGCCGGCTACGGCGGGGTCCTGCGCGAACTTCTCCTTGGCCGTCTCAAGCATGTCCAGGTTCACGTGCGTCGGCGGCCGGAAGCTGCCCCGCTCGACCAGGATCGCCTTCTTGCGCAGCACCTCGCTCGGCTGCAGCACCTCGCGGTCGGGGCCGAACATGGCGACCCCGCTCAGCCCGAGCTGGACGAGCTTGAGCGCCATGAGCCGGTTGTCCACGCCGCGGAACTCGATGCCGCGGAACTGGATCATGTCGATTTCGATCCGGCCCACGGTCAGCTTGTCCAAAAGGCTCTCGATCAGCTTCTCCGGCTCGTGGTGGTGGAAGAACGCGCCGTACAGCATGTTCACCCCGACGATGCCGAGCGCCTCCTGCTGCAGCCAGGCCTCGACGTCGAGCATCCGCACGTGCATCACGATCTGGCTCGGCTCATCGTGCGACTGGGACTGGAACTTCACGCCCATCCAGCCGTGGCATTCGTTGCCGCCCTGGAAGCTGCGCGCAACCACGGTGTCGGCGAATGCGAAGAAGCAGTTCGAGTCGCCGCGTTCGTCGTCCAGCCGCTCAACGTTCAGCTGAAATTCCTTGTCGAGCATGCCCTGCAGACGGCCCATCGAGACGTACCGGTCCGCCTTGCCGTAGACCGCGTCGCTGACCGCCATGTCGTAGGCGGAGATGGACTTCGCGACGGTCCCGGCGGCCCCGCCGACCCGGAAGAACCAGCGGACCACCTCCTGGCCCGCTCCGATCTCCGCGATCGTCCCGTACCAGCGCGGATCCAGGTTGATCCGCAACGCCTTCTGGTGTGTGTCGCTGAGCTGAGCGCCAACGATGAGCTCGGTCATCGTGTCTCCCCTGCCTGTTCGGGGCGCCCGGCACGGCCATCGGGCCCGGCACGATCATCGTCGCTCGGATTCTACTAATTCCGCCCTCCGGCCCGCCAGGCCCGGTACCGCGAACAGCGGCTCTCCACGACTCCTGCGGTAACGTTCCCGGAACGATCGCCGCGTAGGGTGCGGTTCCATGAGCTTGCGGGTGGGATCGGCGAGGATCTGGAGGATCGCCCTCGGCGTCGTGGCCGTGCTGTCCTGCGTGGCCATGATCCCGCTCGCCGTGGCGTCTCATCAGGAAAGCCAAGCGGCGATAGCGGCGGTGATCGGCGTTCCCTGTGCGGCGGTGGGGCTGGTGGTTACCCGCCGCCAGCAGGACAACCCGCTCGGCTGGCTCTTTCTCATCCTCGCCCTCTGCCAGTTCGTGGCCACGGACGGCGATACCTACGCGCTGCTCGCCTATCGCCTCGGGCATCATCATCTTCCCTTCGGCCCGGTAGCCCTGGCCCTGAACCAGACCTGGGGCCCCAGTCTCGAGCTGTTCGTGGTGGTAGTCCTGCTGTTCCCGGACGGCAGGCTGCCGTCGCGGTTCTGGCGCGCGACCCTGCGGGTCTATGGTGCCCTGTTCGCGGCGGAGCTCGTTGCCACCGGCGTGGCGACGGCCAGCGCCCTGGCCGCGCACCCGATCCGCGTCGATGGCAACGGCGGCCTGGCGACCGTCGATCAGCCAGCCGGCTGGTTCAATGCCGTACAGGCCCCGCTCATGCTCGGCGTGCTCGTGCTGGCGCTGGCCTTTATCGTCCGGCAGGCGCTGAGCTGGCGGCGCGCTGCCGGGGAGCGGCGCCAGCAGCTGAAGTGGCTGGCCAGCGGGGCCGCCGTCAGCCTCACCTGCCTGATCCTGGGCGGGACGTTCGGTCAGGGCGGCCCTAGGACGATCTTGGCCGTGGTCGGCTTCCTCGGGTGGTTCGGCATCGCGGCGCTGCCGGTGTCGATCGGGGTGGCGATCCTGAAGTACCGGTTGTACGAGATCGACCGGATCATCTCCCGGACGCTGGCCTACGCGATCGTCACCGGCCTGCTGGTCGGGGTGTACGCGGGACTGGTGCTGCTGGCCACCGAGGTGCTGCGGTTCAGCTCGCCGGTGGCGGTAGCGGCCTCCACCTTGGTGGCGGCCGCGCTGTTCAATCCCGTCCGGCGACGGGTACAGCACGCCGTGGACCGGCGGTTCAACCGGGCTCGCTACGACGCCGAGCGGATGGTGACGGCGTTCGCGGCCCGGCTGCAGGACGCCGTGGATACCGACGCCGTCCGGGCCGATCTGACCGGAATGGTCCATACCGCTCTTGAGCCGACTCACGTGTCGGTGTGGCTGCGGCAATGACACCATGGAACCGTGAGCAACCTGGATCGGGCGCCGGAAACCATCGCGCTGGTGCCTGCGCTGGTGCGCGCCGTGGACGTGCTCGAGGCGCGCAAGGCGGCCATCGGCGATGGCACCGAAGTCCGCAGGCTGCTGCCGCAGCGGATGCTGCGGACCGTGGGCGCGTGGTGCTTCCTGGACCATTATGGGCCGGACGACGTCAGCATCGGCCCAGGCATGCAGGTGCCACCCCACCCGCATATCGGCCTGCAGACGGTGAGCTGGCTGTTCGAGGGCCTGGTGCTGCACCGCGACAGCCTCGGCAGCCGGCAGATGATCCGGCGCGGTGAGC
Source organism: Actinomycetota bacterium (assembly GCA_003140115.1). The sequence goes on along the minus strand of PLIQ01000438.1, from coordinate 25,292 downwards.
TGAACCTGATGACCGCCGGGCGGGGCATCGCGCACTCCGAGGAGTCCGCGGCCGGGCGGCCCGCCGCGCTGCACGGCCTGCAGCTGTGGATCGCGCTGCCCGAGCAGGACCGGTTCGTCGAGCCGCGTTTTGCGCATCACGAGGACCTGCCGGTGGTGCGCGAGGGCGACACGCGGGTGACCGTGGTCATCGGCGAGTACCGCGGCCAGCAATCCCCGGCCGAGGTGTTCACCCCGCTGGCCGGGCTCGAGGTCGCGGTCCCCGGCGGCGATGACTTCGTGCTCCCGCTCCGGGAGAACTTCGAGTACGCCGTGGTCGCGGTGGACGGTTCCGCGGTGGTGGCGGGCGCGCTGATCGCGCCCGGACTGCTGGCGCACCTGCCCGCCGGCCTCTCCGAGGTCCGTCTCTCGCCCGCCGGCGGGCGAAGGCACGCGCGGTTCTTCGTGCTCGGCGGCGTGCCGTTCGCCGAACGGCTGCTGATGTGGTGGAACTTCGTGGCTCGCAGCGGCGAGGAAATCGCGCGCGCCCGCGAGGACTGGGTGGCCGGCCGGTTCGGGGACGTCCACGGCTATCCGGGCGAGCCGCTAGCGGCGCCGCCGCTGCCCGCGGTCTCCCTCAAGCCCCGCTGACGCAACGAGCCGTGGCGGATGACAGGCACCACGGCCCGTTCGGCCGAAAGATCTTTCACTGTTGCGCGCCGGGATGTCGTACCGGCTAACCGCCAGATACGCTCGGCTGTCATGGCGGTAGATCAGGCGCTGTCCCGTTCGCCTTCGCTTTACCGCAAGGTCGCCGAGGACATTAAGGCCGCGATCGCGGCCGGCGGGTACGCGGCCGGTACCCGGCTGCCCTCGGAGAGCGAGCTAGCCGAGCGCTACTCGGTGTCCCGCGGCACGATCCGCCAGGCGTTCGCGGCCCTGCGCGCGGACGGGGTGATCTCGTCCCGGCGCGGGGCGCGAAGAGTGGTCATCGGCGGGCCGCGGGTGCAGAGCTTCGGTGAGCTGCTGTCATTCTCCCGCTGGGCCCGGGCCGTGGGCGAGGTGCCGAGCGGCCGGGTCATCGCCCTGCAACGCCGCCCGGCCAAGCCGCTGGAGGCCGAACGCCTGGCCGTCCCGCCCGCCGCGCCGATCTACTACCTGGTCCGGGTGCGGCTGCTGTCCGGCCGCCCGGTAATGATCGAGCGCGGCGCCTACCCGGACCGGGTCGGCGCGCTGGTGGCCGGGATGGACCTGGAGCAGGTCTCGATCACCGAGCGCCTGGAGGACCTGGGCATCGTGTTCGCCGACGCGGAGCATGTGATCGACGCCGTGGCGGCCTCGGCCGAGGACGCCAGGCTGCTCGGCGTCAGCCCGCGGGTGCCCATGCTGCGTGAGCGTCGCCTCACCACGGACCTGGCCAGCGTGCCGGTCGAATGGTCAGATGACCGTTACCTGGGCAGCGCGGTCGCGTTCAGTGTGCACAACTCGACCGCGGTCAACGCGCTGTCCCGGACGCGGGCCCACCGGGCGCAACCGGGGGGTCGTCCCCCCAGGTCAACCCAGTCAGATCCGGACCAGAGCCTCAAGTAGCGGCGCGAAGTGCGCGAACCGCGGCGGGGTAACCGCCGTGTCCTTGGCCTGGTCGTCCCACCGGCGCACGGCCACCGCGTCCCGCGCGTGCGGCAGCGCCTCGAACGCGGCCACCTCGGCCGCGGTCATCGGGCCGCCCTGCAGCGACAGCGTGCGGACCGATTCGGCCGACAGCAGCCCGAAGTAACCGGCGTCCGCCCCGCACAGGTACCGCTTGGCCGGCACGTGCAACCGCACCGGCTCGGTCACCGCGGTGCCGAACCACTGGCTCAGCCATCGCGCGCCGGACTCGCCGTGCCGATCCTCGTCAGTGCCGAGTAGATGGCCGATGTCGTGCAGCAGAGCCGCGGCCACCAGCGTGCCCTCCGCGCCAGCCGCTTCGGCCAGCGCGCCGGCCTGCAGCATGTGTTCGCCGATTGGCACCGGCTCGCCCATGTGGTCACGCGCCATGGGCCCGGCGAACAGCTCCCCGATCGTCTCGACCGCCGTCATGGAATCTCCTCTCGCTGTAGCACCGCCAGGGTGCTGGCCAGGCCGTCCAGGTCGGCGTAACACCCCTGCAGGTGCCGGCCGCTGGTTACGTTGAACGCGGTGCGGGCGTGCATGACCCGGGTGTTGTCGAAGATCAGGCAGTCGCCCGGCGCGAGCCGAAGGTTCAGCTGCCGCCCGGGCCGGGCCAGCAGCTCGGCCCACCGCCGGTAGGCCGCGTAGAACGCGACGACCTCCGCGTACGGCAGCTGCAGCGGCTGCGCCGACCGGTTGTTGAACCGGACGCCACGGATCCGGCCGCGCGGGCTGAGCTGGATGAGCGGCAGGCTGGCCCGGAGCTCCGCGCTCTTGTCTTTATAGCCGAACGGAACCGGGGTTCCCGCGATCAGGTCGAACGTCTCGCGGTCCGTGGCGCGAAGCTCGCGGGCCGCGGCGAACCCGTCGACCAGGCCAGTTTCCCCTCCTGGCCCCCCGGCCTCCTTCTGCGCCGCGCGCAGGCAGTGCAGCAACTGGACGGTCGGCACCGGATCCCGGTACGGGTTATCGGTGTGCGGCAGGATCCGGCGGCTGGTGAAGGCCAGGTTGCCCGGCCGGGGCTCGACCCGGACGTCGAACAGCCGACCGTAGTTGGTCTCCCGCACGAACCCGAAGGTTGCGGCGACCTCGAGCACCATAGCGGGCTCGGCGGGCACGTCGTGGAGCAGCACGAAACCCCAGCGCAGCACCGCGTCCAGAGCTCGCGCCCGGTTCGCGGGCTCACCGAGGTAGCGCGGCCAGGTGTCCCCGGGCAGTTGGTCCAGGTCGGCCGACAGCCAGAGTTGCTTATCGTCCTCAGTGCGCCCGTCACCGTCGCCGTACCCGTCGAGCGCGTGGTCGGCTAGCCACTCGCGGGGGAACACGGACCGGTGCCCGTCAGGGGCGAATGTCACCACCACCGAGGCCCCGGCGACCTCGGTGCCGCTGACCGCCAGAGCGCCCGGCAGCTCGGTGACGTCGGTCAGCTTCTGCCCGCTGCCGGGATCAAGGCATTCGGCGCACGGGCAGTTGTCGCGCAGCCAAACGGCAGGGAAACGTAGCATGTTTCCATCCGCTTCGAGTACCAGGTCCCCGCCATCTTTGCAGCTCAAGTGCCTCCTCCGGCCCTTCAGCAGGTACTACCGGCGTGTAAAGTTGGCTATACATGTTGCAAATTGAGTATACTGACGGCCGTGAGGCTCACGCAACGGATCGTGGTGATCGGCGGGGGCGTGCTCGGCACCATGCACGCGGTGGCGGCGCGGCGACGCGGCTACGAGGTCGTGCACCTGGAACGCGAGAGCGAGGCCCGCGGCGCGAGCGTCAGGAACTTCGGCCTGGTCTGGGTCAGCGGCAGGCGGGCGGGCGCGGAACTCGCGCTGGCCCTGCGCGCCCGCGAGCTGTGGGCCGAGCTGGGCGCCGAGGTCCCGGGTCTGCGCTTCTGGCCCGCGGGCTCGCTCACCCTGGCCACGGAGGACGCCGAGCTGCGCGTGCTCAAGGAAGCGGCCGCGCTGCCGGACGCGGTCCAGCGCGACTTCGAGCTGCTCGACCCGGGCGGCGTCCGGACCGTCAACCCGGCCCTGCGCGGCGAACTGGCCGGCGGCTTGCTCTGCCGCGCCGACGCGATCGTCGAGCCGCGCCTGGTGCTACCCGCGCTGCGCGGCTACCTTTCCGCCACCGCAGGCGAGGCCCGCTCGGGCCGGCACAGCGGCTATGAGTGGCTGCCCGGGCGCGACGTGACCGAGATCGCGCCGAACGCCGTGCGTGATCACACCGGCGTCTGGCACCAGTGTGACCTGATCGTCCTGTGCCCGGGCGCCACGTTCACCGGGGTGATCGGCCGCTACCGCGACTACCTGGCGCGCGACGGGGTGCGCCGGGTGCGGCTGCAGATGATGCAAACCGCGCCCATGTCCGAGCGGCTGACCACGGCGGTCGCCGACGGCGACTCGCTGCGCTACTACCCCGCCTACGACCTGCCAGGACGGAGCCAGCTGCCGCCGCAGACGCCGGTCGCCGCGCGCACCCGGGCGCAGCTGCTGATGGTCCAGCGGGCCGACGGCGGCCTGACCATCGGTGACACTCACGAATACGACGAGCCGTTCACGTTTGACGTGGATTCCGACGCCTACGACCATCTGCAGGCCCGCGCCGAGGCGCTGCTCGGCGGCCCCATCCCGCGGATCCAGCGCCGCTGGGCCGGCATCTACAGTGAGGTAGCGCCGTCCGCCGCCAGTCATGTGCTGTACCACCGATCTGAGCCCGAACCGGGCGTCGTGCTGGTCACCGGGCCGGGCGGGCGGGGCATGACCTGCAGCCCGGCCATCGCGGAGGAGACATTTAGATGACACACATCACGGTCGCCTGCTTGGACATGGCCGGCACCACGGTCCGCGACGACGGCAGCGTGCTGGAGGCGTTCACCGCGGCCATCGCGACGCAGAACCTGCCCGCGGCCAAGTACAACCAGGCCATGCAGGACGTGAAGTCGACCATGGGCCAGTCCAAGATCGAGGTGTTCCGCCAGATTCTGGGCCACGAGGACGCCGCGCAGCAGGCCAACGAGGCGTTCGAGGACCACTACGCGGCGGCCGTCCGCGCGGGCCACGTGGCGGCCATGCCAGGGGCGACGGAGGTGTTCAAGACCTGCCGCGACGCCGGCATCCGGGTCTGCCTGGCCACCGGCTTCTCCCCCACGACCCGGGACGCCATCATCTCCGAGCTGGGCTGGGGCGAGCTGATCGACCTGGCCCTGTCTCCCGCCGACGCGGGCCGCGGCCGCCCGTGGCCGGACCTGCCGCTGACCGCGCTGCTGTCCTTGCACGGCGAAGCGGTTGGCGAGCTCGCGGTGGCCGGCGACACCGCCAGTGACGTCGAGTCCGGGCTACGCGCCGGGGCCGGGATCGTGGCGGGCGTGCTGACCGGCGCCGGCTCCCGCGCGGACCTGGAGCAGGCCGGCGCGCCGCTCATCCTCGACACGATCGCCGCCCTCCTGCCCCATGTCCTGGGCTGACGGTCCGCCACAAGCTGGTCTAGGCCTCTGGCCGAAGGCCGACCAGGCTGGTTAGGATGTGCGCTCATCGACGTACCTCCACTCCGGTCGGGGAAGCAGAGCGTCATCAGCGTGAGTAAGGCCATGACGAGCCACCAGGGCGGAGCGGGACAGCCGGCTGGAATCCGTGACGTGGCCAGGAGAGCCGGCGTATCCGTTGCCACGGTGAGCTTCGCGCTGAACGGCCAGCCAGGTGTCGCGGAAGATACTCGCCACCGGATCCTGGCGGCCGCGGCGGAGCTTGGCTACCGGGCCAACCCGCAGGCCCAGGCCCTGCGGCGGGGCCGGACCACCACTTACGGCCTGGTGATCCGTAACTTCAACAACCCCTTCTTCCTCGAGGTGCTGAGCGGCGCCGAGCAGGTCGCGGACGAGGCCGGGGCCACTTTGCTGCTCCTTGATTCGCACTACTCGCTGGAACGCGAGCGCATGCTGGTGCGGGAGATGGCCGCGCAGCGCCTGGCCGGGCTCGCCATCGCGCCGGTCGGGAACGGCGAGTCGGTGCGGCTCTGGCAGGAGTTGCGCCCCGGCACGCCGGTGGTGGCGCTCAACGCGACCATCGAGGGCATCACCGGCGTGTCGCGGGTATACCCGGACAACGCGATCGGGGTCGACATGGCCATGCGCCGGCTCGCCGAGCTAGGTCACTCCCGCGTCGCCTTCCTGTCCGCGCCGCGTGGCCTGGTGGCAGATCCGGACCGGCTCCGTCATTTCCGCCGCCTCGCCCGCGAACTCGGGGTCCGGGCTTACGTCATGCATTCGCCGTTGACGATCGCCGCCGTGCGCAAGGCGGCCGGAACCCTGCTGGCCCGCCAGGACGCCCCTACGGCGGTCATCACCAACTCCGATTACACGGCGCTCGGGATCTACCTGACCGCCCGCGACCTGGCCCTGCGTGTGGGACCCGACGTCTCGGTCATCGGGCATGATGACCTGCCCACGTCTGAGCTGCTGGATCCGCCGCTGGCGACCATCCGCCTCGACGGCCGGGAGATGGGCCGCGCACTCATGGCGAGGCTGCTTGACGGCCATCCGCCGCACGACTACATCGCCCCGGTGGACCTGGTCGAACGAGCCTCCCTCCAGGCCCCGCAGTCCTGCCTGCCGACCGCGGCGATCCCCGTGGACGGAGCACCCGCGTCGTTGCGTGCGGCAACTCGGTAACGGTTCTTGACACCTCGTTCAGCCTGTGTTTGCATGTCGCATGCTAAACGTTTTAGCTGCGTTTATCCTGCATTCTCAGCTGGGGGGCCAGGGGAGCCACGGGGGCGTGAGGCCTCCTCAGCGTCGCTGCCCGGTACGTTTCCGGACCGTCGCGATCCGCTTCGGGATGGGGAAGCTATTCAGGAGGCACTCGTGAAATCGCCATATCGATTCGCGTTCGCCGGCGTCGCGGCCGCCCTGCTGCTGGCGACCGGCTGCTCGTCGAGTTCGTCATCAAGTTCGTCATCAGGTGCATCGTCAGGCTCGAGCGTCAACTGGGCCACAGAAACGTCCGTCTCGGCCGGGGGCGGCATGAGCGCCCTGATCGCGGCGGCCAAGAAGGAAGGCACGCTGAACGTCATCGCCCTGCCGCCGACCTGGGCGAACTACGGGACGATCATCGACGACTTCCAGAAGACCTACGGGATCACCGTCAATTCCACGCTCCCCGACGGCACCAGCCAGCAGGAAGTCGACGCGGTGAAGACCGAGAACGGCACCGCCAAGGCGCCCGACGTCATGGACATCGGCCTGGCCGTCGCCCTGGCTAACACGAGTCTGTTCGCGCCCTACGAGGTCAGCACCTGGTCGGACATCCCGGCTGCGCAGAAGGACCCGAACGGCCTGTGGTACGAGGACTACGGCGGCTACATGGCGATCGGGTACTCGACCAAGTTCGGGACGATCACCTCGCTGAGCCAGCTGCTGGGCCCGAAGTTCAAGGGCGCGGTCGCGCTGAACGGGAACCCGACCTCGGCCAATGCGGCGCTGAACGGCGTGATGATGGCGAACCTCGCCGAAGGCGGAACCGCCAGCAACATCGCCGACGGCGTGAACTTCTTCGCCAAGCTCAAGGCGGCCGGCAACTTCAACCCCATTTCGGCTACTGGTGCCACGATCAAGGCGGGCACGACCGAGGTCGTGTTCAACTGGGACTACCTCAACCTCCCGAGCTACGTGGGCGTCCCCGCGGGCAGCTGGAAGGTGTTCATCCCGCAGAACGCCGTTCTCGGCGGGTACTACGCGCAGGCCATCAACAAGGACGCGCCGCATCCTGCGGCAGCCAGGCTGTGGGAGGAGTTCCTCTACTCGCAGGCTGCCAGCGGCGGGCAGAACCTGTGGCTGGAGGGTGGCGCCAGGCCGGTGGAGCAGCAGGCCATGACCTCTAATAGCAGCATCAACACCTCGGCGGCCTCGGCACTGCCCGCCGTGACCGGGACACCGGTGTTCCTCACTGAAGCCCAGAACACCGCCGCCGCCAACTACCTGGCGGCGAACTGGGCGAAGGCCGTCGGCTAGCGAGGGAACGTGGCCGTCGCAACGACAACGCAGACCGGCGCCCGGCCCTGGTGGGCTGGGCGCCGGCCGCCTACTCCGGCCTGGGTCGGCACCGTCCCGTTCCTCGCCTACGTCGGGGTTTTCCTGCTCTGGCCGACCGGGATCGTGGTCGTCGACTCGCTCAAGAACCCGAACGGCGCGTGGGCGTTCTCCAATATCAGCGAGCTCGGCAACCCGCTGGTCCGCGGTTACTTCATCGGCTCATTCAAGCTCTGCGTGCTTTCGTCGGTGGCCGGGGCCGTGCTGGGCGCGATCCTGGCCTATGCGGTGGCGTCGGGCGACCCGGACGGCGTAGGCCGCAGGCTCTACATAGCCGTCTCGGGCGTTCTCGCCCAATTCGGCGGGGTGACGCTCGCGTTCGCCTTCCTCGTGACCATCGGCCCCGTGGGCCTGCTGTTCCACGCCAGCTGGTACTTCGACTTCCCGTGGGGCATCGGGCTGATCTATACGTATTTCCAGATCCCGCTGATGGTGCTGGTCTTCCTGCCCGCGATCGACGGGCTGAAGGTCCAGTGGCGGGAGGCGTCGGAGAACCTCGGCGCGTCCGCCTGGCAGTACTGGCGGTACGTCGGCGGGCCACTGCTCATGCCGGCGTTCCTCGGCGCCTTGTTGCTGCTGTTCGCGAACGCGCTGTCGGCCTTCGCGACCATCCAGGCCTGGGAAAACCAGATCGCCTACATCGTGCCGCAGCAGATCAGTACCGCGCTATCCAGCGAGGTCGGGCTGAGCAACGTCAACGTGGCCGACCTGCTCGCCCTGGGCATGGTGATCCTGGTGGCCATCGTCATGACGGGATATGCATTGCTGCAGCGCAGGGCGGCGCGATGGCTGCGGTAACCGCGCTCAATGAGAGCGCCGCCGCCGCGTCGGCCGGGCGCACGCGAGGCATGCAGGCTGGCCGGCGCAGACGGCTGAACGTTTTCCGTTACGTGGTCTTCACCGTGTTCGGGCTGTTCTTCCTCCTGCCGCTGCTAGCCATGCTCCGGTTCTCCCTGGAGGGGGCCAAGCTCGGCACCTGGTCGCTGACGGCCTGGCGGCAGATCGCTTCGTATCAGAACACGGGAATTCCTCCCTTGCTGAGCGCGATCGAGATCACCCTGGAACTGGCGGTCATCACCTGCGCGGTCATGCTGGTGCTGCTGGTACCGACCATGATCTGGGTCCGGCTGCGGGTGCCGTGGCTGGCGCGCACCATCGAGGTCCTGTGCTTGCTGCCGCTCACCATCCCCTCGATCGTGCTGGTGGTCGGCCTGGGCGAGATCTACAACAGGATCCAGCACTACAGCCTGTCGGCCCTCATGCTGTTCTGGGTCTACGTGATCCTGGCGCTGCCCTACGCCTACCGGGCGCTCGCCGCCGGACTGGGCGCGATCGACGTGACGACGCTGTCCGAGGCCGCGCGCAGTCTCGGGGCAAGCTGGTTCACCGTGATCGTCCGGGTGATCGCGCCGAACATGCGGCAAAGCATCCTGAACGCCGTGCTGCTGACCTGGTCGCTGGTACTCGGCGAGTTCACCATCGCCTATCTGCTGCTGTACACCAACCTGCAGGTGGAGCTGTACTCCATCAGCCGGAACACGCCGAATGCCGGGGTGCTCTTCTCGACCTCGTTCGCCGCGCTGCTGTTTGCCTTCGCGCTGCTGATGATCCTTTCCTACGTTGGCCGCCGCCGTCGCGGCCGGGGATGAGGTACGGCCCGTGACTTCGCCAATGACCAGGGCACAAGATGGCGCGGCCCGGACCGCTGTCGAGGTGCGGATGGAGGCACTGAGCCGGCACTATGGCCCCGTCGTCGCGCTCGACCGCCTTGACCTGACCCTGCAGCCCGGTGAGCTCATCGTGCTACTCGGCCCGTCGGGCTGCGGCAAGACCACGACGCTGCGCCTGCTGGCGGGACTGGAGGACGCCGACGCCGGGCAGATCTTCGTCGGCGGTAAGGACATCACTCGCCTGCCCGCCAGCAAGCGTGACATGGGGATGGTGTTCCAGGCCTACTCGCTGTTCCCGCACATGACGGTGCGGCAGAACGTGGCCTTCGGGCTGCGGCTGCGCCGGATCGGCGCGGCTCAGCGGGACAAGCGCGCGATGGAGATGCTGGAACTGGTGGACCTGCCCACGCAGGCGGACCGGTACCCGCACCAGCTCTCCGGCGGCCAGCAGCAGCGGGTCGCCCTGGCCCGAGCCCTGGCCATCGAGCCGCAGGTGCTGCTGCTTGACGAGCCGCTGTCGGCACTGGACGCCAAGGTCCGGGCGCAGCTGCGGGACCAGATCCGCCGGATCCAGCTCGAGGTGGGCATCACCACGCTGTTCGTCACCCACGACCAGGAAGAGGCGCTGGCCATCGCGGACCGGGTCGGGGTCATGCGGGAAGGCCACATCGAGCAGCTCGCGCCGCCCGTCGAGGTCTACTCGCGCCCGGCCACGTCGTTCGTGGCCGAGTTCGTCGGTCTCACCAACCGGCTGGTCGGCGAGGTCCGGGCCGGCCAGCTGACCGTCCGCGGTTGCACGCTGCCGCTGGTGGACCGTGAGACGCCCGACGGCCAGGTGGTCGCGCTGGTGCGACCGGAAGCGGTGACGCTGGCCTCCCACGACGCGCCCGAGTCCGGCTTGCTGGTCGGCACCGTGATCGCCGTTACCTTCCTCGGTGCGACCAGCCGGGTCACCGTCGATCTTGGCGACGCCACCATCCTGGCTCAAGTTACGACCGCAGATGCGACCGCGCTGCCGGCGGGCAGCCGGGTCGCGCTGACCATCCGGCCTGACCCGGTGCTCGTATCGGCCAGCTCGGACCCGGCCGTCTCGGTGGCCGGGGACGAGGCGTGAGCCACCACCACGGGCCCGGACGGCCTCCGCCGCTGACCACCCATCGCCGCCTCGAGCGCGGAGCAGTACTCCGTAACGGGGGGTCGGCCCCCTACCGGGCCGTCGAGGCCCGCGCCGGTGAATCGCACCTGATCCGCGACGACTTCGGCGCGGCCAGGGCGGACGCGGCGGACGCGCCCGGTTCCGGCCGTCCGCTGCTGTGCCTGGTTCACATCACCGACCTGCAGCTCGCCGACGTTCAGTCGCCCGCACGGTTCGAATTCCTCAACGCCCGTTTCGCCGATCCCAGGTACGCCGAGATCCTGCCCGTGCAACGCCCCCAGGAGGCGCTTACGGTGCACGCCGTCGACGCCACCGTCCGCACTCTCGGCGCGGTACAGGGTCCGGCGACGGGTCTGCCCTTGCAGCTCGCCGTGACCACGGGCGACGCGATCGACAACGCGCAGTGGAACGAGTTGCAGGCGTTCCTCGCCCTGTTCGAAGGCGGCGTGGTCGCGCCGGATTCCGGTGGGCAGGACTACGAGGGGGTGCAGGCGCTTGACTGGCCGGGCGACGTCTTCTGGAGACCCGACGGAGCGGGTCCCGGCGGACCGGACCTCTTCCGGCGCGAATACGGCTTCCCGCATCACCCTGGCCTGCTCCGGCGGGCGCTGCGCGAGTTCTCCGCGGCCGGCCTGGGTCTCCCCTGGCTGTCCTGCTTCGGTAATCACGAGGCGCTCAACCAGGGCGTCGGCATCCAGACCCCGGGCCTGGCCGCGGCACTGACCGGCAGCAAGAAGCCGACCGCACTGCCCGCGGACTTCAACCACGACCTGGCGCTCGAGCTGTTCACCACCCGCCCCGAGGCGTTCATGGCCGGCCCGTCCCGGTCGGTCACAGCGGATGCCTTCCGCAGGCCGATCAGCCGGCGGGATTTCGTCGACGCCCACCTTCGAGCCGGTTCGCGGCCGTTCGGCCACGGGTTCAGCGAGCGCAACCGGCTGGACGGTACCGCGTATTACGTCCACGACACCCCGGCCGCCCGGTTCATCGCGCTGGACACCAACTGCCTGGCCGGCGGGGCGGCCGGGTGCCTGGACCGGGACCAGGCCCGGTGGCTGGAAGCCAGGCTCGGCGAGGTCCACTCGGCCTACCGGACAGCGGACGGGAGCGAGGTCCGGACCGGCCACGACGACCGGCTCGTGATCCTGTTCTCCCATCACGGCAGCAGCACGCTCGATAACCCGCGCGGCGCTCACCCGGGATCAGGCGGCGAGCCGGTACTGGGCGCCGCCGACCTCGTGGCCCTGGTCCACCGGTTCCCGAACGTGGTGCTGTGGCTGAACGGTCACACGCACACCAACACGGTTCGCTCGCACCACGACCCGGCCGACCCGGCCCGCGGGTTCTGGGAGGTCACCACCTGCGCGGTGGCGGACTGGCCGTGCCAGACCCGTGTGGTCGAACTTGTCGACCACGGCGAGTACCTGTCCATCGTGACCACCATGGTGGACCACGACACGCCGCTGCGGCCCGTGTCGCTGGAAACCACCGATGACCTCGCCGCGCTGCATCGCGAGCTTGCGGCTAACTTCCCGTGGGCGGTGTCGGTCATGGCCGGAGCCGCCAGCGACCGGAACACCGAACTGCGCGTCATCCCCCCCTTCCCGGTCAAGCGCCTGCCTGGCGCGTAGGCGCGCTAGGACCTCGGTGCGATCAGCACCGGTTCGCTGGGGAGGGTCACCGAGACCGAGGTGCCCGGGGCCAGCGCGCCGGCCTCCGAGCTGGCCTTGTCGACCTGCACGGTGACGTCCCCGGACAGCAGGACGGCGACCCGGGTCACCGAGCCGAGGAACGTCCTGGTGGTCACGATCCCGTTTCCGTTCTCGATGACCGCCATGGTCAGCCCTTCCGGCCGGACCAGCACGTCTACCGCGCTCGTGCTTTCGTCCGGAGCCTCGCCCCTGACCGGCACAGTGCTGTCGAGCGCGGTCACCATCCCGCCGCCTTGGAGTTCGGCCGGGATCCGGTTCATGACGCCGACGAACTCGGCCACGAACGCGGTGGCCGGGTGATCGTACAGCTCGTCCGGCGCGGCGATCTGCTCCAGCTTGCCCTTGTTCATGACCCCGACTCGGTCCGCCATCGACAGGGCTTCCTCCTGGTCGTGGGTGACGAACAAGGTGGTGGTGCCCAGCCGCTGCTGCAGGGTGCGGATCTGCTCGCGGAGCTGCAGGCGGACCTTGGCGTCCAGGGCGGACAGCGGCTCGTCCAGCAGCAGCACCCGCGGCTCGATGGCCAGGGCCCGGGCCAGTGCGACGCGCTGCTGCTGCCCACCCGACAGCTGGTGCGGGTACTGCTTGGCCTGCGGGGCCAGGCCGACCAGGTCCAGCAGCTCACCGGCCCGCTTGCGCCGGTCGCCCGCGCCTACCTTGCGCATCCGGAGCCCGAAGGCCACGTTGTCCAGCGCGCTCATGTTCGGGAACAGGCTGTAGCTCTGGAACACCATGCCCATGTCCCGCTTGGCGGCCGGCACCGAGGAGATGTCCTTGCTGTCGATCAGGACAGATCCGGTATCCGCGATCTCAAAGCCGGCCACGATGCGCAGGGCCGTAGTCTTGCCGCAGCCGGACGGACCGAGCAGCGCGACCAGCTCGCCCGGGGCCATGTCGATGGACAGCCCGTCCAGGGCCTTGGTGGCCCCGAAGAAGCGGCTCAGATTCTGCAGCACCACGCTCGTGCCCCGGGCCTCGGTCATCTGCCGGGTGCCGTCGGCCGCGGTGGCGTCCCGGGCGGTGTTGGTGGTCATTAATTACCCCGCGTTTCTTGACGTGCGACGGTAAACAGCGTGACCGAGCCGCCGCCGGTCCTGCGCGACTGTCGGGTTCCGAGCACCGTGATGCCCATGAGGAAGATCCAGGTCACGAACAGCGCGAGCAGTGAGGCCGCGACCGACACCTGGCCGCTGGTCTGGCTGTTGACGTAGATCCACACCGGGAAGGTCTGGTACAGCGCCAGGCTGGCCATCGTGTACTCGCCGAGCACCAGGGCCACGGTCAAGACGATGGCCGACAGCAACGCGGTCCGCAGGTTCGGCAGGATCACCCGCAGCATCGTGCTGACCCAGCCGGCCCCCAGCGAGTTGGACGCCTCGGTAACCGTCTTCAGGTCCAGCGAGCGTAGGCCGGCGTCGATGGCCCGGTAGGCGAAGGGCATGGCCAGCACGACGTACTCCAGCCCCAGCAGGTACGGCGTGCCCTTGAGCGAGCCCGGGGCGATCTGCAGGACGCCCACGATCAGCACCACCGGCGGGATGACGATCGGCAGGATCGTGATTCCCTCCATCAGCCGCCGGATCCCGGGCAGCCGTAGGTGGACGTAGACGGTAGTGGGCAACATGAGCACGATCGTGATCACCGTGGTGACGACCGCCAGCCGGACTGACAGGCCTAGGGAGGAGGTGAAGCCTGGTTCGCTGACCACCGAACCGAAGGCCTTGATCCCGGCGAACCGGAGCGCCACGATCAGTGGCAGCAGGAAGAACACGGCGGCGATCAGCAGGACCACCCAGCGCCAGGCTGTGCCGGCCCGGGGGGCTCCTTGCCGTGCGGCCCGGCGCGGCGCCTTCACGATCTGGGTATCGGCTACCGCAGCCATTTGGCGGCCCTCCGTTGCAGCATGACATAGATGATCATCGCGACCGCGATGATGACCACCATGCCCAGGCCGAGCGCCTTGCCGATGTTCTCCTGGCCGGCGATGACGTTCCCGTTCAGGAACGACCCGATCTGGATCGCGGTCAGCGGGATCGTCCCGTTGGTGAGCGCCTCGGCGGTGGCGTACGCGGACAGCGCGCTGCCGAACAGCAGCAGCACACAGCCCAGGAACGACGGCAGCAGCACCGGGCCGCCCACGAAGCGCCAGTACTCCCAGGTCCGCGCGCCCATGTTCTCGGCCGCTTCGCGCCACGCGGGGCGCAGCCCCTCCAGGGCCGGCAGGATGACCAGCACCATCAGCGGGATCTGGAAGTACAGGTACACCACGATCACGCCGCTAAGGGAATACAAGCTGAAGCCGTAGCCGTAAAGGTTGAACCCGATGTTCGCGAGCCAGTGGGTAATGAGCCCGCTGGATCCGAGGGAAGCGATGAACAGGAAGGCCAGCGGCACGCCGCCGAAGTTGGCGAACACGCCGGAGGCGGTGATCACGACCTGCCGCAGCACGTTCCCGCGCTTGGCGGTGAAGATCGCGTACGCGATCAGCAGCCCGAAGATGGCCGGCAGGATCGAGGTGAATACGGACAAGATGATGCTCTGCCAGAAGCCGTGCAGGTAGATGCCGTGGGTGGCGGCGCTGATGTTGTTGAAGGTGAAGCCGCCGTTGTTGGTCTCGAAGGCTCCGACCGCGACCGCGATCATCGGCAGCAGCAGCCCGAGCGTCACGTACGCGCCGAACGGAACGATACCGGCTACCCGGCGCAGCCAGCGCAGGGCGCCCGGTACGGTCAGCCTCCCCAGGGGGCCGGCCTCGGCGGCGGGGTCGGACCCGGGGGCCCCGGGATCCGCCAGGGATCCCGGGGCCGCTACGGTCTGGTCCACCGCTAACCGATCACGCTGGACCACTGCTGGGCGACGACGTTCTCGGCCGCCGCTTGCTGGGCCTGAGTGGGGAAGGTGACGTTGCCGGCCGGGGCAGGCGGCAGCGCCTTGTACGCGCTCTGGTTGACCGTGCCGTTCGCCACTAGGGTCGCCAGCTCGATCGGCCGGGCCTCGCCCTCGAGCCAGAGGTTCTGGCCGACGGTGGAGTACAGGTATTCCTCCCACAGCCGGGCCGCGGCCGGGTCGGGCGCGTACTTGCTGATGGCCTGGTCGTAGTAGGCGGCGTAGGACGCGTCCGACGGGATCACGATCTTCAGGCCGGGGACGCTGGGGCCGATTTCGGAGGCCAGCAGGTAGTCCCACCAGATCACGATCGGCGTCTGGCCGCTTTCCATCGTCGCCGCGCTGGCCGCGACCGGTACGAAGTTGCCCACGTCGTGCAGCTTCTTGAAGTAGTTGATACCAGGGGTGATGTCGTTGAGCGAGCCGCCGTTGGCCAGCGCCGAGGCGAATACGGCTGAGAACGCGGCGCTCGCCTGGGTCGGGTTGCCGTTGATGGCCACCTGGTTCTTGTAGATGGGCTTGAGCAGGTCCGCGAACGAAGTCGGCGGGGTCTTTACCGTCGCCGAGTTGTACCCGATCGCCACGTATCCGCCGTAGTCGGCGTACCAGCTGCCGTCCGAGGCCTTGGCGTCGGCTGGGATGTTGCTCCAGGTCGCTACCTCGTACGGGGCCCAGTCGCCTGCTTGGTCGCCCTTGACCGCGAACGCGGTACCCACGTCAACCACGTCGGGGGCGCGGCTCTGGCCCTTGAGCTGAGCGATGGCGTTCAGTTCGTCCTGGCTGGAGCCGTCCGGGTTGGCGTCGGTGATCTTGATCCCGTACTTGGCGGTGAAGTCCTTCATGATCGTGCCGTAGTTGGCCCAGTTAGAGGGCAACGTGATGACGTTGAGCTGGCCTTCCTTCTCGGCCGCTGCGACCAGGGCACTCATGCCGCCGCCCGCCGCAGCGGAGGTAGCGGTCGCCCAGTTAGTGGTGCTGGTGGTGCTGCTGCTGGTACTGCCGCCGGTGCTGCTGCCGCTGGAACTCGACGAGCTGCCGCAAGCCGCAGTGAGCAGCAGGCCGCTGGCAACTGCGGCGGTGGCCGCAATCAGGTGCCTTGCGCGCACTATTTCCCTCCCAAGCGCAGTCCCCGGGAACCCGGGATGCAAAAAGCCAAATCTTGGCTAGACAAGTCGAGATCATGACTAGCCAACAAAAACGGGAGGTATCCAGCCCATGGCGACCGGGAAGCCGTTACTGGTCAGGTTGGTAACATCCCTGACCTGCGGCGACCGGTTCGTACCGATCGCCCATCATGTGAGACCGCAGACGGCCTGCGATATCAGGTTGGTAACGGACGGCGCAGTTTGGCGCGCAGCAGGTCCAGATCCCCGGCACTGAGACCATGATCGGTCAGCCAGCGGGTGACCCCGCCGTAACGGGAATCCATCTGCTCGAGGAAGGCTGTCATCGTTTCCGCCCGGGCCCGGTGAGCTTCGACCGGCTTGCTGTCGATGTCCCGGGCGTAGGTGGGTGAGCGGCGCAGGCGATTCAGGATGGCCTCGGTGCGCTCCCCTGTCGCGGCGTAATCGTCCACCACGGCCTGCGGCCGGACACCGGCCGCGGCGAGGGCCAGTGCCACCACCACGCCGGTGCGGTCCTTGCCGGCCGCGCAATGGACGAGCGCCGCGCCCTGATCGTGTGCGACGCTGCGCACCGCGCCCACCACCTCGTTCGGGCGGTCCTCCAGGTAGCCCAGGTAGTGCCCGCAGGTGGGATCGCCCGGGAAGCGCGATTGGTCCTGCCTCTTCTTGACCAGCAATGCCTCGGCCACCACGTCGGTAGCCAATCCGATCTCGGGTACCACCGGATGATGAGTGTGCCGGACGCCGGGGATGGCATCCAGCGGCGCCGGGCCCTCGGCCGCCAGTTCGGCTGAGCTGCGCAAGTCGACCACAGTGGTCACGCCGATGTCCTGCACGAGCCGGCTGACGTCGGAGGCCGACAGTTCCTGCAGGTTGTCAGCCCGCAGTAGTCGGCCGCTCACCGTCTGGCCGCCGTCGTCGGTCGGCAGGCCGCCCAGGTCGCGCACGTTGACGGCACCTTCAAGGTCGATCCACAGCATGACAACAACCCTGACAGACACTCCCCGGGCCAGCGGACCCGGGCGGACCCGTAGGCGCGGGGCGTATCCGCGCCGCGGACCGGCCATTCGGCTCTGCGGGCCGGCCGCATGAGGCATACTGGATCAGATCATGATGCCGCCTAGACGCCCGCGGCCCGCCGCCAAGCCGGTACTGGCTCCGCGTCTTCCTGGATCGTAGGAAGAGGCCTCCTGACAGCAGTCGGCTCGAGCCCTGGCCGCTGCCGTTGAGTGGGGTTCTCATGACGTGGCTCTCATCTTCTTCCGACCCGCCTGCCCGTCCTGACCCGCCCGCCCGCGGTTCGGCCGGCCCGCCGGGAATACAGGTGGTGATCGAGGTGGATGTGAGACAGGAGACGGCCACGATGGTGATCAGCGGTGAGCTGGATCTCACCACCAGACCAGTGCTGGCCGAGCAGCTGTCGGCGATCCTGCGCACCAGGCCGCGGCGGCTCATCGTGGATCTAGCCGGTACCGGCTTCATCGATTGCGGCACCGCGCGCCTGATCGTCAGCGCGGGCCAGTTCCTGCCCGAGGGCAGGCGTACGGTTATCCGGCACCCCAGCCGGGCGGTCCGGCGGGTTCTGGAGCTAACCGGACTCGACGCCAGCTGCGAGATCGAGGGATGACCTAGGAGCGAGCATGACCGTCACGCCGCAGGATGTACGTCACGCCCTGAAGGAGCTCGGCCGGCTGCGCTTCGGTGAGATGCGAGTCGACGAGGCGATGCACCAGATCGTGCAGACGACCCACGCGATTTTCTCCGTGGACGGCGCGGGTCTGATGCTGGCCGACGCCGAGCACCACTTGCGCAACGCGGCGGTCTCCGATGACCGGGTCCGGCACCTGGAGGAGCTGCAGATCGTCCACCAGGAGGGCCCGTGCATCACGGCGTTCGACGACAAGGTGCTGGTGGGGGCCGATGATCTGGCCTCGGACCCGCGCTGGCCCTCCTTCAACCGGGCCGCGGTGGACCGGGGCGTCCGTGCCGTGCTAGCCAGCCCCATCCCCTACAACCAGGACGCCATCGGAGTGGTGGCGGTGCTGTCGCGGGAGCAGCATCCGTGGTCCGCCGAGGCGGAACTGGCCCTGCTGGCCTTCACCGACCTCGCCGCCCTGCTCATCGCGAGCATGATGATGGGCGAGCAGCAGACGGTGCTGGCCACGCAGCTGCAGGGCGCGTTGAACTCCCGGGCCATCATCGAGCAGGCCAAGGGTGTGCTCATCGGCCAGCAGGGACTTTCCGCGCAGGCCGCCTACGAGCAGATCCGGGCGCAGGCCCGGGCCGAGCGCCGCAAGATCGCGGTCGTCGCGACCGAACTGGTGCGCGGCGCCGTCCGCGATAGCTGACCCTCCCCGTCGGCCCATCGGGCTGCCGCGTTTGGCATAGGAGTCCGCTCCCGGGGAAGTGGTGAGGCGGCTAGGCCGTAAGACGCCCGAGGAGAGGAGTGCACGTTGGTCACCCGGACAGCGCGGCGCAGCGGCCGGCGGAGCGCTCGCTCCGGCCGACGGGCCGCGAACAGTGAGGCGCTGCGGTGGCTGGCCCGGGCCGGGCTGGCGGCGCGCGGCGTTATGTACGTCATCGTCGGCTGGATCGCCGTCCAGGTCGCCTTCGGCCGCTCCCGCCAGCAGGCCGACCGGACCGGCGCGCTGCATTCCATCAGCTCCACCCCGGTGGGCGGCGTCCTGCTGTGGCTGCTGGTCGTCGGGTTCATCGGCATGGCGCTGTGGCGGCTCTGCGAGGCGCTCTACGGCGCGCCGGGTTCGGGCAACACCAAGGCCAGCAAGAGGCTGTCCGCGTTCGCCCGTGCCGTCATCTACGCCGTCATCGCCTACGGCGTCCTTAAGTACGCGCTCGGCGAGGGCAGCCCGAAGTCCAGCGACGCCCAGTCCGTCGACCTGACCGCGACGCTCCTGAAGTACCCGGGCGGTCAGGCCCTGGTGGTCGTGATCGGTCTCGCCTTCATCGGCGGCGGCCTCTATCTGGCCTACCAGGCCTGGCGCAAGGAGTTCCGCCGTGACCTGGAACTCGGGCAGATGCGGCGCCGCAGTCGGCGGGTGGTCGAATGGCTCGGCCGGTACGGCGGGATCGCCCGCGGCATCGTGTTCGTGACCTCGGGCATCTTCCTCGTGGTGGCGGCCGTCGACGCGCAGCCTGAGCAGGCCAAGGGCATCGACTCCTCGCTGCGCGCGCTGGCCGCCACGCCGCTCGGGCCGTGGCTTCTGCTGCTCGTCGCGATCGGCCTGATTATGTTCGGCCTGTTCTCCTGCTGCGAAGCCAAGTGGGTCCGGCTGTAACACAAGCGCGGCACCGGTTCCAGCAAGTGCCTGCCAGATATGCGGCATTAGCGGATCTTCCTTCCTCGCTGTGCGTGCTCGGTGACCCCAGACTCCCCGCCGTCAGGACCCGCGCCGAGCAGGGCGCGGGTCAGCGCGTGATGCTCGCTACTCATCTCGGTGAGAACCTCAGCGAAGTGGGCGTCGCGCAGTACCGGCGGGCGTTCCCCGGCGCGCAACGACACCAGTACGGTCCGCCTGATCAGCTCCTTGATGAAGGACGCGGTGACGCCTTCGCAGCCCGCGGCCACCTCGTCGAGGTCAGCGTCTATAGCCAGGTCACGCGCATAGACCCGGAGCAGGCGCAGGCGGCACCGCGCGTCGGGCCGCGGAATCTCGATCGCCAGGTCGACTCGCCCCGGACGGTCGGCCAGCGCCGTCTCGAGGATGTCAGCCCGGTTGGTAGTCAGCGCGAACGTCACGTCGGCGTCGGCGCCGACCCCGTCCATCGCGTCGAGGAGAGAGAACAGCAGCGGGTTTCCGTCCTGGGCGAGATCGCGGTCGGTAGCGACCAGATCGACGTCTTCCAGCACCACCATCGACGGCTGCAGACGCCGGGCCAGGGCGGCGGCCTGGTCGATGAAGCGAATGGACCGGCCGGTGAGCAAGATGATCGTGCTGCTGGTCAGCCGGCCGGTCAAGAACCGGATGGTGTGCGTCTTGCCGGTTCCCGGCGGGCCGTGCAGGAGCAGACCACGCTTGAGATGCTGGCCGGCGTCCAGCAGTTCCCGCGACCACTCGGCGACACCGATGACGTGCCGCTCGATGTTCTCCAGCACGCCCTCGGGCAGGACCACCTCCTGTGCCGCGATCACGGGCCGGGGCAGGAACGTGACGAGTTCGTTGCCATGGTGCTCGCTCGCACTAAAGCTGAGCACCTGACCGCGGAACACATCGTGCGCGCGTATCAACCGCTCGATCTCGTCGCGGGTCGCGGTGGCGGCGGCCTGGTCGGCCGCGAGTATCTCGAGGTTACAGAAGGGCGGGCCGAACCGGCTTTCGTCACGGAGGCCGATCACCACCGGCGTGCCGTCCGGCGCCGTCGTCGTCACCAGTCCGAACGTCACGACCTCGGTGTTCTCCTGCGGCCCGACCGGGGCCGTGCCGTAGCTGGCGGCCCCGGCTCGCAGGTCACCGGCGGGCCCAACCCGGACTCCGCCGCCCATCATGCGGAGCGACCCGAAATGAGCGGGCATGTTGATCAACGACAGCATGTCCTCGTGCGGACGGTGGCCGATCCCTGCCGCGCCGAACCAGTCCGGCTGAGTGTGCTGTGCTGCCAGGTAGGCGTCGACGCCCCGCTGGATGTTCACGTTCTCCCAGGACGGAAACCGCTCGGTGACCTGTACCACGGCGGACAGCTCGCAGCCGAGGTGCGCGATTACACGGACGGCGACCTCAGAGGGGCCCGCGTCCTCGGCCAGCGTCCTGGCCCCGACCTCGACGAGCAGCCGCAGACCGCGAGCCAGCCCGCGCAGGTCGTCAAAGTCCGGCACGGGCGGAGAATCGGGGATGCTCATCTGATTAACAATGCCCGGTGGGCGGAGGCACTGCCAACAGAGTTTCACCGCGTTAAGTGTCGTTTGGGCTAAGAAATCACAACCAGCCTCTCACGGCGTGTCTCGGTTCCTTGCGTAGCGCAACTAACAGTGGCAAGGTTCTGGGAATGATCCCTCTGTTGACCAGGAAAAGAGCGCCTCTTCTCGCTCTGCTCGCCATAACCTGCACCGCGCTGGCTACGGGATGCAGCAGCAGCGCCTCTTCCAGCACCACGTCCTCCAGTTCCGCGCCTGCCAGCTCCGCGCCTGCCAGCTCTAAGAGCGCTTTGCCGAGTGGCGACGTCGACGTGTTCTCCGCTGGGTCCCTCGACACCTTGATGACCAAGTCGGTCGGACCGGCGTTCCACACCGCGACCGGCTACACGCTGGTCGACACCTCGCACGGATCGGGGACCCTCGCGGCTGATATCAAGAACGGGGTCGCGGTCGCCGACGTCTTCGTCAGTGCCTCGCCAGCGGTGGACACCACCCTTGAGGGCAGCGCGAACGGTAACTGGGTCTCGTGGTACGCGGCCTTCGCCTCGTCGCCGGAGGTCCTTGGGTACTACCCCAAGAGCAAGTTCGCCAAGGACCTGCAGACCATGCCGTGGTACAAGGTGATCACCCTGCCCGGGTTCCGCCTCGGGCGGACCGACCCGACCCAGGACCCCGGCGGCGTGCTGGCCGTCAAGGCCCTCGAGGAGACGGCGACGGCGCAGAATCTCCCGGCGCTGAAGACGCTCGCGACCGAGACGTCGGACGTCTACTCGGAAGATCCTGAAGAGGCCGACATCCAGACCGGACAGCTCGACGGTGCGTTCATGTACGAGGCCGACGCCAACTCCCAGGACAGCCCCTTCGTGATGCTCACCGGCACCAGCCTCGCCGGCGACTACACGATCACGCTGGTCAACAAGGCCCCCCACCTGGCTGCGGCCGAGGCCTTCATCAAGTTCCTCCTCGGCCCCACCGGTCAAGCCGAGATGAAGGCTGACAACTTCGACATCGTCTCGCCGGCGACGGTGACCGGTTCCGGCGTGCCGAGCGGTCTCACGAGCCTGTTTAACTCGTGACCCCTGGCGGGGCGCCGCGCCTGCTGCGCGGGCTCGGCGTCCTGCTGGTCCTCTACCTGGCATATCCGGTCGGGGCGTTCGTCTACCGCGTCATCGGTGGGCACGGTGAAGGCTGGAACGACCCTGGACTCTGGTCGGCCTTGTGGGTGTCGGTCGCGGGCGCCACCATCTCGGTGCTGATCGGAGTGGTGACCGGCATCCCGTTGGCGTACGTCCTGGCCCACCGCCGAGGGTGGCTGTCCTCGGCGGTGGGCGTGGTCGTCCAGCTCCCGCTGGCCGTACCGCCGCTCATCTGCGGCATCCTGCTGGTCTACATCGTCGGCCCGTACACGTTCCTCGGCCAGCTGTCGGGAGAGCGGCTCACCCAGACGATGTACGGGGTCGTCATCGCCCAGTCGTTCGTCTCCCTACCGTTCCTGGTCGTCGTGGCCCGCAGCGCCTTCCGTGCCGTCGACCCGTCCCTGGGCGACGTCGCCGCCACCCTCGGCCACGGTCCGCTGGCTCGGTTTCTCCGCGTCGACGTGCCCGCCGCGTCGGAGGGCCTCCGGACCGGGGCGATTCTCATGTGGCTGCGGGCCTTCGGGGAGTACGGCACGACCGTGGTCCTCGCCTACCACCCCTACAGCCTCCCGGTCTACGTCGACAACCTGTTCTCCTCCGGGCCACTGTCGCTGGCCGAAGCCCCGACGATCCTCGCCTTCGGCGTCGCCGTGCTGGCGATCGCCGCGGTCCGCGTGCGGCGCCCGGCCCGCGTCCGGCGCCGACTGATCCCGGCGCCGCTCGCTCCCGTGCCGACTCCGCTGGCCCCGGTGGGCTTCGACATCGACGTCACCGTCGGGACGTTCCGCCTGCGGGTGGCGCACCCCGAAGGCGCCCACCGCCTGGCGGTCGTGGGACCGTCAGGCTCGGGCAAGTCGGTTACGCTGCGGGTCCTCGCCGGGCTGCTCGGGCCGGACGCCGGGACCGTGACCTACGGCGATGTCGACGTGAGCCGCACCGCACCCGAGCGGCGCCGGGTCGGCTACGTCCCCCAGGGCTTCGGCCTGATGCCCGGACGCACGGTCTGGCAGCAGGCGGTCTTCGGCGTCGACGCGGATCCAGCCCGGGCCGCCTGGTGGCTGCAGACCCTCCACCTCGACGGCCTCCTCGACCGGCTGCCGGAGCAGCTCTCCGGTGGGCAGCGCCAGCGGGTCAGCCTGGCCCGAGCGCTCGCCGGGGATCCTCGGGTGGTGCTGCTCGACGAGCCGTTTTCCGCGCTGGACGCCCCGGTACGGGCCGAGCTACGGCGGGAGCTGCGCCGCCTGCAGCGCGAGGTCAACCTCTCTACGGTCCTGGTCACCCACGACCCGGAGGAGGCGGCGATGCTGGCCGACGAAATCATGGTCGTGAGCGACGGGCAGGTACTCCAGTCCGGGAGTTGCCGCGACGTGTACCAGCGCCCCGCTTCGGCCAAGATCGGTCGCCTGCTCGGCATCGACAACCTCTTCGAGGGCGAGGCCGGTGCCGACGGCGTGCTGCTCACCGGCCGGGACCTCGGCCCCGGCGTCCCAGGTGGCGGTGTTCCGGTCGGCCTTGCTACGGGTCTGCCGGCCGGCGCTCGGCTGCTGTGGCAGGTGCCGCCCGAAGCCGTTCAGGTCCGGCCGGGACCGTCGCCGTCGGGCGGCAACGGGCCGACCGTCGACCTCGGCCCCGGGCGGGTGACCGACATCATCGACCTAGGCCGCACCGTGGAGGTGGTGGTGTTGTTGTCCTCCGGTATCGAGCTCCGAGCCCGGACCCTCGAGGTGCCCGACCTCAGCGTCGGCGCCGCCTGCCGGGTGGAGACCGACCGGAGGGCCGTGTCGGTCTGGTCGGAGTCAGCAGTTACTGGCACTCCAGGTGATACGACACGTCTGGTGTGACCAGCGGCGAGACGGTCGTCATACCGGCGACGGTGAGCGCCGCCGCGATGGGGCGCTGAGGCGGACCCAGGCCGGATCACCAGGACAGACAGCAGTCCTTGGCGGCGCCGAAGGCCCCGTGGCAGCCCGGGAGCTTGGCACACACACGCCGTCTGGGCGACAATGCCGGGATGGCTAGTGATAACAGCTGGGCCCAGGTGCTGCGGATGGGCTTGCCCATTCTGGATGGGGCCAGGCCCTCGGGGGTGCTCGGATGGGTGGGCCCGGTCGTCCCGGTTGTTACCCAGGCCGCCGTCGGGGCCGGGCACTGGGCCGCCGGGCGCCGGCGGCGGGCCCTGGCCGCGTGGACGAGCGCTGCTGGCTACGGGCTGGTGGCGTGGGGCCTGGGCACGGAAGCACCGACCCCGGCCGAGGTGCGACAGAACATGGAGCAGAACATGCAGCGGCTGCAAAGGGAGGGAGCGCTGCCAGAGCCTGGCACCAAGACCCCGGCTGCCGTCCGGACGCCGACACCCGCGGCCCGCCGCCTAAACCGCTACCTATCGCGGGCCGCCCCCTTGTTCAAGGCCACGGGCACCCCCCAGTACAAACTTGCATCCACTGCCGTGGGGATGGTCCTCGGCGTGTGGTGGGGCCTGCGCCACCCGCGGCGGCTGACGGTGCTCGCGATCGCCAGCGAATCCTATACCGTCGTGTTCTATGTCCCCTGGGTGGCCCGGGCCGTGCAGCGGCGCAGGCCGAGGATCGCCATCGGGTGGGCCCTGGTCATAGCCGGATCGGCAGCCCGGCTCCCGGCAGCAGCGGCTGAACCGCTCCGGTAACAGCAGGCCCGCACCGGCCCCATATGCCAGAGACAGATGCCAAGGCGAGTGCGGAGTGTCAGACGTTACTGGTGCAGCGAACGGGGAGCCGTCCTAAGGACGGCCCCCCGTTTCGGGAATGTCTACAACTGGGCGGTTACCGCCTTGACCTCGGTGTAGGCCTCGAGGGCCGCGTGGCCCATCTCACGGCCCCAGCCAGACTGCTTGTACCCGCCGAACGGCAGGGACGCGTCGAAGACGTTGTAGCAGTTGATCCAGACGGTCCCGGCCCGGAGCTTCTTGGCCAGGGCGTGGGCCTTGGAGATGTCCCTGGTCCAGATCCCGGCGCCCAGGCCGTAGACGGAGTTGTTGGCCTCCTTGGCGATCTCGTCC
>PLIQ01000638.1:2251-3327 GCA_003140115.1 Actinomycetota bacterium | reverse complement strand
TCGGCGACCGCGACGAGATACCGCAGGTGCCGCAGTTCAAGACCGTGTGGCGCCTGTGCGTCCGCCCGGGGCAGCCGGACCGGTTCCGCCTGTGCTTGCTTCATATCTCTCACCTATGCCAGGCCGTGGTGTGCTTGCTCCCCCTGGCCCGACGGTATAGATGACTCTGCGGCGGAACATCACCCAGCTGGGTATGACTTCTCAGCGTTGCTGGCGGGCCTGCGAGTGGCGGGTTGCGAGCCGGGCCAGCTCGGTCCGGTTGGCCACGCCGAGCTTGGCGTAAGCGCGCGAAAGGTACACCTTGACCGTATTGCGAGAGATGAACAGTTCCCTCGCGATGTCAGGATTGCTCAGGCCTTGGCTGGCCAGCTCGACCACTTGCCGCTCCACCGGGCTCAGGCTGGCCCACCCGTGCGTGGCGTCCGCGTGCTCCCCCCGGCCCCGCTGGGCGTAGGCCACGGCCTCCTGGACCGACAGCCGGGCGCCGTCCTGCAGCGCCCGTTCAAGATTCTCCTCGCCCAGTGCGGCTCCGGCCGGGGCCAGGTTCCGCTCAGTTCGCTCCCTGAGCATGGGGAAAGCCACCAGGCCGAGCGTGGTCCGCTCCTTCTGGGCGGCAGCCATGAGCCGGACGGCGCGCTCATGCCGACCCGTGAACAAGGCGACCTCAGCGATCACATCGAGGGCGTCGATCACCCCCGGACGCCACCCGTTATCCATGAGCACCTTGAGTGCGTCGTGCGTGACCGACTCAGCCCGCTCGTCGTCACCCTCGAGCAGGAGGGCCCGGGCCAGCCCGAGGTGGCCCACGGCCCGGGCCCGCCGGTTCCTCAAGGGTTCGGCGGCAGCCAGGAGCCGCTCGACTCCGATCTTGGCCGCTGCGCCGTCGCCGCGGGCCAGCGCCACGGCAACCAGGATCTCCTGGGCGTGCCAGGCGAGATAGCAGACCTCGGATTCGTGCTCATACAAGCTCGTGGCCCACTGTTCCGCTCGATCGAGATCGCCGGCCGCCAGGGCCGCGACGCCCAAGGCGTGCATGAGCACCCCGGTTCCGAGACGCAGCCTTTCCTGCCTGGATT
>PLIQ01000638.1:0-2152 GCA_003140115.1 Actinomycetota bacterium | reverse complement strand
ATCGCCAACGGGGTCAGCGAGTCGCACAGCGCAGCGTCGTCTCCTGCCGTCCGGGCCAGCTCAGCCGCCCGCATGAGCATCGGATCGCCGGTACCGGGATCAGCCAATATGACCAGAGCCCCGAGCTGGCCCAGAGCGAGGGCCTGCGAGCGGATATCGTCAACCGCCGCGCCCATTTCCAGAGCCGAGGTGGCGGCGGACTGCGTGCGGGCGAAATCGCCGGGCCAGAACGACAAAAGCGACAGCTTGGCCAGGGCGAGAGCCCGGCCCGGGGAAGGCTCAGGCGGGGCGGCACGCAGGCTCTGCTCGGTCGCCGTCACCCCCTCCGCCAGTCGCCCCCGCACCCGCCAGTACAGGCCCAGTGCTCCTGCCATGGCCAGGGCATCGTCTGGCGCACGGGCGCAGCCATCGTCGATGGCCGTTCGCAGGTTGGGCGACTCATCGTCCAGCCGCGCGCGGCCGGCCGGGACCAGGGCCCACAGCTCCCGGTCGGCGCGCTGGGTCAATTCCCGGAAATAGGCACGGTGCCGGTCCGCCAACGCGGCGCCCTCGCCTGTCGCGGCCAAGCGCTCGGAGGCGTACTGGTGAACGAAATCAAGCATCCGGAAGCGCGTGGCACCTGCCCTGCGCTCCACCGCCAGCAGCGACTTGTCCACTAGGCCCTGGACCTCGTCGAGGATCTGGCCCGCAGCGATGGCCCCCCCGGCACCCACCGCCGTGGCGGCTTCCAGGTCGAAGCCCCCCGAGAAGACCGACAACCGGGCAAACAGCTGGCGCTCGGAGCCGGTGAGGAGTTCATGACTCCAGTCCAACGACGCCCGGATGGTCTGGTGGCGAGGATCTGACTGGTGACCGCCGCGCAGCAGTCGCAAATGATCATCGAGGCCGCCGGCGATTTCCGCAGCGGAAAGAACNNCGTAACTGGCCCGATCAGCAAAAAGCCGGGCTGCATCGGACGCCCCTGCTGCGCTGCGCTTGTGCATCGAGAGCGGGGGCACTGGCCAGACCAGCTCCCCCGCGAGGTCAAGTGGAGAACGGCTGGTGGCCAGAATCGCCACCGATGGACACCCGCGCAACAGCACCTCGGCCACCCGTCGGGCCGCATCCAGGACATGCTCGCAAGAGTCCAGTATCAGCAGGGCCGTTGCCTCACGCAGGTACTCCACCGCCGCTTGCAGCGGAGATCGGCTGGATCCGCCGCCCACCGATTCGAGCACCGCGCCCTCGACCAGGCCGGGGTTGGCCAGCGGAGCAAGCTCAACCAGGTAGACCTTCGCCCAACCCAGGTCACCGGCGCTGAAGCCCAGCTCCAGAGCCAGCCGGGTCTTACCGATACCCCCGATGCCAACCAAGGTGACAAGCCGTTTCCCCGCCCGGAACAGCGACCGGAGCTCGTCCAGCTCTCGTTCTCGGCCCACGAAGGTGGTCAAGGACATCGGAAGGTCGCCGGTGACCTCCACGTCCTGCGGGTGGTCGGCACGGGAGCCCGGTCCGGACCCCGGTGCCTGCCCCATGCCAGCAATCATGGCACGCCAGGCCGATGGCGGGATTATTCCGCGTCCCGTCCGGCTCGCAGTCGTTCGAGCAGCATGAGATAGCCGTCGTCGTCGAACCAGCCGGCATCGCCGGTGTGCAGCCAGCCGCCGCGCAGCACCTCAGCGGATTCCGCCGGGCGGTCCAGGTAGCCGCGCATGACGTTCGGTCCGCGGACGACGACCTCGCCTGCCTGCCCGGCGGGTGCTCTGCGCATATCCTCACGGCTGACGGGCGGCGTCAGAGCTGGGGCGGACCGACGTGCCGCAGGACCGCCGGGCCGAGCCACTGGGCGGCGAGCAAGGCTAGTTCAATTTGCAGGCGGTCCTCGCCGACCGGACGGCCGAGGCTCTCCTCGGCCTTGCCTATCCGGTACCGGACGGTGTTCTTGTGCAGGGTCAGCCGTTCGGCGGCGGCCACGAAGCTGCCGTTCTCTCGCAGGAAGACACGGAGCGTGTCGCGCAGCACGCCGTGGTGGTCGTCATCGTCCGCGAGCGACCCGAGGGTCTCGATGACCCAGGCCCGGATGAGCTCGGTCGAAACCGACATCAGGGCCAGCGGCGCGACATCGGCGAAACTGGTCATGGGCTGTCCCGATCCGCCCGCCGCCAGCGCGACG
>PLIQ01000372.1:2371-15138 GCA_003140115.1 Actinomycetota bacterium | reverse complement strand
AGTGACGCCTCGGTGAACTCGGTCGCGTTCAGCCCCGACGGCACGCTGCTAGCGGCGGGCGATGACGACAACAGCGCCTACCTGTGGAGCCTCGCCACCCGGAAGCGGACCGCCACCTTCACCGACCCCGACGGCTCCCACGTGCAGTCGGTCAGGTTCAGTCCCGATGGCAAGATCCTGGCCGTGGGCGCCACCTACGGCAGCACTTACCTGTGGAACGTTCCCTGACTCAGCTGTTTCAGGCCCGCCACAGGGCGCTGACCGGGACCGCGCGCAGACCTGGGCCGAAGGGGAGGATCTGGGTCCCGGTGTAGAAGACGATCCCTGCGACGAAGTCATCGCCGATTCGTTCGGCCAGGTGACGCAGACCGCGGAAGTCTCCCGCCGCGACCGTCGAGGAGGCCTTGATCTCGATCCCGACGACGTTTCCCTGGCGGTTCTCCAGGACCGCGTCGACCTCGACCTTGTCCTTGGTGCGGTAGTGGAACAACTCGGCGCGCTGCCGGGACCAGGTGAGCTGACGGGCCAGCTCCATGAGCACGAAGCCTTCCAGCAGGGGGCCGAACGGCCCGCCGGGCCGCAGCAGGGTCCGCACGTCCACGCCCAGCAGGTTGGCCGCGATTCCCGAGTCGACGAAGGCCAGCTTGGGGGTTCCCACCGCACGCGTGCTTACGTTCCGCGACCAGGCCGGGATCCGCTTGATCAGGAAGACCTCTTCCAGCAGGGCCACGTACCGGTGGACGGTGCTGGCCGGGAGCCCGGCTTCGCTGCCTACCGTGTTGACGACCAGCAGCTGACCGGAACGGGCCGCCAGCAAGCGGATCAGGGCCCGCATCTCGGCGGTGCGCTCGATCTCGGACAGCTGGCTGACGTCGCGCGCGACGAGATCGGCGAGGTAGGAGTCGAAGAACCGCTCGCGACGGCGCGGGTTCGTCCTGGCCGCCGCCTCCGGAAAACCCCCGCGGACGATACGCTCGGCGTACTCCTGCCGGGTCACCGCGGATTCGTGGGTCAATGCGTCCCCCAGGTCGCCCCGGTCGAAGACGGCATCGATGAACCGGTCCGCGGTGCCATCGAGTTCGCCCTGAGCCAGCGGCCACAGCTCGATCGTCTCGGTCCGGCCGGGCAACGTATCGGGCAGGCCGCGCAGGCCCAGCAGGCGAGCGGAACCGGTGAGCAGGTACCGGCCGGGTCTGGGGTCGGCGTCGACCTGCTCCTTGATGGCGAGCAGGAGATCGGGGACCCGCTGGATCTCGTCGATCACCATGAGCTCGGCGGAATCGACGAACCCGACGGGGTCGGCGATCGCCGCCTGGCGGGTGATGGCGTTATCCAGATTCCGCCACTGCGCGTCCCGGCCCTTGGCCACCACGCCGACCAGCGTGCTCTTCCCGGACTGCCGGGCCCCGTTGACCAGCACAACCCGGGTGTCAGTCAGCGCCTCGGTCACAGACGCTTCGGCATGCCTGGTTAGCAGCCTGCCCAGTGGGGGTGGATTGATTCGTACCACCTGATCAGAGTGCCATATGTGCCTGCCGTGAACCAGTCGAACGGCCGTTTCCGTGGCACGCTGGTCGCAGTAGTCGTGGTGTTTTGGTCGCCATGGTCGTGGTGTTTTGGTCGCTAGCCTCGTGGCGCGCCGGTCGCTGCTGCCGCGGGAGGGTGGTCGCTGGAGTGGCCGCTCATGGCCGGGACCGGCGGCCGGAAATCTGGTTGCGTGGGACGAGGGGCGTGTGACAGGCTGCAGCCGTCCGGGCCAGAGCTGTCCGGCTGAGCGGAAGGGAGACGCCAGATGTATATGCCCGTCGCGGGCGCGATCTCGCCTGCCCTATCCGATGCTCAGCTGAGGAGCACTACCGGTGCCCGACTATCACTCCGCCTACGACGGAAAGTTCACCTCTGGCCGCGGTAAGCGGCGCTTCGACGAAGACGAATCAACCACGGCCAAGCGCGTCCGGGGGCGCCGGGCGCTGCCGTCGCTCGAGAAATTCGACGCCACCGACGGCCTGGCGGATGGCGATCGCTGGTCGACCTGGGACCAGTCCATACCGACCGAGCGCGGGCCGAGGCCCTACCCGGACTGGCTGGTCACNNACGGACCGGTCCTGCCTGCTCGCGGCCAAGCGATACCGGTCCGCCGACCACCGGATGTTTCATCGCGACGTCGGTTATCTGGAGGGGCGCCGGACCCGGGAGTCCCGGACCAACCGGGCGGTGGCGAGCCGGAGCACCTTCGGGCGGCAGGCCATCGCGGGCCAGTGGGCGAACGCGGAGTTCACCGCGCTGGCCCGGCTGTTCGCGGCCGGGATCCCGGTGCCGTACCCGGTGCAGATCCTCGGCACCGAGCTGCTGCTGGAGTTCATCGGTACGGCGGACGGGACGGCCGCGCCGCGGCTGGCCGAGACCCGGCCCGGCCCGGCCGAGCTCGCCGGGCTGTGGGACCAGATGGTGCAGGCGCTGATCGAGCTGGCCCGGGACGGCCTGGCGCACGGTGACCTGTCCGCGTACAACGTGCTGGTCCACGACGGGCGGCTGATCATGATCGACCTGCCGCAGGTGGTCGACGTGGTGGCTAATCCACGTGGGGCCGCTTTCCTGAGCCGGGACGCGGAGAACATCGCGCGGTGGTTCGGTCATCACGGGCTGGCGGGCGTGTCTCCGGAGCCCGCGGACCTCGGCGCCCTGCTCCGCCGGGAAGCCAGGCTCGACTGAGGCCCGAGGCCGGGATCTCGGCCGGTCACGCTGGCACGACCGGGATCGCTGGCCCCGCCCGCTGGTCCCTGAGCCAGGCGAAGCTGTCGAGTAGTTCGCCGAGCTCGGCGAGCTCGATGGGCTTGGTGAGGTAGGCGAACGCGCCGCCGGCCAGCAGGCGGTGGATGACGCCGCGGGAGGCGTCGGCGGAAAGGACGATCACGGGGATGGCGGCGGTGGCCGGGTCGGCCTTGAGTTCGTTGAGTACCTCCTCTCCTTGCAGGTCGGGCAGGTTCAGGTCGAGCAGGATGATGTCGGGCACCTCCCGGATGGCGCACTCCAGGCCGGACCGGCCAGATATCGCGGACCGTAGCGTTGTGTTCGGCCTGCCTCTCAGGAACCGGGCTACCACCTCGACGTTCGCCGGGTTGTCCTCGATGTAGAGAACGCTGAGGTCGGCTCCGGGCAAGACGTGCGGCCCGGCCGCCGGTGCCGTTGGCGCGGGGCTTGGGGCCGGGACGTAGATCAGGTCGGGGGCGCGCGGGAGGCTGACGGTGAAAGCCGCGCCCTGACCCAGGACGCTTGATGCGGTCAGGTGGCCTCCCATGGCTTCGGTGAGGGCTCTGGCCAGGGGCAGGCCGATCCCGGTGCCCTCGACCACGGTCCGTTCGGCGCCGAGGCGCTCGAACGCGACGAAGATGCGCTCGAGGTCGTCTGGCGCCAGGCCTGGCCCGGTGTCGGAGACCACGATGCTGGCCTGGCCGGCGCCCTCTGCGGTGCAGGAGATCGTGATGCGGCCGTCCCGGTGGTTGTACTTGACGGCGTTGGAGATCAGGTTGACCAGAATCTGGGCGAGCCGCTGCCGGTCGGCGTAGACCGCCAGGCCCGGATGCGCGCCGCCGGTGATGATCGGGATCGAGCGTTCGGCGGCGATCGGCGCCATGAGCTGGCTGCACTCCTCGATGAGCGAGCGGACCAGGACCGGTTCGAGGGACAGGCCCAGGTCACCGGATTCGATCCGGGCGATGTCGATGAGCTCGTTGATGAGCGTAAGCAGGTGGTGCCCGGCACCGAGTATCCGCTCGACGCCGTCGCTGTCTTCCTCGCTGAGTTCGGACAGCTGGAGGAGCTGGGCGAAGCCGAGGATGGAGTTCAGCGGGGTTCGCAGCTCGTGGCTCGTGCTGGACAAGAACGAGTTCTTTGCCCGGGTGGCCTTCACAGCCGTGTCCAAGGCCGCCGTCAGCTCCGCAGCCCGCCTGGCCAGCAGTGCCTCGGCCATGAGATGCGACTCGCCCACCCGGCCGATTTCGTCACGCGCAAAGAGAATTGGTTCGAGCGGCAGTCCCTCGCCCAGCCGGCGCGCGTTCTCCGCGTTCACGCCAAGCCGGCTCGCGACCCCCGAGGTAAACAGGGCAATGCCGGCCAGCCCGGCGAGCAGGCCCAGCACGAGGCCGGCGATGTCGAGTAGTTCAGTCCTGGTCTGCAGCGCGGCGATCTTATTGTGCTGGACGGCGACCAGAGCCGTGGGGCCGGCGGCGAGGCTGGCGGTCTGGCGACGCAGCAGGTCCATGGTCGCCTTCCCGGTCTGCAGCGCCGGGCGGAGGTTCCCGACCGAGGTGCCGCGGCTGACCGCAGAACGGAGCTGCGCCAGTTCGGCCAGCTCCTGGCCCAGGGTAGCGTCCACCGCCCGCTGCTGACCGCCGTCACCTTCTATGACGGCCGCTTCCTGCAACGCTTTGCGCTCGGCGCCGATCCGCGTCAGCATGAGGGTGTAAGGGGCGAGGAAGAGCGGGTCGCGGGCCGCGGCGTAGCCGCGGACACCGGTTTCGCCGTTCACCGCGTCGGCGAGAACCTGGCTGGCCGCGTCCTCCAGGTTGCGGGCGTTGGTGCTGACGGTGCGCTCGTGGCTTTCATCTTGCTGGAGCAGCAGGTTGGCTGAGGTGAGGGTCATCAGGGCGATCATCGGCACCGCGACCACGATCAGGCCCTTCNNTGGACCGTCCCCGGCGGCGCTGCCCTCGCTTCGCGTGATCTCATCGATTCCCCCGGTTATCACTTAATGCCCCCTGATGATCACTATATGTGACAACAGTCAGGGTGCGGGTCGTTGTACCCCCTTGGTGCTGGAAAGCCCGGCATCACGGCCCGCGACGGCTTTCTGCCATGGGCGACCGAGTCGAGGCGGGAGAGGGCGCCGGGGCACTTCGCCGCTTTCGCTCGCCTGCAACCGGCCAAGACATTTGCCCAATCCCCGTTTGCCAGCTCATGGATGCATCCCACCCGGCCTGGTCGCTGGCAGTTGCGATGCCGTACGGTGGCGCCGTCTTAGCCGGAACAACGGATGGGAACCCTCGCCAGTACCTCCGGGTCCCCCGCCCGGCGGGTCAGCCGGCGAGGCGGGACGGGCCTGTCGTTCCGCCTGCTGAATCTACGGTCTCAGCTGCTAAGTAGTCTTAACGTTACAGAAAGAGACGAACGGGATCAAGGATGTTTCCCCGAGTTGCTTGAAATACAGTTCCCGGCAGAATCTGCGATGGCCTGGCTGATCAGGTCCCTGGCCTGCTGTCCGTACAGGGCGCGACCGGAGTAGTGCTCGAAGACTTTCGCGTACATGGCGATCTCGCGTGGCTGGGTGACCGTGATAGCGGCCGAGTAGGTCTCTAGCTGGACCACCCGGTTATCGAAGATCCAAAATCCGCAGAACGTCATGTAATGCCTGGTACGTGTAGGCAAGACGCCGAAGCGCAGCCGCGGCAGCCGGGATACCTCGAGCAGGTGACGGAGCTGGTCCGCCATCACGTCCCGGTCGGCCAGGGCCGCACGCAGCGCGTGCTCGCCCAGCACGAAATGGAACAGGCGGTCCCCCGACAGCAGCAGCCTGCCCCGCTCCATCCGGGCTGTCACTGTATCCTCGATGTCCGCGGGGATGCCGACCATGTCGGCGAACTCCGTGAGCCGCGTCGTCGCGTACTCCTGCGTCTGCAGCGCGCCAGGGATGACCGCCGGATTGAAGATCCGGAAGTGACGCGTCCTGGTCTCCTCTTTCAGCAGCTCCCGCTGGTAGCTCGCAGTTCCTGACCGCAACAGCCGCTTCAGCTCCACGTACATCTTCTGGATCCCTCGCGCGGCAGCGGTCAGGTCCGGGATCTGGTTATCGGCGCCACAGTGGAAGCACCACAGCTCGATGTCCGCCATCGACGGCATCGTATGCCCGTGTTCGATCTTGGAGACCTTGGTGAAATGCCAGCCCGCCAGGGCCCCGAGCTGCCGTCCTGAGACCCGCGCGTCCATCCTGATGTCCCGCAGCCGACCGCCGAGAATCTGCCGAGCCTGCTCAATCTCGTTCGCCATATTCAGGCCGGGCCGCGCCGAACGTGCGGCACGGAGAACGCCCATGCGGCATCAAAAGCCGCCGAGCACTGGCGGGCGAGCGCCGAGCCGTCAATCATCACCGTCCCGACCCACGTGCCGTCACTGCCGAAGTGATTGATGAGCTTCGTCGTCCCGTCGATGACCGTCAGGTCGGTCACCGGCATCATCGGCGCTGAGTTCCCGCGCCGAAGCACCCGCCTCACCTGCACTGCCGGCGGGAACCCGGGCGACACCGCAGCCTCGCCGGACCACGTGCCGCCGGTGACGGGCAGCGGCATTACGCGGCCTTCTCGCACCGCTGCCAGCCGCGCCGCCGTGGCACGCATGAGACCGAGCCAATAGCGGCGGCACGCCTCCCGCTCGGCCATCTCAGACATCTCCGCCTGCCAAGGCTCCTCCTCCGCGTACAGGTCCCAAATGTCACGGTGACCTGCATCTTGCCCGAACCGAACGGGCATCTGCTCCCTCCACCTTTTCTCCATGCGCTGGTTCATGCGCTGTCTGGCCGGCAGGTACTTCCAGAGCGACCGCGGGACCCGCACCACGGTCTCACCTTCGGGAATGTTCAGCTGCGCGAGCAGCGGAGGCTCGGTCACCGTATAACCCTGCACAAGAAAGTCATCGCCTTCTTGGTACAGGCGGGGCGAGCCGCCGTCGCCGGTATCGCCGCCAAGAAATTGCAGAGACAATCCAGGCCCCTCACATGTTGCTGATTGTTGCTCCGGTGTGATTCTCCTGCGGCGCTGCACCCTCGTCAAACCAGCAGGATGCGCGGACCTGGCGATCCGGCTGATCCCGATGCAGGGAGAGCACCTGGAGCCGACCCACGGGCGGGCCGGGCCGTCGCCAGCTGGGACGGATCAGCCGACGACGGCCCGGTGGCTGGGAAGCCGACCCGTCCCGCGTGCAGTGCAGGGAGTTGGCGGGACGGGCCGGCCCCCACTCGGGGGATGTGCGGGTGCCGGGCTAGTCGATGCGGACAGTGTCGGCCGGGTCGGTGACTCGCCCTATGGCGGCGCGGGGGCCGCCCCCGGGAGCGGACGCCGCGCCAAATCCGAGCATGGCCGCGCTACCTGAACAACTGCTGAGCAGAACCTTCGGGATCCCCCCGACTAAGAGACGGGCGCCGTCAGACGCCGCGGACCGCCCTGATCGACTCGCGCAGCGAGCCCATCGTGGCCAGCACGGCCGACGGCTCATAACCGCAGTGCGCCATGCAGTTGGCGCACCGGGGGTCCTTGCCCCGCCCGTAGGAGTCCCAGTCGGTGGTCTCGACGAGCTCCTTGTACGTCTTCACGTACCCGTCGTTCATCAGGTAGCAGGGCTTCTGCCAGCCCAGCAGCGAGTAGGAGGGGATGCCCCAGGCGGTGCAGCCGAAGTCGACCTTGCCCTCGAGGAAGTCCAGGAACAGCGGCGTGTGGTTCAGCCGCCACTTCTTGCGCCGCCCGTCCGCGAACGCCTTGCGGAACAGCTCGCGGGTCTCGGTCACGCCCAGGAAGTGCTCCTGGTCCGGCGCCTTCTCGTACGCGTAGGCGGGCGAGATCTGCATTTCGTCGATGCCCAGGTCGTCGTTGAGGTAGCCCAGCACGTCGATGATCGTCTGCGGGGTGTCGGTGTTGAAGACCGTGGTGTTCGTGTTCACCTTGAACCCGCGCGACTTGGCCAGCTTGATCGCGGCGACCGCCTCGTCGAACACGCCCTCCTTGCAGACCGACTCGTCGTGCCGCTCGCGCAGCCCGTCGATGTGCACCACCCAGGCGAAGTAGGGCGACGGCTTGAACTTGTCGATCTTCTTGGGCAGCAGCAGCGCGTTCGTGCACAGGAACACGAACTTCTTGCGCTTGATCAGCTCGGCCACGATGACGTCGATCTGCGGGTGCATGAGCGGCTCGCCGCCCGCGATGGACACCATGGGCGCGCCGGACTCCTCGACCGCGCCGAGGGCCTGCTCGACCGGCATCCGCTGCTTGAGGATGTCGTGCGGCTGCTGGATCTTGCCGCAGCCCGCGCACTTCAGGTTGCAGGCGAACAGCGGCTCCAGCTCGACCAGCAGCGGGAACTTCTTATTGCCAGCCAGCTTCTGGCGCATCAGGTAGGACCCGACGCGCAGGGACTGACGTAGTGGCATGGGCATTATTGCCGTACCTCCTTGGGCAGGCCGAACCGGATTGATTCCGTGGTCGTTACTCGCTCGGAAACGGACACAGGTCCGAGGCCGGACAGCGCCGAGATGATCTCCTCCACCACGGCGGGAGGTGCGGACGCGCCGGCCGTCAGGCCGATCGTGGATACCCCGGCCAGCCAGTCGAGCTGAATATCGGAGGCCCCGTCGATCAGGTAGGCCGGCGTGCCGGCCCGCTCGCAGGTCTCCACCAGCCGGACCGAGTTCGACGAGTTCGTCGAGCCCGCTACGAGCACCAGGTCGGATTCGGCGGCGACCGCGCGCACCGCGACCTGCCGGTTGGTGGTGGCGTAGCAGATGTCGTCGCTGCCCGGTCCGCGCACTGCGGGGAAGCGTTCCCGCAGCGCGCCGGCCACCTCGGTCGCCTCGTCGACCGACAGCGTGGTCTGCATCAGGTAGGCGACGCGCTCACCGTCCCGCGGCCGGAGCGCGGCCACGTCGGCCGCCGTCTGGACCAGGACCGTCGAGTCGGGCGCCTCGCCCAGCGTGCCCTCGACCTCCTCGTGCCCGGCGTGGCCGATCAGCGCCACCGTGTACCCGTCGGCGGCGAACCGCCGGGCCTCGGCGTGCACCTTTGACACCAGCGGGCAGGTGGCGTCGATGACGGCCAGCCCGCGGCGGGTCGCGTCCTCGCGCACCACGGGCGATACGCCGTGCGCGGAGAACACCACGGTCGCCCCGTCGGGCACCTCGTCCAGTTCGTCGACGAACACCGCGCCGCGACTCTCCAGGTCGCCCACCACGCGCGTGTTGTGGACGATCTGCTTGCGCACGTAGACCGGCTGGCCCTGGCGCTCCAGGACGCGCTCGACAATCTCGATGGCCCGCTCCACGCCGGCGCAGAACGACCGCGGCCCGGCCAGCAGCACCTGGTGGGTCCCGCACGCCGCCGCCCAGCGCTGCGCCACCGGCGCGGCAGCCCGCAGCGAGCGCAGCGCGGCCAGCCCGCCGGAGACGATGCCGACCAGCGGGCGGTGCGGGGTGTCGGATACGGCGCGGATCACCGCCACGGGGCGCCCGTCCGCCGCGGCGGCCAGCGGGGCCGACTCCATGTCGGCCAGCAGCCAGCCATCGGCGGCCAGCTTGGCCCGCTCGTCGCGCCGCACCAGGTGGTCGACGGTGGTGATCCGGCCGGCCCGGGCGCTCAGCCCGGCACGCCGCAGCTCGCCGGCCAGGATCGGCGCGGACGCGCAGGTCACGGCGCCCACTTCGGTGCCGACGACCAGGTCGCCCGGGCTGAGGTCGGAGCTCAGGCCAGCGCCCACACCCATGATCATCAGCTGGGCGAACGAAGCATGGCTCAAGCGCTCGGCCTCCTGCGTCGCCCGCGCGGTCCCCCATCCCGTGCGGGTGACCGCGGGCGGGCCGGGATCATCGCGCAGGCCGCGGCGGATGGCCCGGGCCTCGATCCGCAGCGGCGCGCAGAGCAGCAGCGGGTCCGACTCGCTCGTGTCGTCGGCTTCGGCTCTGCTGTCGCGCGGCCTGGGGAGGGTCTCCGTCATGCACTGCCTCCGGATGTGTGGGCCGCTACGTACCGGCCGAGTGCGCTGAGGGGGAAGGCCAGGCGGTACAGGTGGTAATTGATGTAGAAGTCGCCGGGGAAGCCGGTCCCGGTGTACTGCGGTTCCTCCCAGCTCCCGTTGGGCCGCTGGGTCTGGGTCAGCCAGCGGACACCGCGCTGCGCCGCGACGCCGTCCTGCTCGCCCGCGGCCAGCAGGGCCAGCAGGGCCCAGGCGGTCTGGGAGGCGGTGGACGTGCCCTGGCCGGCCAGCGCCGGGTCGTCGTAGGAGCGCAGGTCCTCGCCCCAGCCGCCGTCGGGGTTCTGGTGGTCTTGGAGCCAGGCCACGGCGCGGCGGATGGCGGGCTTGGACGGCCGCACCCCCGCCGCGATCAGCGCGGGGACGGCGGCGCCGGTGCCGTAGATGTAGTTCGCGCCCCACCGGCCGAACCACGATCCGTCCGCCTCCTGGGCCCGCAGCAGCCATACCACGCCGCGGCGGACCGCGGGGTGATCGGCCTGTCCTTCGGCCGCGAACGCCTCGACGATGTGCGCGGTCACGTCGGCCGAGGGCGGGTCGATGACCGCCCCGAAGTCGCAGAACGGCAGCTTGTTGACCAGCTTGCGGGTGTTGTCCGCGTCGAACGCGCCCCAGCCGCCGTCCTTGGACTGCATCCCGGTCAGCCAGCGCAGCCCGCGCTCGATGGCGGGCTTGGCGTCGTTGGCCGGGAGCGAGACCCGGCGCAGGGCCAGCACCACCTCGGCGGTGTCGTCGGTGTCGGGGTAGTTGTCGTTGTCGAACTCGAAGGCCCACCCGCCGGGGGCCAGGCCCGGCTTGCGGACCTGCCAGTCCCCCGGGCCGCGGATCTCCTCTCCCAGCACCCAGTGCGCGGCGCGGGTCAGGGCCGGGTCAACCGGGGACAGGCCGGCGTCGGCCAGGCCGATCATGACCAGCACGGTGTCCCAGACCGGGGACTGGCACGCCTCGAGGCGGCGCACCGGGCCGGCCGGACCCTCCTCGGTGATCGTGAACCGGTCCAGGCCGCGGAGGCCACGCTGCATGATGGGGTGCTCGATGTCGTAGCCGAGCAGGTTCAGGGCCATCAGCGAGTACACCCAGGGCGGCTGGATGCCGCCCCAGCAGCCGTCCCGCTCCTGCCGGGCGATGATCCACTCCGCGCACCGCCGCAGCGCGGCCCGCCGTACCGACTTGATCGGCCGGTACTTGTGCAGCGTATGGTCCAGGGCGTTGAAGACGTGGGACCAGGGGTCGGCGGAGGTGCGCGCGCCGGGGAGGGGGCGCGCGTCGAAGGAGCGGCGCGGGCGGGGACCGCGGCCGTGCGGACCGCCGGTCTTCAGCTCGTCGATGGCGAACGGGAGCGGGCGGGAGGGGCGGAAGGACTGGACGACGGCCAGGGCCACGATGGTCTGGCGGGCCCAGCAGCCCCAGTCGTAGATGTTGAGCGGGAACCAGGACGGCAGATAGATCAACTCGGGCGGGATGACGGGGAGGTCGTCCCAGGACCACAGGCCGGACAGGGCCAGCCACAGCCGGGTGAACACCCGGGTGGCCTCGACGCCGCCCTGCACCAGGATCCAGTCGCAGGCCTGCTCCATGTGCGGGGCATCGGGCTGGTCGCCGGCCAGCCGCAGCGCCACATAGGCCTCGACCGTGGTGGACAGCTCGGCGGGGCCGCCGTAGAAGTTGGCCCAGGTGCCGTCGTCCCGCTGCTGGTGCCGGATCCAGCGCGCCGCCGCCGCGATCGTCTCCTCGTCGTGCAGGCCGAGGAACTCGCGCAGCAGCAGGTCCTCGGCGTCCATGGTGACGTTGGTCTCCAGCTCACCCTGCCACCAGCCCTGGGCGTGCTGAAGCCCGAGCACGTGGTTACGGGCTCGGCTCAGGGTGTCGCGGGCGAGATCGAGGACCGCGGGGTCAGCTACCACTGGCGGGCGGTGATGAACTCGGCGATCGCGATCAGCTCGGCACGGACGTCGGCGGGCAGGTCGACCTCGGCCAGGCTGGCGTTGGCCGCGGCGAGCTGGGCGTCGGCCTCGGCCTCGGCCCACTGCTTGCCGCCCGCGGCGACGACCAGGTCGGCCGCGCGGATCAGGTCATCCTCGCTCAAGGGCTGCGGGTCGATGAGCAGGGCCTGCAGTTCGGCGGCCGCGGGCGTGCCGCTGGTCAGCGCGGCCACCACCGGCAGCGACTTCTTGCGGGCCCGCAGGTCCGCGCGTACCGGCTTGCCGGTGACCTCGGGCGCGCCCCAGATGCCGAGCAGGTCGTCGGTGAGCTGGAAGGCCAGCCCGACGTGCGCGCCGAACCCGGCCAGGCCCATGGCCAGCGTGGGCGGTGCGCCGAGGTGCACGGCGCCGATGCTGCACGCGCAGGCCATCAGCGCGGCGGTCTTGTCACCCGCCATGTCCAGGCACTCGGCCAGGGTCACGTCGTCGCGCTTCTCGAAGGCCAGGTCGGCGCCTTGCCCGCTGATCAGCCGCTGCACCGCCGCGGACAGGCAGCGGGCCGCCCACGGACCTTGCGGGGTGCCGTCCTCCAGCAGCAGGTCCTGGGCCAGGGCCAGCAGCGCGTCTCCGGCCAGGATGGCCGGGCCCACGCCGAACACGGTCCAGGCGGTGGGCCGGTGCCGGCGCTCGGTGTCGCCGTCCATGATGTCGTCGTGCAGCAGGGACCAGTTGTGCACCAGCTCGACCGCGACCGCGGCGGTCACGCCGCGGTCGGGCGAGGCGCCGGTGGCGCGGGCGGACAGCAGGGCCAGCGCAGGCCGCAGCGCCTTGCCGCTGCCGCCTGCGGTCGGGTGGCCCTCGGCGTCGGCGAAGCCGAAGTGATACGCCGCGACCACGCGCACGTCCGGCGTCAGCCGGCCGATGGTCGACTCGATCGCCGGGCTCACCAGGTCCCGCGCCAGGGTCACACCCTCAGGCATCACTGCAGTCACTGACGTTCCCCTATCGTTGAGGTCGGTGCGTTCGCTTCAGAACCGGAAAGTACGGAATCGGAATATCCGG
>PLIQ01000372.1:0-2357 GCA_003140115.1 Actinomycetota bacterium | reverse complement strand
ACCAGGCCTGGGGTGTTCGTGGCCGGCGGCGGGCGGCGCCGGGCGGTGCCCGGCGCCTGGCGGAAGGTCGCGCGCCGCTCCCGGGTGACGAAGAACTCGGTGACCTGGGCCTCGCGCGCGGCCGGGAACAGCTCGGCCAGTGCGGGGACGAACTGCTCCCGCAGCGCGGCCGCGGGCACGTCCACGTACTGGTCGGCCGCCGACAGCGAGATGGCCAGGTACTGCGCCCCGCCGGGCGAGCTGCGGTCCAGGCCGGAGATGCGGGTGCGGTCGAAGACCCACTGGACGGGCGAGTCCACGGCGGCGGCGAAGGGCAGATCCATCACCGGGCGGTCATAGATCACGTGCACGTTGACGATGGGCGAGGCGCCGAGACCCGCCCAGCCCGCGACGGTCGCTTCGGGCAGCGCGCCGGGCGGGATCAGCCGGGCGGCGGCCTCGTGCGGCACGGCCAGCACCACGGCGTCCG
Organism: Actinomycetota bacterium; assembly: GCA_003140115.1. Next base: position 1,888 of record PLIQ01000372.1, on the reverse strand, counting down.
CGAGGATCTCGGCCGGGAGCGCCGCGTCATCCTCGGCCCGGGCCAGCCGCACGCGGAACCGGGCGGCCGGGTCGGCCCCGGGTTCGATAGCAGAGACCTTGGCGTTGATCAGGACTTGGGCGCCGAGCTTGGTGAGGAGGGTGGCGCCGGCGTCGCCGTGCAGCTCGCCTAGGGGGAGGGCGGGGACGCCGATGTCGGCGGCGTTGTTCTTGCCCAGCAGGCCGGTCTTGATCACGATGGCGGCCAGTGAGAGGGAGGCGTCGTCGCCCGCGATGTTCAGGGCCGAGACGGTGAACAGGTCCCACAGGGCCCGGCGGGCGCGCTCGTTCTGACCCCGGGCAGCGAGCCAGTCACCGAAACGCTGCTCGTCCACCTTGGGATCGGCCGGGTCGACGCGGCGCATGGCGAGAGCGGGCCGTGCCACGCTGGTTCGTTCGGTCAATGAAAGAAAGGGGTACCGGCCCAGGGCAGGCAGCATATGCAGCGGGCCAGGCAGCGCAGTCCGGCGGAGCCGTCCGCGCCGCGGGGTCGGGCCGGGGGCCAGCACGGTGACGTCGAAGCGGTCCTGGACCGGGGCGTGCTCGGTCATGCCGAGCTTGCCGAGCAGGTCGCGGTAGGCGGTGCAGCAGCCCAGGAAGACGTGCTGGCCGGTGTCGACGGTCAGGCCGTCACGGGTAAACGAGCAGGTCGCGCCGCCCAGCCGGGGCCGGGCCTCGAGCAGGGTGACCGCCGCGCCGGCCTCGGCGAGCGCGATCGCGGCGGTGATCCCGGCCAGGCCGCCGCCGATCACCGCCACCCGCGGCGCGGGGCTCATCCGAACCTCCCGGTCAGCGCCTTGACCGCGACCGTGGCCTTCTCCCGGCCGGACAGCGAGACCCGTTCGCGCAGCACGGCGGCGGGCTCGGCGGCGATGCGTTCCAGCAGGCGGCGGTAGATGCCGGCCATCGCGCCGGTGCAGGCCGCGCTGCGGCGGTCGAGCAGGCCCAGCAGCTTCCAGCCGGTGGCGTACCAGTCGCGGGCCCGGTCGACCTCGAACTCGACGAGGCGGACGAATCCCTGTGGGGCGGGGTCGTCGCCGCCGAAGTCAACAGAGAACTTGGCCAGGTCCTCGGCGGGCAGGTAGACGCGGCCGTTCTGCTGGTCCTCGCGGATGTCGCGCAGGATGTTGGTCAGCTGGAGGGCGACGCCGAGGGAGTCGGCCAGCTCGGCGGCTCGGTCCACGTCGTGGCTGGTGCCGAAGATGCCCAGGGACAGGCGGCCGACCGAGCCGGCCACGCAGCGGCAGTAATAGAGCAGGTCATCGAACGTCCGGTAGCTGGTACCGCGGACATCGGCCACGCAGCCGTCGATGAGCTCGCCGAACGCCGGCATGGGCACCGGGAAGTTCCGCTCCACGTCGGCCAGGGCCAGCAGCACCGGGTCGTCCTGGTCCACGGCGCTGAGGTTGACGATGGCCTGGCGGGCCTGCTCCAGCGCGGCGATCTTCTCCTGCGCCGGTAGCGTGCCGTCGCCGATGTCGTCGATCCGCCGGGCGAACGCGTAGATGACGGCCAGGCCGCGCCGCTTGTCGGGCGGCAGCAGCCTGATACCGTAAGCGAAGTTCCTGGCCTGCGACCAGGTGATCCGTTCGCATTCGCGGTATGCCTCGGTCAGTTCCACGCTGTCGTGCTCACTTTCCCCTCGCGTAGGCCTTGACCAGCCCGGCCACCATCCGCGGCTTGCGCGGCCGGGCGGTGGCGCTGAGCACGTCGTACCGCTGTCCCCGGATGGCGGCCAGCGCGGCGCGCCCGCCGGCCAGGTAACCGGCCACGGCCAGCCGCGCGGCGCCGCGCAGCGTGCCGACCAGCGGCGCGCCCTGGTCCAGGAGCCCTTGCGCGCGGTCGGTCTC
>PLIQ01000572.1 GCA_003140115.1 Actinomycetota bacterium | reverse complement strand
GCCCTGCTCGGCCATTATGCGGGTGATCTTGTCAAGTTGATCATGCTAGGAGGCTGTCTCGTCGAGGCGGGACAGGAGTCCGTCGAAGATTTTCTTCCGCCCGGCCTGGCCCTTGGCGGCGGCGTCGTCGCGCTGCTTTTGGAGGGTGGGGCGGAACTCGATGGTGGTCTGGAAGAAGGTGCAGGATTCGCAGATCGACTCGAAGTGGCAGTCCAGCCCGACGGGCCGGGCGCAGTAGCCGTTGCCGAGCATGCGCTGGTGCATTTCGGCGCGGAGCTTGCGCATCTCGGTGCCCTCGGCGCCGGCGGGCAGGTTCTTCGGGGCGTCGTAGAGGGCCTCGACCTTCTCCGATACGGCGAAGTACTCGTCGGCCACGGTGCGGTTGGCGATGCGGGCATACACCATGGTCATCCGCATCGATCGATGGCCGAGAAGGGCGGCTATCGCCTCGAGGCTCATGCCCCGGTTGATCGCCTGGGTGGCCAGCGTGTGCCTGAGCCTGTGCGGGCTGACGTGGCCGATCCCGGCGGCCTGGGCGGTTTTGGCGACGGCCCGGTCGACGCGGCCCTGGCCGATGCGCTGGCCGTGCTCGACGAAGAGGTAAGGGGTGCGCAGGCTGGCGGGCCGTGCGGCGAGCCAGCCGTCCAGGAGGTCCTTGAGCTGGGGGTGCAGCGGGATATAGCGGTCGGTGCGCAGCTTGCCGAGCGGCACGTGCAGCCAGTAGGCGGCGCCGATCTGCACGACGGAGTCGACGGTAAGGTCGAGGAACTCGCCTTTGCGCAGGCCGGTGCGGGCCAGGAATTCCACGGCCAGGCGGACGAACGGGTCGGGGTCGGCGCGGGTGGCCTGCAGCAGCTTGGTGAACGCGCCGTCGTCCAGGAACCGGGGCAGCGGCTCGTCGCGCAGCGGCAGGTCGCCCGAGAAGACCAGCACGGCGGCGGGGACATCATCGCCGTCCCACTCGGTGAGCCGCTCGAAGCAGGCGCGCAGAGCGCCGAGGTGCTCGGCGAGGCTGATCCGGGACAGTTTCCCGCCGCGAGCCGATGGCCGGGCAGCCAGGTGCAGCTTATAGGCCTCGATATGGCGGCGGCGAAGGTCGGCGACGCAGGCGACCTCGGGGGCATTGCCGGCCAGCCAGCAGGCGAACTCGCGCAGCACGCCCTCGACGCGCACCATGGTCGAGGCCCGCAGCGACAGGCTTACCTGGGCGATGTAGCCGGCCAGGGTAGATGCCAGCTGCGGCGCCGCCGATGCCCATTGCGCGGCCCGCTCGGCCGAGCGGTCAGGGTTGGTCTTGCGGGGCGCGGCGTCAAGCGCGCCGAGGTGGAACAAGGTGGTCTGCAATCCGAACAGCGCCGCGCTCAGCGCCCCCGGGCCGTGGCTGCCGGGGTGGTGACGGCCGATGGCGGCAGTCAGTGCCTGCCGGCCCTCGTCAATGACCGCCTGGGTCACCTGATCGGGGGCCAGCCCGGCCAGCGCCGTCACCTTGGCCAGCGCCGACCACTGCAGGCGGGTCACGGTAGCCCCGAAGCCGAGCCCGGCGGAGGTTTCAGCGAAGCGCACGTGGAACGCCCGGTGATGATGAGCGGCGACTTCCCCCAGGTAGGGCCGGCAGGCCACCAGGTAATCGGGGCTCGGACGCAGCCGCCCGGTCACGATGAGCCATCCGACCACCCGCCGGTCTTTGAGCGGCAAGGCGCACTGGTCTGCCAGGGGCATCTGCGCCCACCCGGCGGCACCGACGCGGGTGAAGAACATGCGGGCGACCGAGGTAACCGGATGGCCGGCGAACATCCCGGCCGCCACCAGGTCGGCGCGGTAGGTGCTGACCAGGTCCTCGACGCAGGGCCGCCGGGCCGGTGACCCGCTCACCGCGCTGCCGTCGGGGTGGCCGGCGCGACCTGCGCCTCGATCGCCTCCGCCGCCCGCAGGTACTCCTTCTCCAGCCAGCCGTTCGCCAGGTGCAGGTAGAGGCGCGTCGACTCGATCGAGGCGTGACCGGCCTGGGCCTGGATGGCCTCCAGCGCCATGCCCGCTTCCCGCAGCCGGGTGAAACACGTGTGGCGCAGCTGGTGGCAGGTCGCCCGCTCCAGCCCGGCACGATCCCGGGCCCCGTCCAGGATCTCATCCAGCCCGGCCGCCGACAGCGGCTCGCCGCGGCGGGCGCCCTTCAACACCACGAACACCTGCCTGGCCGAAGATGCCCCTGGCCGTTCGGACTCCAGGTAGGCGCCCACTTCTGCGAAGAACCGCGCCGAGACCGGCACTACCCGCTGACGGCCGCCCTTGCCCTCGGCCACGAACAGCCGCCGCTCACCGGCGCTGAGATCCTCCAGCCGCAAGCCGAGCACCTCGCAGCGGCGCAGCCCGCCCAGCACCATCGCATCGACCATGGCCCGGTCGCGGTGAGTCCGCAACGCCGCCCGCAGCGCGTCGACCTCGGCAGGCGCGAGCACCCGCGGCAGGGTGCGGGGCGTGCGGATCAGCGGCACCCCGCACCGGCCACGCCGCGCGCCCGGCCGGCGGGCAGCCAGGCTGCCCGGCACCGGGTTGCGGTGCACGCCGGTGTCCTCCCGGGCGCACAGATACCCATACAGGCCCCGCACGCTCGACAGCCGCCGGGCGATCGTCCGTGCCGCCAGGCCCGCCTCGCCGTCCTCCAGCCGCACGACCCGCTCCCCGCGACGAGGAGCACGCTGGGCAGACAAGAAAGCGAACACGTCCGCGGTGGTCACCACGGCCGGCTCCTTGCCGACGACCTCGAAGAACACCTTCAAGTCGTAGGCCACGGCAAGCCAGGTGTTGGTCCGTGCCCGCGCCGCCACGAACACCAGGTAGTCGTCCAGCAGCGGATGCCCGAGCGTGATCTTCTCGATCTGGCCGTCTGCCGCCGAGCGGGCCAGGCATGGCATGAACTCCAATGGGTGACTCCCTTTCCAGCTGGTGACGGACCGCGCCACGCGATCTTGTCACTGCCTCTGGATCACCCGCATATAAAACACGTCTCCACCGAGATGACCCTGCGCTACGCCGCGCTGGCCGCCCCGGCCGTCCGCATCGCCTACGAAGAAGCGATGAGCAAGGCCCGGACCCGGCTGACCCTGGCCATCGCCCCGGTCGGCCAGCCCATCATCCCCGGCCGGGTCCAATGGCTGCGCGCCGAGATGCTCAAGACCCGGGTCGCGCACGGCTACTGCTCCCGCCAGCTCGCCGCCGAAGCCTGCCCCTACGCCAACATCTGCGAGCAGTGCGACAACTACGTCACAGCCCCCGAGTTCATCCCCCAGCTCCAGGCCCAGCTGGCCGACCTCACCGCCCTCCGCGACGACGCCGCCGCACGCGGCTGGCACACCGAAGTCGCCCGGCACTCACGCGTCATCGCCAGCATCCAGGGCCACCTGCAACGACTCCAGCGAACCGCCAGAACAGGACACAACGCCTGATATCGCTACCACCGGTCTGATATCGCCCCGAAGGCCGGTTAATCGAG
>PLIQ01000671.1 GCA_003140115.1 Actinomycetota bacterium | reverse complement strand
GCGCCAATGCCACCATCGCCAACCTATGGCGGCGCCTGCAGGTCATCGCGGTTGAAGACGTGGGGATGGGTCTGCCCCTCGGGCCTGTGCTGATCGACGTGCTTCACCGTAACTTCAATGCCACCCCGGGCGGGGAGTGGATGATGGCGTGTCACGCCGTGCGCCTGCTCGCTTCCGCGCCAAAGGACCGCACCAGTTCCGAGCACGCCGATTGGGTCGTCGCGAAGGTTGCTCTCGGAGAAGCGCTGGTCGAGGTCCCGGATTACGCCCACTGCGTGCACACCCGCGCCGGTCAGGAGCTGGGGCGCGGTCTGATGCAGTGGTGGGACAACGGCGCTGCGGTGCGCGACGAACTGCCCTGTGCGGATCACCGCTACCGGGAGGAGCTGATCGAAATCCACCGCCGCGACGAGGCCGAGAACGGGACCGCGCCTCGTCCGTCAATGCTGAATCCCGAGGACCCACTCGTCGTCGCGGATGATCTCTGATGTCCCCTTCGGGCCCGTACCGGTGACGGTCAGACCCGCGCCGCCGATCACGACGTCGGTGTGCACGGCCGAGCGGTTGAGCCCGATCTCGTACCTCTCCTCGTTGCTCATCGCCAGACCGTCGACCACCGAGAACGGGAAGCTTTGTCCCCACGCGACGTGGCAGGCGGCGTTCTCGTCGAACAGCATGTTATGGAAGAGGAGGCCGGCCTTCGCGACCCGCGAGTCCCGGTCAACGAGCGAGACCTCACCGAGGCTGCGAGCGCCCTCGTCGGTGTCGAGCTGAGCCCGCACCGTCTCGGCGCCCGAGGTGGCGGTGACGTCGGTGATGCGCCCTGCGCCGAACGTGACCTTCAGGCCTTCGACCACCAGGCCGCCGATGATCACCGGTTTGGTCAGGCTGATCACGCCGTCGGCGCGGCGCCGGTCGGGGCTCGTGAAGACCTCCTCAGTCGGAATATTCGGCATGTACGTGATGCCATCCGGGTCGCCCAAAGAGCCGCCGGTCCATCGAGCGTTCGGCACCAGCCCGACCGTCAGATCCGTATCCGCGCCGTGGTAGCGCACCTCGGTCAGGTCCAGAGCGTCCAGCGCGCGGGCTCGGGCGGCCAGTTCCGCGGTGCGCTCCCGCCAGCTGGCGACCGGATCGGGCTCGTCGAGGCGCATCGCCGTCGCGACCGCTTCCCAGAGGCGTTCCAGATCTGGTTCGCCGAAGACCTGTTGCGCCCACCCCGGATTGGGCGCCGGGACCACCGTCCAGCGCAGCTGCTGCCCGATGATCGCCTCCCGGTAGGCCCTGGCCTCTTCGAGCGGGAGCGCGGCCGCCTTCGCCGGATCGACATCGTCGAGCAGGTGCGGGTCAGGATCGCCGACGAGCGTGATGCAGACGCCCCGCTCGGCCGCCCACGCCCTGGTCTGCTCAATCACCCACGGGCGTGTCCTGGTCAGCCTCTCGATGTCCGCGTGGGTGAGCTGCGAGCGCCGGATCGGGCCGTCTGACCAGTCGACCTCGACCCAAGAGGCGCCGGCCACGTACGCGCGCTCTACCACCGCACGGGCGATCTCCAGGTGAGCGATATCAGTACGAAGCAGGACGAACGACCCGGGCTGCACGTTGGCCCCGACCCGGACGACCAGGTCAGCGAAGCGTTCGAGACGATCGTTGGCAGGCATGCCGAAATGGTAGGGCACGACTGTGGCCGATACCGTTGGGGTTGGCCGCCACGTCGGCGACAATCGCGTCATGCCTGACTTCGACGACGGACGCGACGAGACTGAGATTCCGAGCGGGACCACGGTGGAAACCGACGTGCTCATCGTCGGCTCCGGCCCGGCGGGCGGCGCGGCGGCACTGGCCCTGTCCACGCTCGGCGTGCCCAACATCATGATCACCAAGTACCGCTGGACCGCGAACACGCCGCGGGCGCACATCACAAACCAGCGGGCGATGGAGATCTTCCGCGATCTCGGCATCGAGGACCAGGTGCTGGCGGACGCGACCCCGCACGCACTCGTCGGCGACACGGTGTTCTGCACGTCGATCGCCGGGGAGGAGATCGGCCGGATCCGCACCTGGGGCACGCACCCCGCGCGTGAGGCCGACTACCAGCTCGCCTCGCCCTGCCTGATCTGCGACATCCCGCAGACCTACCTGGAGCCGATCCTGGTCAAGAACGCCGCCGCTCGCGGCACCCAGGCCAGGTTCTCGACCGAGTACCTGTCGCTCGCGCAGGACGACGAGGGCGTGGACGTCAAGGTTCGCGACCGGCTGACTGGCGCCGTGTACACGATCCGCGCGAAGTACCTGATCGGCGCGGACGGCGCGCGCTCGAAGGTGGCCGAGGACATCGGCCTGCCCATGGAAGGAGCCATGGACATCGCCGGCTCCATGAATATCACCTTCAAAGCTGATATTTCCGCACACGTGCAGACCCGCCCGTCCGTCCTCTACTGGGTCATCCAGCCGGGCAGCGACGTCGGCGGCATCGGCGCCGGCCTGGTCCGCATGATCCGGCCATGGAACGAGTGGCTGATCGTCTGGGGCTACGACATCAGCCAGCCCGCGCCCGTCATCGACGACGAGGCAGCCACCAAGATCGTCCGCAACCTGCTCGGCCTCCCCGACCTTGACGTCGAGATCACCGGCACGAGCCTGTGGGGCAACAACGAGATGTACGCGACCCGCCTGCAGCAGGGCCGCGCGTTCTGCGCCGGGGACGCCGTCCACCGCCATCCGCCGTCCAACGGCCTGGGCTCTAACACGTCCGTGCAAGACTCCTACAACCTCGCCTGGAAGCTCGCTGCCGTGCTGCGCGGCTACGCGGGCCCGGGACTCCTTGAGACCTACTCGACCGAGCGCGCCCCCGTTGCGAAGCAGATCGTGCGCAGGGCCAACCAGAGCAGCCGCGAGTTCGGCCAGTTCTTCGAGGTGCTCGGGCTGACCGACGCCGAGACCGAAGAGGAGATGCGCCAGCAGATCGAAGAGCGCAAGGCCAACACCCCGCAGGGCGCGGCGAAGCGAGCGGCCCTTGTAGCGGCGATGGAGCTTAAGAACTACGAGTTCAACGCGCACGGAGTCGACCTCGGTCAGTTCTACGAGTCGGCCGCGATCGTCGGAGACGGTTCGGCGAGGCCAACCCCGACCCGCGACCCAGAGCTGTACTACCAGCCGTCCACCGTGCCCGGGTCGCACCTGCCGCACGCCTGGGTCGGCGATGCCACGCACAAGGTCTCCACCCTGGACCTGGCGCCGTACACGAGGTTCACGTTGATCACCGGCATCGCCGGCGACGCCTGGCAGGCGGCCGCAGCCAAGGTCAGTCACGACCTCCGGATCCCGCTGGAGACCGTCATTATCGGCCCTGGCCGGAAGGTCACCGACATCTACTACGACTGGGCGCGCGGCCGCGAGGTCGAAGAGGACGGGGCCTTGCTGGTCAGGCCGGACAAGTTCATCGGCTGGCGCTCAGCGACGCTACCGGACGACCCGGAGCAAGCGCTGCGCACCGCGCTGTCCTCGCTGCTGGGACAGCAAGGAGCGCCGGCCCGGCCGTAGTCTGGCCGACATGACCATTCAGCGGATGGACAACGTCGCCATCGTCGTCGCCCTGGCCGAACAGATCGGCTGACCCGAGCCTGCTGCGGGGGCGCCGGGCGCATACTGGGGACATGGGCCGGATCATCGGGATAATCCTCGGCGCGATCCTCGCCGTCTGGCTTGCCGTCACGGCCGCCGGCGGGATCTTCGCAACGTTCAAGACGTTTCTCATCGTCGGGCTGATCGCGATGGCCGTCTTCATCGTCGTGTGGCTCATAGCCAGAGGCACTCGCCGCGACTAGCGCAGCGCAGCGCAGTCAGCCGATGCGGCCGCGCCGCGGATTCAGCGCGCACGGGCAGAGGACTGTGCGCAAGCGGAAAGTACGCTGCGCGCTCCGACAAGACGTGATCGGCCCGGCTTCCTAGCCTCGTGAGAACCGTCAAGGTGGCTGGAGTCGAAGGGAATCTCCCATGTCGAACATCTCACCGGAGGGTGCCGTCAAGGTTGCAGTGACGGTCGACGACTTCGTGCTCTGGGACGGCGTGCCGATGCCGGACAGCATCACGCCGCTGGGCATCACCAAGTCGATCGCCGCCACGCTCGCCGACCACGGCCTCACGGGCGTATACGGGTTCTCCCACACCCATCGCCTCGATTCGGACCCCAGCCTGATGGCCGCGTGGGAGGCCTGGGTCGAGGCCGGGCACCACCTGGGCAATCACACGCACCTGCACGCCCCGCTGCGGTGGATGTCGGGGGACCAGTACTGCGCGGACATCGACAAAGCCGAGGGGCTCATCGGCAACCTCATCGCGATGGCTCCCGAGCGCTACTTCCGGTACGCGATGGACATGGCCGGCGAGACCGAGAGCAAGCGCGGCCGGGTGGAGGACCATCTTCGGGCGTCCGGTTACCGGAACGCACCGATAACCGCGTGGTTCGGCGACTTCACCTGGATCATCCCCTATTACCGCGCCGTGGTATCTGAGGACGAGGACGCCAAGCGGATGTTGCAGGAGACCTACGTCTCTTCTGCGGTCGGCCAGCTGGCAGCACACGCGCAGCTGGCCCGGCGGCTGTTCGGTCAGGACATCCCGCTGATCTGGCTGATCCACGGCACTGCCATCGCGACCGACACGCTCGGCACGATCCTGAATGCGTTCGTCGAGAGCGGTGTCGAGTTCGTTCCGTTGCCAGAAGCAATGTCCCATCCGGCACACTTCGCGATGCCGCCGTGCAACTCCGAGTTTCTCCGCAACCATCTTCAGCGGTACGCGATCGCGGCGGGCATCCCGGAGCCGCACCTGGACCCGGAGCTATTCGGCCGGGTCATCGCCGCCGCGCCGGTCGAGGGCTACGACACCGTCACGGTCTTCGAGCAGAGGATGCTCAAGCCGCTCGCGCAACGTGCCGGCGCGGCCTACGACTGGACATGGTGAGACACTGAGGGCGGGCTCTGGGAACCGCTCGTACAGGCGCCGGCGCTATCCTGGCGGCGAGACTCGGGCGAGTGAGGTCCGTAGTGTACGCACTTGACGCATACCGCTGCAGCGATGTGGCGATGACCGATCGTGCCGAATGGTGGAGTGAACTCGTTTCCTCGATCCATAGCCGGATGGCGTTCCGGATGCGCGCCGACTACCGGGGGCGCATCGAGCACCAGCACACCGAGGCCTACCAGCTGGTGCGGTGGTGGGGCGACGAGGAGTCCATCAAGCGCTCGGGCACTGACGTCCGGCGACATCCGCACGGGGCCTACGAGCTGCTGGCGCCGGTGACAGGCTCGATGGTAATCCGGCAGGCCGACACCGCCCTCACGCTCGAACCCGGCGGCCTAGCGCTCGCCACCCTCGATGCGCCCATGGATATGTGGCACAGCGACAATTTCTCGTGTCTTGCCCTGGTGATCCCGCGGGCCCGGGTGGATGCCCGCATAGGCGGACTGCTGACCCGCACCGTCGGGCTGAACGCCGAGCGCGGCATGGGGCGCATCGTGGTCGATCTGCTGGCCAGCTTGCGCAGCCAGGCGCACACGATCGACGGATTGGGCTTCGATGCCGTCGCCGACCGGGCCGTGGACCTGCTGTGCCTCGCCTGCGGAGGGGCGCTGCTGCCGCCGGTGTACGAGACCCAGGACGACCTCGTCGGCACGATCCGTTGCTTCGTGCGCGCGAACGCCCATGATGTCTCACTGACCGGCGCGGCGGTCGCAGCAGAGCTGGGCTGGTCGTTGCGCCAGATCCAGGCGCGGCTGCAGCGCATCGGGACGACGCCCTCGATGCTGATCCGGGAAGAACGGCTCGAGCTCGCCCGGCTGAGGCTCCAGCAACCCGGCTGGGACCACCGCACCGTCGCTAACGTCGCCCGCTCGTCAGGGTTCAGCAACGCGAGCACGTTCAGCAACGCCTACCGCGAGCGGTTCGGCGAGCGGCCCACCGATACCCGCGAGCGCTGCCGCGCGCATCACGCTTCCCGTCGTGCGGTGCTCCCCGGGGAGTGGCGATGGTGACCGCCCGTGAGCTGGTGCTGTCGCGCCGGCCGCAGGGACGGATCGAGCCGGGGTGCTTTACGCTCGTCGAGCGGAAATTGCCAGCGCTCTCGCCGGGCCAGCTGCTTGTCCGGGCCGACTGTTTCAGCGTGGACCCGTCGATGATCCCGCGGCTCTCGGTGGACACCTACGCGGCGGCCTTCGACCTCGGAGCCGCGGTGGAGGCGAGGGCTGTCGGCCGAGTCGTGCAATCTCGCGCGGATGGGTGGTCGGAAGGCGACTGGGCGCTCTGCTGGGGAGGGTGGCGTGACTACGCTGTAGTGGACGCCAGTGAGGGGATCCGCATCCAGCCGCGTAGCGGTCTGCCGCCCCACACGTGGCTGCATGTCCTGGGCGCTCCGGGACTGACCGCCTACGTCGGCCTGGTCGACGTCGCGCGGATGCAACCGGGCGACCGGGTCTGGGTATCGGCCGCAGCCGGTGCCGTCGGCTCGGTGGCGGCCCAGCTGGCGAAGGCCCGCGGTGCCTCGCTGGTGATCGGATCCGCCGGGGGCGCCGAGAAGGCGCGCTACCTCACCGACGCACTCGGGCTGGACGCCGCCGTAGACTACCGCGCCGGTCACCTCGCCGAGCAGCTGCGCGGGGTTGCGCCCGACGGCATCGATCTCTACTTCGACAACGTCGGCGGCGGCCACCTGGAGGCAGCGATCGACCTTCTGCGCACGGGCGGCCGGGCCGCTATCTGCGGGATGATCTCAGGCTACGGAAAGCCGCCCGGACCCGGGCCCGGGAACCTCCCGCAGCTGATCATCAAGCGCCTTCGACTCGAGGGCTTCCTGGTCCTCGATCACCTGCACCGGCGGGCCGCATTCGAGGAGGCAGTACTCCCGCTAGTGCAGGACGGGACACTGCATTCCGACGTGACGATGTTCGACGACCTGGAAAGCGCGCCGCAGGCCCTCCTTTCGCTGCTCGATGGCGCGAAGCTCGGCAAAGCGCTGGTCCGCCCGTGAGGCGGGTCCGGGCGAGGGCTGCGACGCGGGGACCTCAGCCGGGGAGGTCCGCCGACCGCTTTTTGGCGAGCTGGCCGTGCAGCACGCCCGTGGCCTGGCCGACTTCGATCATGTAGCCGTCCGGGTCTCGCATGTAGCAGCGGATCTCCGCCTCGCGGTCGATCGGCGGCGTGACGAACTCCGCTCCCTTGGACTTCCATTCCTCGTAGCAGGCCTGGATGTCAGCGACCCGCAGGTTCAGGAAGATCGAGGTGGTGTCGCCTGGCTCGTAGTTGACCACCGAGATGCCTGGTTTGTCGGGGGTGGGCGGCCCGCCGGGATTCATCAGGATCCACGAGTTGGACAGCTTGACGATGCACGGGTTCTCCTCGAGGACCACGGTGCCGCCCAGGATGCGCGAGTAGAAGTCCCGGGACCGCGCCACGCTGCGGACGGTGATGAACAGGGTCACGACGATGCCCTCGGCGGGCGCCGGCAGGTTGGCGACGTCAATGTAAGGCGAAGGTTCTGTCATGCGCTAACCGTTCCCTGGGTCGGGACGGCGCACACGCGCCGTGACCCGGCCCGCCCGCATGCTCGGTCCCGCCGCGGTTCCCTCGCCCCTTTTTATCCCGAACGGGCCGTGGCGGCTCCAGTCCCAGAGCCGGCTTATGGCCAGTTCGGCGTCCCTTGACGAGGGTGTCCAGCTTTGCCCGGGCGATCCGCGGATAGACCCGGCCGCGCCCTGAGGACGGAGCAATCAGCATCGTCGGCGCCACGGGTCCTCAGCCGAGGAATGATTCGATCAGGGGGACGAAGGCTGCCTGGTCCTGGAACAGGAAGGCGTGGCCGGCGTCGGGATACAGCGTCAGCTTGGCGCCGGGGATCAGGCGGGCGAGGGTGTGGCTGTTGGCGAGCGGGTCGAGCTGGTCGGCGGTGCCGTCGGCGATAAGCGTGGGGACGGCGATGTTGGCGGCATGCTGGCCTGCAGGGTCGGTTCCGGCCCACCACTGGTCCACGGCGTGGCCTTGGGCGGTCACGATGTCGGCCGGGGCAGCGGGGGCGGCTGGGTAGCTGGAGGTCGCTTCGATGTAGGTGTATTGCGCGGCGGTCTGGCCGGCGGGGAACAGGACGGCCATGACCTTTTGCTGATCGCCGCTGTTGAGCGCGTTGATCGCCTGCTGGGATGGGCGTACTGTCCTTCCGTTGCCCGGGTAGCTGGCGCACAGGATCAGGCGGTTCACCTGGCCTGGGTGGAGCACCGCGAGGGCCTGGGCGATCATGCTGCCCATGGACCAGCCCAGGACGTCCGGCCGGCCGAGGCCGAGGGTGCCGATGAGGGCGCTGGTCTGGTTGGCCATCGCGTCGATGCTGAGTGGCCCCGGCAGGGCCCGCGTCCCGCCGATGCCGGCGTTGTCGAAGATGACGACGCGGTGGTGCTCGGCGAGGGCGTCGACGAAGCGCCGGTCCCAGCTTTCCATGGTTCCGCCGTAGCCGGTGATCAGGACCAGGCGCGGCTGGATGGTGACCCCGTCCTTGTCGCCCGCGATGGCGATCGTGGCCGTCCGGCAGCGCGCCAGCGCCTGGTTGAGGCTGCGCCACTGCTGCTGAGCCTGCGGGCCGCTGGTCAAGGCCTCGGCGAACGCGGGGATCGAGGTGCCTTCCACGAAGGCCGCGGTCGCATGCGTCAGCCCCGTCGGGCTCGCGGACACACTGGACAGGCATGGCGAGGTGCTCGTGATCTTCGGGTTCACGGGCACCGCCGACCATCCGGCCGGCAGGTCGGCAACCGACAGGAGGCGGCCCTGGAGCGGGGTGGCCTGGCTGGACCCCCGCATGCCGATGTCAGCACAGCCGTCATCGCTACCACGGCTAGAGCGGCGGC
>PLIQ01000640.1:247-2609 GCA_003140115.1 Actinomycetota bacterium | reverse complement strand
GCCGCCGGGGCCGGCCAGGCGCCCACGGGTGGCGTTTCCACCGGATTCGGCGGCACCGCGCCGCACGGCGCAGGCTCGTCACTCCCGTGGCTGGCTCTCATCGGCGGCGGGGCACTGCTAATCATGGCCGGAGGCTGGCGCCTGCGCCGCACGCGGCTGCGTCGGCTCAACCCGACCTAACGCTCCGCGGCTCAGCTCGAGGAAATCCGGACCCCACAGCCGTCGGCCGCCACCGGCCCGGTCGTAGACGGCCTCAGCCGTCCCGGCCCTGCCAGGTCGTGACACAGGCCTCGTTGCCCTCGGCATCGGCCAGCACCCAGAACGCGGGAGCTTCCGCGTCGTAGGTCAAGGTCCCGCCCGCCGCCAGGGTGGCCCGGATCCGCGACTCCGCCTCGTCGTGCGGCACCGACACATCGAAGTGAATCCGGTTGCGCTGCGGCCGCGGCGCGTCCATCCGCTGGAACCAGACCGCCGGCCCCTGCCCGAGCGGGTCAATGAGCCCGTCCCACGCCCCAGACCGCCCCGGCTCGTCCACGTACCCCAGCACCGCCCGCCAGAACGCCCGGATCGCCCCCGCGTCGAGCGCGTCGATCCCGATCTCGATCACCTGCACCGACCGGCGACCCCCGCCGCTTCCGCCCCCGCCTCCATCGACGTCCCCGTCCCCGCCGCCGTCATCCCCGCTCCCGTCGAGGTCCCCGCTCCCGATTTCCCCGTCCGCGTCGCCGTCGTCCCCACCCACGTCACCCCAGGCGCCCGCGCCGACCTCACTGCCTCCGTCGCCCCCACTGACCGTCTCCAGCCGCGACTCCTCGACCACGGTCGAGATCGCCCGGGCCAACTCGACGTCGCGCGCAGTCACCCAGCCCTCCGCCGCGGTCTGCAGCGACAGCATCACCCGGTCCGCGCGTACATCCAGCCGCAGGTGCCCCTCGGCGCCGGCCACCGCCGCCGCCCGCCCGGCGACGTCGGCGGCCAGCGGGAGTGATCCGGTCCTGACCTCGGTCCGCAACTCGCCCAGGACGAGCCGCCAGCCGAGGCCGGTGACCGCGTCCGAGGCCTCCTGCCTAGTCAGCCTCTGATAAGGTCCGCGAGCCTGTTCCTCCATACCGCCATGGTGCCACCAGCCGTCGCGCGCCCCGACACATCCTCGGCATCAGCCGCTGTGGCGTTGCAAGAAGTCCAGCGTCTGCTGGTTGAACCCCTCTACGTTCTCGTAGATCGCGGCGTGCGCGCAGTCCTCGAACAAGATGAGCTCGGTGTTCGCGATCGCCTCGGTCAGCGGTGTGGCGAAGCGGGTCGAGGTCACGATGTCATGGCGCCCGTACGTGATCAGGGTCGGGGCCTGGATCGAGCCGAGGACGGTCGTCGCGTCGTGCCCCAGTACGGCCCCGGACTGCCGCATGAACGCGTCCACCGGCTGCCTCGGGCGGCTGCGGACGAAATCGGCCAGGGCGTCGACGTACTCAGGCCGCGCGGCGTACAGCTCGGGGGTCAGGCAGAACGGGAAGATTCCCGTGATGACCATCTCGGTCACGCTGTCCAGCGCGTTGGCCATGATCCGCCAGCCCTCCACGATGACGCGCAGGAACGGGTCGGTCTTGTCCCAGGCGCTGTGCAGGGACAGCGTCTTGGCCTGCTCCGGGTACTTGGCCGCCAGCCACATGCCAGCCGCCGCGCCCAGCGAGACCCCGAAGATATGCGCCCGCCCGATTCCGGTGACCTGTATGAACGCCGCGACGTCGTCGGCCAGCAGTTCCGTGGTGTACTCGCCCTCCGGCTTGCTGGACAGCCCCGCGCCGCGCGGGTCGACGCTGTAGCAAGTGAAGTGCTTGGCGTACTCGGCCACCTGGAACGCGTAACAGGCATGGTCGGCCGCTGTGTAAGGGATGAGCACCATCGGCTCGCCCTCGCCCTGCACCTCGTAGTTGATGTCGATCCCGTTCGCCTGCACCACTGGCATGGTTTGCCCTCCCGAGTCCGAAGCTGTCTCGATCCTAGGGATGTTTCGATCGGCCTGAGAGGGTAAGGCGTCTCATTCCGGGGCATGGCCCATCCCAGATCCGAGGGAAGCTGACCACGGCTTGATCCGGCCGACCAGCGCGGTTTTGGGTGATCGATGAGGCGAAAGTGGTCTTCTGGGGCCTGTGCACGGCCTGTGCCACCCCCAGCCGCGTTAATGACGACGAGGAGGAATAGCAGTGACAGATCCGCACGTGAAGCCGACGACCACCGATGCGGGCGCGCCGGCCGAAAGTGACGAGTACTCGCTCACCGTCGGCCCCGACGGCCCGATCCTGCTGCACGACACTTACCTGATCGAGCAGATGGCGAACTTCAACCGGGAGCGCATCCCCGAGCG
>PLIQ01000640.1:0-225 GCA_003140115.1 Actinomycetota bacterium | reverse complement strand
AACAACACCCCGGTCTTCTTCATCCGCGACCCGATGAAGTTCCAGCACTTCATCCGATCCCAGAAGCGCCGTGCGGACAACAACCTGCGCGACAACGACATGCAGTGGGACTTCTGGACCCTGTCCCCGGAATCGGCGCACCAGGTCACCTACCTGATGGGCGACCGCGGCATCCCGCGGTCCTGGCGGCACATGAACGGGTACAGCTCGCACACCTACATGTGG
>PLIQ01000056.1 GCA_003140115.1 Actinomycetota bacterium | reverse complement strand
ATCGCCCACATCGGCCCCGACCCGTTCGAGCCCTCGTTCGACCCCACGGAACTGGCCCGCCGGCTCCGCCAAAAGCACACCGGGGTCAAGCGCGCCCTGCTCGATCAGTCGCTGATCAGCGGGGTCGGCAACATCTACGCCGACGAGGCGCTGTGGCGGGCGGGCCTGCACTGGGCCCGGCCCACCGAGACCCTGAACGGCCCGGAGGTCAGCAGGCTCCTAGCCGCGGTCCGCGAGGTCCTGGGCGAGGCCCTGACCGCGGGCGGGACGAGCTTCGACAGCCTGTACGTCAACGTCAACGGGGAGAGCGGCTACTTCGACCGCTCGCTGGCGGTCTACGGGCGCGAGGGCCTGCCGTGCCCCAGGTGCGGCACCCCGGTCCGGCGCGACCCGTTCATGAACCGGTCGGCCTACAGCTGCCCGCAGTGCCAGCCCCGGCCGCGCCGGGCTCACTGGTGAGCCGGTCAAAATCTCTTGTTATAGGTGATAAGGTTTTTACCCGGGCCCGGAACGGCCCTGAACTTGACCAGGAAACGCCTGGGTGGGAAACTAGATACCGTTGATTGCGCGCGGAAGTCGCGTGTGAAGAGTATGTGCCCACTCTGGTCACTCAGCGTGGAGGACCTTTTACAATGGCGAAGGCTCTATTCGGCCACGTCGGCGGTTCCGACCCCCGCATCGTTTCCGAGATGCGCCGCCTCCAGCAGCGAGTACGGGACCTGGAAGCCGAGCTTGTCCGGCTCCAGGAAGAGAACGAGTCGCTCACGGTAGAGGCAGCGCACGAGGACATGCTGGTGCCGGACCGCGAACCTGCGCTCGCCTGAGCGCTGGTCGGCGAGGAAAACGACAAAGGCGAACCGGGGCGCCCGTGACGGCGTCCCTGTTCGTTCTTTATTCTTCTGTGATATGCCATTAACCCGATAGGTAATGGGGTGCCCGCATGATCACAGACACGCCCCACTGGCCCCGTTAGTCACGGTGTAGGCCCCGGGGGCACGACGACCTCCGGGATGGCCCCCGATCCTCCTCGGGGGCCCCTTTGCGGCCGGGTTCCCGGTGTGGCGTGCCCCGGGAAGGTAAGGTGCCGTGGAGCCCTATCGATTAGCGGGGAGGAGGGCTTCGTGTACCTGAAGAGCCTCACTCTGCGCGGCTTCAAGTCGTTCGCCTCCGCCACCACGCTGCGCCTGGAGTCCGGCATCACCTGCGTGGTCGGCCCGAACGGCTCGGGCAAGTCCAACATCGTCGACGCCTTGTCCTGGGTCATGGGCGAGCAGGGCGTCAAGTCCCTGCGCGGCGGCAAGATGGAAGACGTCGTCTTCGCCGGCACCACCTCCCGCCCGCCGCTGGGCCGGGCCGAGGTGACGCTCACCATCGACAACAGCGACGGCGCGCTGCCCATCGACTACGCCGAAGTCACCATCAGCCGCCTGATGTTCCGGTCCGGGCAGAGCGAGTACGCCATCAACGGCGACCACTGCCGGCTGCTCGACGTCGCCGAGCTGCTGTCCGACTCAGGGCTCGGCCGCGAGATGCACGTGATCGTCGGCCAGGGCCAGCTCGACGACATCCTGCACGCGGGCCCCGAGGCGCGGCGCGCGCTGATCGAGGAAGCGGCCGGCGTGCTCAAGCACCGCAGGCGCAAGGAAAAGGCGCTGCGCAAGCTGGAGGCCATGCAGGCCAACCTGACCCGGCTGGTCGACCTCACCGCCGAGCTGGGCCGGCGCCTCAAGCCGCTCGGCCGGCAGGCCGAGATGGCCAGGAAGGCGGCCGTCATCCAGGCCGAGCTGCGTGACGCGCGGCTGCGGCTGCTGGCCGACGACTACGTGACGCTGGCCGCTGAACTGCAGCGCGACGAGGCCGACGAGGCGGCCGCGGTGGCCCGCCGCACCGCCCTGGAGCAGGAGCTGGCCCAGGCCCGGCGCACCGAATCCGACCTGGACCAGGCCGCCCAGCACGCCTCGGCCACCCTGGCCCGCGCCCAGGAGACCTGGTTCGCGCTGTCCTCGCTGGCCGAACGACTGCGCGGGACGCAGAACCTGGCCGCGCAGCGGCACACCCTGCTGACCGAGCAGGCCGACCCCGAGCGCCCCGGCCGCGACCCCGGCGAGCTGGACCGGCAGGCCGCCGAGCTGCGGGACGAGGAAGAGGCGCTCACCGCCCGGCTCGAGGCGGGCCGCGAGGTACTGGCCGCTGCGACGGCCGAACGCGCTGCGGCCGAGGCCCAGCTCGCCGCGGCCGAACGTAGGCAGGCCGAGGGCGCCCGCGCCGCGGCCGCCCGGTCCAGCCGGCTGGCCCGGCTCCGCGAGCAGGTCGGCGCGGCGAGTAGCCGCAGCGCAGCCGCGCAGGAGGAGATGGACCGCCTGGCCGTCTCCGCCGAGCAGGCCAGGGAACGGGCCGAGCTGGCTCAGGCCTCCTACGACCAGGTGCAGGAACTGGGCGGCGGGCCTGAGCAGGACCGTAGCGAGCTGGCCGCCGCGCATCAGCAGGCCGCCGACGCCTTGACAGAATTGTCCGAACGGACCGTGGTACTGCGCACCGCGGAACGTGAATGCGTCCGCGAGCTGGCCGCCCTGCGGGCCCGGGCCGAGACGCTGGCCGAGGGGGCCCGGCGGGGCGCGGACGCGTCCGCGGCGCTGCTGGCCGACCCGGACCGGTTCGCCGGCGTGCTGGGTTCGTTCGCCGCCCGGTTGCGGGTCGCGGACGGCTACGAGGTCGCCATCGCGGCCGCCCTGGGTGCCGCCGCCGAGGCCATCGCCGTGACCAGCCTGGACGCTGCCGCCGAGATCCTGTCCGCTCTCCGCCAGTCCGACGCCGGCAGCGCCGCCCTGGTCATCGCCCACGACCCCGCCGCCCCGCCTCCCGCCGCCCCGGCCGCTCCAGTCACTGCAGCCCCGGGCGTCACGCCGGCCAGCGACCTGGTGCGGGCGCCCGCCGAGCTGGCCCAGGCCACCGCGGAGCTGCTGCACGGGGTCGTCGTGGTCGAAGACCTGCAGCAGGCTCGCCGGGTCGTTCGGGATAATCCCGCCCTGAAGGCGGTGACCAGGACCGGTGACCTGCTCGGGGCGCACTGGGCCCGGGGCGGCGGCGCACGGCAGCAGAGCCTGTTCGAGCTGCGGGCGGCGGCCGACGAGGCGGCCGCCG
>PLIQ01000509.1 GCA_003140115.1 Actinomycetota bacterium | reverse complement strand
GCGCTAGAAGTCGGCGCTGGTGCCGGCGCCTAGGCGGGCGGCCTTCTCGTACAGGTAGATGACGGCGGCGAGGTCCTCGGCGGCCAGGCCGAGCGACTCGAACAGGGTGATCTCGTCGTCGTCGGCGCGCCCGGCCGCGGTCCCGGTGAGCAGCTCGCCGAGCTCGGCCCGGACCGGGTTGTCCGCGCCTTCCTGGGCGGCCAGCAGGTAGTCCCCGGCCTCGTGGCTGACGGACTCGCGGCTGTCGGCGAACAGGGCCGCCTCGGTCATGGTCGCGGTGTCGATCTCGCGGTCGCGGGGCAGGCACGCGCCGACCGCGTTGACGTGCGTGCCGGCGGCAAGCCACTCGCGGCACAGCACCGGCTGCGACGAATTGGTCGCGGTGACCACGATGTCGGCCCCCTCGACCGCCTCGGGCACCGAACCGGTCGCCGTCACCGGCACGTCCAGCTGCGCGGTCAGCTCCGCGGCCGCGTCGCGGGCCCGGGCCAGGTCACGTCCGGTGATGCGGATCCCGGTGAGCGGCCTGGTCGCGGCCAGGGCGTGCGCGTGCGCGCGGCCCTGGACGCCGGTGCCGACGATGGCCACCTCGGCCGCGCCAGGCCGGGCCAGCAGGCCGGTGGCGACGGCCGAGACCGCCGCGGTGCGGATCTCGGTGACCGCCGACGCGTTGACCAGGGCCAGCGGCTCCCCGGTGTCCGCCGCGAACAGCAGCACCCCGCCCTGGTGCGCGTCCTTGCCGACGGCCGGGTTGCCCGGGGTGATAACGAGCGCCTTCAGTCCGTAGCCGGCCGGAGAGTAGGCGGGCATCAGGCCCATGAACCCCGCCGCGTCCCGGGGCTTGACCACGGTACGCAGCGGCTGCTGGATCTGACCGTGGGCCAGGTCGGTCAGCGCCTGGCGCATCACGTCCGCGCACTCGCGATATCCGAGCAGCTCACGGACGTGGTAACCGGCCAGCACGAGGATCTTCACGCGACTCTCCAGCTCATTGGGGCGTAGCCAGGGGTGGCAAGACGGCGACTCGGGGCGGGTGGCCAGGGCCGTTCGGTATAGGTTTTGAAGGTGACTTACTCGGGAGAGGTTCATGTCGGTGGCGCGCCCGGCACTCGTGAGATCGACGGCCTGACCGTGACCAAGATAGCGGTGGGCCCGATGAACAACAACGCCTACCTGCTGCGCTGCACCAGCACGGGCCAGGGCCTGCTCATCGACGCGGCCAACGAGGCGGGCCGGCTGATCGAGATGATCGGGGACACCCCGGTCGGGACGATCGTCACCACGCACCGGCACGCCGATCACTGGCAGGCGCTGCCGGAGGTGCAGACCCAGACCGGCGCGGTCGTGGTCGCGCATCCGGCCGACGCGGACGAGCTTCCCATCCAGGTCGGCCACCGCGCCGAGCATGGCGAGGTGCTGACCTTCGGCGACTGCCAGGTATCGCTCATCCACCTGCGCGGGCACACGCCGGGCAGCCTGGCGGTGCTCTACGACGCGGGCGGCCGCCTGTCCGACACGCCGCATGTGTTCACTGGCGACTCACTGTTCCCCGGCGGAGTGGGCAAGACCAACTCCCCCGCGGACTTCACGTCATTGCTTACCGACGTGACCGAACGTGTGTTCGGCCCGCTCCCGGACGCGACCTGGGTGTACCCCGGGCACGGCAACGACACCACGCTCGGCACCGAGCGGCCGCACCTGGACGAGTGGCGCGCCCGCGGCTGGTGAGGCGGACGGCGGGGACGGTCCCGGGCACGGTCCGGCTGAACAGGGGCACGAAGATGTGGGCCAGCGGGCCGATGCAGACCGCGTAGAGGACGGTGCCGACGCCGACCGTACCGCCGAGCAGCCAGCCGGCCAGCAGCACCGTGGCCTCGATCGCGGTGCGGACCACGCGCAGCGAGTGGCCGCGGGCCGCGAAGCCGGTCATCAGCCCGTCGCGGGGCCCGGGCCCGAGGCCCGCACCGATGTACAGCCCGGTCGCGACGCCGTTCAGGACCACCCCGGACACCATCACCACCGCCCGCACCGCGAGCGAGTGCGGCGGCGTGACCAGGGCCAGGGCCGCGTCGATGACCGCGCCGACCAAGATCACGTTGCACAGCGTGCCCAAGCCCGGCCGCTGCCGCAGCGGGATCCAGAGCAGCAACACCAGCGCGCCCACGATGATCGCCCAGGTCCCGACCGGAATCCCGGTGCGCCGGGACAGGCCCTGGTGCAGCACGTCCCACGGATCCACGCCGAGCCCGGCCAGCAGCAGCATGGAGTCGCTGATCCCGTACAGCACCAGGCCAGCGAACAACTGGATGAGACGGCGCGGCATGCCTCTACGATGCCGAGATTGGCTCCATACAAGTAGTACCAGTTCCCACTTTTTTGGCCTTATTTGACCGAACGGCCCGTGGTAACCGCGGCCGACCCCGTCACAGCTAGCTCGCCCGCACGAGTCGCGGTCATGAGCCGCCTACGATGCCCCGCGGATCGAAGGCCACCCGGATCCGGGTGATCTTGCCGTCCTCGATCTGCATCCAGTTCGCCACCGGCACCGGGTCGGCCACCGTGGTGGCCATGTCGTACCAGGTCAGGACGTCGGATCCGGCCCTGAAGACCTTCTGGATCTGGATGCCGGTCATGATCGTGGCCAGTCCCTTGAGGCCGCGCAGGCACTCGTCGCCACCCGTGACCTGCCCGAGCGGCCCGGCGAAGTCCACGTCGTCGGCCAGCACCGCGCGCAGCCGGGCGAAATCCTTGGCCAGCCAGGCGTCGAAGTAGGTCGCGGCCGCGGTGGTCGCGCTGTCGTCATTAGTCATGGTCCCAGCCTGCCAACGGGCATCCAGGAATATCATTCGAATGGCGATGTCCGGGCCTTGCTGCCGGCTCCGCGCTAGGCGCTTAGGGCGCGCCGGTAGCGGATCTCGGTGACCCCGCCCAGGTCATCGAGCATGTGACGGGCGCCGTCCGGGGCGAATCCGGCGAGGCCGTAGAAGCGCCGCGCGCGAGCGTTNNCGCTTCGAGCCTGCCGGGGTCAGCGGATACGGCCAGGGCGTGTCGAGGACGTCCCGTTCCGGCCCGAAGGACGCGTAGCCCACGATGCGGGTTGCGCCCGCGGGCGCCGGGCCGCGGGCGACCGCGGCGATCATCCGCTGCCAGGGCCGGATCCGGAACGACTGCCGGACGCGGGCGCCGCCGTCGGGGGCCGTGGCCTGGTCGATCATCGCGGGCGCGATGATGCCGTCGTAGCCGGCGAACCAGCTGTCCCGCATCACGTCCGCGATCTGCGGCGCGTCCGCCGTCGAGGCGGATCGGATCATCACCCCGGCCAAGCTAGCGAATCCGCAGCGCGAGGAAGAAATCGACCTGGTCATCCAGGCAGGACACATCGCGTCCGGTCAGCTCCTCGATCCGCCTGATCCGGTACCGCACCGTGTTGACGTGGACGTACATGGTGGCCGCGCACGCGTTCCAGGAGCCCGAGCAGGCCAGGAACTCGCGCAGGGTGGGCAACAGCTCGGCCCGGTGCAGCTCGTCGTAGGCCAGCAGCGGGCCGAGCAGCCGGTCCCGGAACGAACGCAGCACGCTGCCGGGCACGCTGGCCAGCAGGAGCTCGTGCGAGGCGACCTCGTCGCTGGTCACCACCGAGACGGCGGGCGCCGGGGCCGGGCCGGCGGCATCGGCTCTGATCGCGGCGAGCCGACGGGCGCTCTGCGCTTCGTGCAGCGCGCCGACCAGGCCAGCTATGCCCTCGGCGGGTGCGCTGATGCCGACGGTAAGCCTGACGCGGGACCGGTCGGCCTCCAGCACCGGCTGAGCGTCGCGCAGCCGCGCCGCGAACGCCTGCGCGGCCGGGGCCACGCCGGCTCGCGAGGCGTCCTGGAGGTCCGGTCCTTCGGCGGCGCCCGGGCCAGAGCCGACCGGCAGCGGGACGAGCGTCACGATCTGATCGCCGAGGGCGGCTACGACCGGGCTCTGGGCCTGGGGCACGGGCAGTTCGTCGGCCTGAGGCGCGGCTAGTGCCTCGGCCTGGGGCAGGGCTAGTTCCCAGGCCGGGGGCAGGGCTAGTTCCTCGGCCAGGTCGCAGCGCCAGCGATCGGCGTTCGGGCCCGTCACCCGGTCGGCCTCGGCGTTCATCGCAGCCACCAGGTAGCGCCCTTCGGGCGGCAGGCCGGCCGCGCGCATCAGCGAGGCGATCTCGGCCGGGGCGGCGCCCTCGCCGCCCTCCGCGGCGAGCATGGCGGCGATCGCCTCGGCCAGCTTGCGGTCACCTGCCCGTCCGGCGTCCAGCCGGGCCCGCTCCAGGGCCGCGTCCGCGGCCAGTTCGACGACGGATTCGCGCAACTCATGGGCCAGCGGGCCCCAGTCCTGCTCGTGCCCGGCGCAGGCCAGGAACCAGCTGGTGATTCTCGGCTCGCCGCCCACGGCGAACAGCGAGTACCACCGGTCGCCCGCCGCGGGGATCTGTGGCCCGCTGACCTTTGCCGTGGCGGGCAGCTGGTCCGCCCGCAGATATTCCCTGGCCAGCCGGAGGGCGAGCGGCCCGGGCAGGGACGGCCCGGTGCCGCCGACGACCCGGCCGGTCGCGGTGATCAGCCAGCATTCGGCGCCGATCTCGTGGCCCATCAGCCGGAACATCTCGTCCAGGCCGGCTCCCTCGGCCACCGCGGACAGCAGCAGCCTGCGCCGCCCCAGGACCCTGGTCATAGCCGTGGCCCGGTCCCCGCTCAGCCGGCGGCCCACCTCGTCGGTGACGGCGGCGAACGAGGTCTCGGCCGGCACCGCGAGCAGGGTGACACCGTGCCGCCGGCAGGCCTGGATCACCTCGGGCTTCACCTCGCCGAGCGCCTCCCCGGCGCCAAGCACCCCGGCCCCGGCCTGGGCCAGGGCCCGGACAAACCGGTCGGCGTCCCTCGGCTCCCGGAACCAGATCATGCCGGTCAGCACCAGGTCACCCGGGGTCAGGTAGCGGCTGGGATCGGGCAGGTCGGTGGTGAACACATGCTGGATCACCCGGTCCACGCCGGAAACGTCCGTCAGCAACCGCAGGCCCAGGCCGGGCACGTCGAGCAAATCCCGCACTCGCAAAGGGATCACCTCCCGCGACCAGCCCCTCTCGAGCACCATAACCGTCCCCGTTTAGCGAAAGCTACAAAACGGGCTGGAGCCGGGGTCGTGCTGATCGATTCGACAGGCGGCTAGCACCTGCCCGGGACCGGCTGATTGGATGTCCGCATGGTGAGCACCGACCCGCAGACCGCCACGCTGGCGGCATTCAACGCGGCCTCGCCCGAGGCCGCCGAACGGGACGTGCTCGCGTGCTGCGCGTCCAGATCCTTCGCCCGCAGGATCGCCAGCGGCCGCCCGTATCGCGACCCGGCCGTCTTGCAGGCCGCGGTGAACGCCGCATTCGAGGCGTTGAGCTGGGACGATATCGCCGAGAGCATGAACGCGCACCCGCGGATCGGCGACCGGGTGCGGACCGGCGGATGGTCGGCGGCCGAGCAGTCGGGTGCCGCGTCGGCCAGCGATCAGGTGCGCCAGGCGCTGGCGGACGGGAACCTCGCCTACGAGCAGCGGTTCGGCCACGTGTTCTTGATCTGTGCCAGCGGCCTGTCCGGCCAGGACATGCTCGGCCAGCTACGGGCCAGGCTGGGCCACGATCCGCAAGCCGAGCGGGCCGTGGTGCGCGAGGAACTGCTGAAGATCACCCGGCTGCGGCTGGCGAAGCTGGTGGGCTCGTGACGCCTGCGCCGACCGGGTCGGTGACGCTTTCCACCCACGTCCTGGACGCAACGGCCGGGCGGCCCGCCGCGGGCGTGCCGGTCCGGCTGGAGCGCCGCGGCCCGGACGGGTGGTCGCCAGCCGGCGCCGGGCAGACCGGCGCGGACGGGCGACTGCGGCTGGACGGCGGTCCCGGCTTCGGCCCCGGCTTCGAGCCCGGCGTGTACCGGATCACGTTCGGCAGCGGGGCGTACTTCGAGGCGCGCGGAACCGCGTCGTTCTATCCCGAGGTCACGGTCACCTTCGAGGTGACCAGCGAAGGCGGGCACTATCACGTGCCGCTGCTGCTCAGCCCGTTCGCCTACTCCACCTACCGGGGAAGCTGAGCGCGGGCACGGAACTCGGCAGCGACCGCGAAACCTAGAAGGCGACGAAGGTCATGCCCTGCGGGTGAAGGGGCGCGCCGCGCAACGACACGCGGGAGATCTGGCCGGTGTACATGTTCAGGTGGCCCAGGTAATTGGCGGGGAACCCGGACGCCGGGCAGGTGGCGGGCGCGTTATCGGCGTCGCACGGGGTCACGGCCACGAACGCGGTGCCCGGCCAGAACGAGCCCTCGATCTCGTCGACGGTGTCGTCGCTGGTGCTGGCGGCGTAGAACGCGCCTTTCCAGCTAGTCGACCAGGCTGTGTCGTCGACGGACTGGGACAGGTGCAGGACCCACAGACGCCCGTGCCCGGACGGTGTGACGTGCACGTAGATCTGTTCCTTATCCCCCTGGCTGGTCAGCATGAAGTCGCCGGCGAAGCGCGGCTCGAAGCCCGGCACCACCTCGTTCGAGTCCGGGTCGGTCAGACCGAGCCTGACCGGCCCGCCGATGTGCGGGCCGTTCGCCGCGCTCGCCTTCGACTCGTCGTAGAACAGCGCCCGGATGTAGGCCAGGTGCTTGGGCGTGTTCAGCGTCACCACGTATACCGCCGGGTAGAACGGCTTCGGCGCTGCTGCCCCGGTGGTACCCGGCGCCGACGCGCTGACCAGCATCAGGCCGTGGTAGAAGGAGATGGCGTCGGTGCCGCCATCGTGGGGCAGTGCCCTGTGGTAGGAGTAGTGCACGATCTGGCTGGTGGACGGGTCGATGGTGTAGAGGCTGGAGTGCGCGTCCTCGTTGACCGTGGCGACGACCAGCCCGGCGGAGCTATTCGCGGTCAGCCCGTCGCATTTGCCTAGGACGTCCCACTGGCGTACGAACGTACCGGACAGGGTGAACTCGACGATCGTGCTGTCACGGTTCCCGTCCGCGCTGGCCTGGCCCTGCGGGCCGACCCCGTTCTGGAACCCGGTGAACAGGTCCTTGCCGATTCGCGTGATGTCGTCCGGGTCGGCCAGCGGCTCGGATTGCCGCACCTTGGACCCGGCCTTGGTGTACCAGTGATGCAGGCTCTTACCCGACAAGATCGTCCGCACGGTATACGTGGGCGTGGGCTGGCGCGTCGTCGCGCCAGCCGGACGAGCAAACGCGGTCATGCCGACCAGAACTGCCGCCACCGCGCCGACGGTGGCGAACGTCTGAGCGACGCGCCGGGCGATACCAGGCCTGTCGAGCACATGCATCGTCATCGACCCTTTCTGGTGCGATGTCGTTAGTTCTAGCCAACCTCTGTAACGTATAACCGCCGGCAGCGTGGCGCATAGCTGACCGAACTAGACAATGATCGTGCATAGCGAAGTCTGTGACCAGGCGACACGCTCACTGGCGGCCATCTCGGCCGGGGGCAGCCGCCGCCCAGGAGTGAGAGACTGCCGGTGTGCGCACCTACGGCCTGCGGTTTGACGTCAATTGTTCCATCTTGTTTACCGAACTGCCGCTGCTGAAGCGGCCCGCGGCCGCGCGGTCAGCCGGGTTCGACGCGGTTGAGTTCTGGTGGCCGTTCGCCGAGCCGGTGCCGGCGGATCACGAGGTGGACAGGTTCGTCGAGGCACTGGGCGACGCCGGCGTACGGCTGGTCCTGCTGAACTTCGTCGCGGGTGACATAGCGGCCGGCGAGCGAGGGCTGCTGTCGCTCCCGGCGGGTTCGGCCACGTTCCGGGACAACATCGACGTCTGCGCCGGCATCGCCGAGCGGACCGGCTGCGGGGTCCTCAACGCGTTGTACGGGAACCGGGCCGACGGCGTGTCCGAGCAGCAGCAGGAGGAAATGGCCACGGAGAACCTCGCGCTGGCCGCGGCGGTCGCCGCCCGCGCCGGAGCCACGGTCGTCGTGGAATCGCTGAACTCCTACGACTGCCCGCGTGCCGCGATCGTGTCCAGCCAGCGCGCGCTGGCGGTGATCGGCGCGGTGCGTGCCGGGGGCATCACCAACATCGCGTTCCTCGCCGACCTTTACCACCTGGGCCGGATGGGCGAGGACCTAGCCGGGACGCTCGCCTGCCGCGCGGGCGACATCGCGCATGTCCAAATCGCGGACGCACCGGACCGGAGCGCTCCAGGGACCGGCCAGCTGGATTTCGAGGCGCTGTTCAGGCAGCTCGCCGCGCAAGGCTATCCGGGCTGGATCGGGTGCGAGTACACGCCATCCGATCCGGCGGACAGCTCGACGAGCTTCGGCTGGAGGTGACCGGCATCCGATGAGGTACGACCTGGTACTGCGGTCCCGGCGGGCGGTGTTGCCGGAGGGGACGCGGCCGGCGGCCGTCGCGGTGAGCGGGTCCGCCATCGCGGCTGTGGCCGGGTACGGCGAGGCGCTGGACGCGGGCCGCGACGTGGACCTTGGCGACCTCGCGCTGCTTCCCGGCCTGGTCGACACCCACGTACACGTCAACGAGCCGGGCCGGACCGACTGGGAGGGGTTCGTCACCGCCACACGCGCCGCGGCGGCGGGCGGGGTGACCACGGTCTGCGATATGCCGCTGAACTCGCTGCCGCCCACCGTGTCGGTCGCGGCGCTGGCGGACAAGCGCGCGGCGGCGGCCGGGAAGTGCTGGGTCGACGTGGCGTTCTGGGGCGGCGCGGTGCCGGGGAACCAGGACGCGCTGCTGCGCCTATACCAGGCCGGGGTGATCGGGTTCAAATGCTTCCTGATCGATTCCGGGGTCCCGGAGTTCCCGCCGCTCGAGCCGGTGGACCTGCGATCCGTGCTGGGCGAGCTGGCCGCCATGGACGCGCTGCTGATCGTGCACGCGGAGGACGCGGCGGAGGTCAAGCCCGCGTCCGGGCGTGACTTCGGCTCGTTCGTGGCGTCTCGGCCGCCGGTCGCGGAGCGCCGCGCGATCGAGAAGGTGATCAGGGCCGCGGCCGCCACCGGGGGGCGGGCCCATATCGTGCACCTGTCCGCGGCCGAATGCGTGGCCATGATCGCCGGGGCCAAGGCGGCGGGCATCCGGCTGACCGCCGAGACCTGCCCGCACTACCTGTACTTCGCGGCCGAGGAGGTGCCCGACGGCGCTACCGAGTTCAAGTGTTGCCCGCCGATCAGGGACGCGGTTAACCGGGAGGCGCTGTGGCGCGGGCTCGAGGCCGGCGTCATCGACTGCGTGGTGTCCGATCACTCGCCCTGCCCGCCGGAGCTGAAGGCCTTCGGCAGCGGGGACTTCGGCGCGGCGTGGGGCGGCATCGCGTCGCTTCAGCTCGGCCTGTCCGCGGTGTGGACCGTGGCCCGGCGGCGCGGGCGGACGCTGGACGACGTGGTCCGGTGGATGGCGACCGCCCCAGCTCGGCTGGCCGGGCTGGGGGCCAAGGGAGCTCTGGCCGTCGGATACGACGCCGACCTGGTGGCCTTCGACCCGGACGAGAGCTACGTGGTCGAGGCGGCCCGGCTGCTGCACCGGCACCCGATCACCCCGTACGCGGGCCGGACCCTGACCGGGCGGGTCCGGCAGACGTGGCTGCGCGGCACCGCGCTGCTCGATCCTGATAGCGGCGCGCCGGATGGTGAAGCAGTGGGACGCCTAATTAACCGAGACTAACGGGGAAGAAACTGTCTATGGACGAACAGAAGCTCCCCGACCTGCTGCGCCTGCGCGGGTCGGTCGTGGCGGCCAGCGACGAGTTCTTCGCCGCCAAGGAAAACCTGATCAGGCCGGATGCGCCGACCTTCGTGCCGGAAAAATACGACGCCAAGGGGCAGGTCTACGACGGGTGGGAGACCCGGCGGCGGCGCGGGCCGGGCGGGACGCTACCGGATCGCGCGGCCAAGGACTGGGTGATCCTCCGGCTCGGCGTGCCCGCACTGGTGCGCTCCATCGTGGTCGACACCGCGTTCTTCACCGGCAACTACCCGGAGGCGTGTTCGGCCGACGCGTGCTCGGTCAGCGGGTATCCCTCGCCCGAGGAACTCACCGCCGACGCGGACCCGGGCCGGTGGCGGGAGATCGTGCCGCGCGCTCTGCTGACCGGCGACGCCAGGCACGCGTTCAGGGTGAACTCCGGCCGCCGGTCCACCCATGTCCGGCTGAATATCTTCCCCGACGGCGGCGTGGCCCGGCTGTACGTCCACGGTGAGGTGGTGCCCGATCCGGCCCTGCTGGAGGGCCTCACCGTCGACTTGGCGGCGGTCGAGAACGGCGCCGATATCGTGGCGCGGAGCGACCAGTTCTACTCCTCGCCACGCAACCTCATCTCCCCCGGGCTGTCCCGGGTCATGGGCGAGGGCTGGGAGACCCGCCGGCGCAGGAAGCCGGGCTACGAGTGGCTGGTCGTCCGGCTGGCCGGGCGCGGCGTCGTCCACCTCGCTGAGATCGACACGTCCTGGTACCGGGGGAACCAGCCCGACTACGCCTCGCTGCAGACGATAGACGCCGACCCGGCGGCGGGCGGGTCACTGGCCGACGAGCGCGCCTGGCAGGACCTGCTGCCCCGGGTCCGGCTGCTGCCCGACACCCCGCACCGGTTCCGCGTGGACAGCGGGCCGGCCACGCATGTCCGGCTGAACATCTTCCCCGACGGCGGTGTGGCCCGCCTGCGCCTGTACGGATCGCTGACCGATGACGGACTGGCCGCCGCCCGGCAGCGCTGGGACGAGACCGCCTGACATCTCAGGTACCACGGTTGGCCGCTCGCTGGCTCCTGCCTCGGCGCCACCGACGGTTGGAAAGGCGCCTCCATCACCTCGTGGCGCGGCGCCCGCCACGTGCGCCCCCGACCCCCTCTACGGGCCGGGGCCACCCGCACCCCATACAGGACGCGCGAGCCTTTGGGGCCTGTGCCACACGGGCCCGCACTTGGAGGGCCGACGTGCCACCAGCCTGGGACTCGGTGCCGCAACAGGCACATTTGCCGCTTCCGTCACATTTCCGCAGTGGATTCGGGCTGCGCGGTGGATCGGGTGCATTCCAGAGCCATATGCCAAGTCCGA
>PLIQ01000095.1 GCA_003140115.1 Actinomycetota bacterium | reverse complement strand
AAGAATCAACGTTACACGGGTGAGCGAAGAACAATTGTCCCCGTTCCGCATGCCACGAGCAGCAGGCACGCCACGCGCCGTCACTCGTTACGGCCCTCCAGCACGCGGCAAGTCCCGAGGAAGAACGCACACAAGTTGTTTTCCCAGCTCAACGGCTATATTTGCGAATGCGGAAACTGCCCACTATATCGTCACCATCACCGCTGTACGCAGAGCCATGGATGGAAGCTCGAACAACCTAGCCCAGGCGTCCTGATCTGGCGGACACCTCCAGCCCGGTCGTATACGCCTACGCCTGCCGTTTTGCCCGGCCTAGCCGTCGCACCCGCTGTGGTCGTTCGCGCTCACGCTGAGACCGCGCGGTCGCGCTACCATCGAATTACGCTTTGGCGTGTATCGCAGCGCGGGAGGTGCCAAATGAGGCCCGAACCGGGAGAGGGCGGGGCGGCCTTCCCCGTGGGCGGAGGCCGCCTCCGGGCCTCGCACACCGACCGCGAGCAGGTGCTCGACACGCTCAAGGACGCGTTCGTGCAGGGTCGCCTGACCAAAGACGAGTTCGATTCACGGGTCGCCCATACGCTCGCCTCCCGAACGCACGGCGACCTTGCTGCCCTCACCGCCGATCTTCCCCCTGGGTCACCCACAGTTCAGCCGGCCCGCAAACCCGTCCGGGCCGAGCCGGAGAATACCCCGATCAAGAGAGGCGCCCGCCTGATTGCCGCGACTACCGTTCTGGCGGGGGGCCTATGGGCGGGCGCGTTGCTCAGCCAAACGGATAGCCTGGCCGTCGCCGCACTGGTGTGGACCTTTACCGTTGTCTGGTTGGGGATCGTGCTCTTGGCCNNAGCGCACTACCCGTCGCGCAGCGCGGCCTTCAAGATCTTGCCCGACGGCCCCTTCGGCAGCTCGCCCAGGAACCGGATCTCGCGCGGGTACTTGTACGCCGCCAGCCGCTCCCGGCAGTAGGCGATCACGTCCTGCTCGCCAAGCTCGCTGCCAGGCCGCGCGACCACGACCGCCACCACCTCCTCACCGAGCCGCTCGTCCCGCTTGCCGATCACGGCCGCCTCGACGATGTCCGGGTGGGCGTACAGCACCTCCTCGATCTCGCGCGGGTAGACGTTGAACCCGCCCCGGATCACCAGGTCCTTGGCCCGGTCGACAATGAAAAAGAAGCCGTCAGAATCCACGTAGCCGAGATCCCCGCTGTGCAGCCAGCCGCCGCGCAGCGTCTCCGCGGTGGCCTCGGGCCGCCCGAGGTAGCCCTTCATGACGTTGTGCCCGCGGATCAAGATCTCGCCCACGTTCTCGGGCCCCGGCGGCAGCGGCCGGTCCGAGGGATCGGCCACCCGCATCGTGACGCCCCATATCGGCTTGCCGATGGACAGCACCCGCCGGTCTCCCGGCCGGTTGAACGAGCTTGTACTGGCCGTCTCGGACATGCCGTAGCCCTCGAGCACCTCGATGCCGTACATGCCCTCGAACGTGCGCATGATGTCTTCCGGCAGCGAAGCTCCGCCGGACACGGCCACGCGCAGCGCCGACAGGTCGCGGCCGGCGATGTCCTGCTGGGCCAGGGCGTGCAGCATGGTCGGCACGCCGCCGATCACCGTGCACCGGTCGCGCTCGATCACGTCCAGCACGTCGGCGGGCTGGAACCGTGGCACGATCGACAGGCAGCCGCCGTACCGCACGCTCACGTTGATCACCGACGACAGCCCGAAAACGTGGAAGAACGGCAGGACGGCCAGGGTGACGTCATCGTTGCGGGCCCCGAACAGCTGGCCCGCGATCGTGCAGTTCATGTACAGCTGGAAGTGGGTGAGCTCCGCGCCCTTCGGCTTGCCCGTAGTGCCGCTGGTGTAGATGAGCACGGCGGTGTCTTCCGGGCTGCGCGGGACGACCTCCTCGTCCGGGGCGCCCAGCAATGCGCTGACCGGCCGGGCGTCCTCGGGCAGCGGGCCGCTGCCCATGCTGACCAGGTACAGCGGGATGCCGAGCCGCTCGCAGGCCTTGGTCGCCTCGGCGTGCATGCCCTCGAACCCGATCAACAGCACGGCCGAGGAGTCGCCCAGGTGGTATTCGATCTCCGGCGCCATCAGCAGCGGGTTGAGCGGCAGCACGACCAGCCCGGCCTTGAGCGCTCCGAAGTACGCGATCAGGAAGTGCGGCAGGTTGGGCAGCTGCAGCCCCATCACGTCACCGGGCTCCAGGCCAGCCTCGCGCAGGCCCGCCGCGAACCGGCCCGATTGCTCGTCGAGCTCACGGTAGGTCGTCACGGTCCCGCCGAACCGGTGGACCGGGGCATCTGGCGTAGCCAGGGCCGTCTCGGTCAAGATGGTCGCCAGGTTAAAAGTCATGCCCACCCCCTTGTAGGTGAGACATATATTAAAGGTGTATCACCACCGTGCCTAGATCGTGGCCAAGCGAGCGGAGCGGGCAGTGATCTACTTCGTCCGGAGACCGACACCGGGACGCGCCGGCGGAACGGCCGGACCGGATGCGGCGGCCCCGAAGGGGCCCTCGGCCGGGCTGTTCCTGACCGAGCCCGTCCGCGGCCTGGTCGACCTGGCCGCGCTGCTAGTGGCCGCGCCCTGGCTGGCCTGCGCTCCGCGCGGCGACGGCCACGGCGTGCTGGTGCTGCCCGGGCTCCTTGCCTCCGACACCAGCACGNNGGCGGTGTCTACGCCCGGGAACTGGCCCGCCGGGAGCCCCGGCACGTCAGGCAGGTCATCACCCTCGGCAGCCCCTTCGCCCTGACGAACCCCCGGCGGCAGAGCCGCGCCAACGGTCCCTACCGCCGCCTCAGCCACCTGCACGCTGACGGCGCACGGCTGCCCACCTCCGAGCAGCGCGCCCAGCCCATCGCCGTGCCGTCGACCTCGGTCTACTCCCGCCTGGACGGCGTCGTGTCCTGGCAAGCCTGCCTGGAACCGGAGACCAGGCTGCACCAGAACGTCGAGGTCCGCTGCAGTCACCTCGGCTTCGGCGTCGACCCGGCCACGCTGTGGCTGATCGCCGACCGGCTAGCCACCCCGCCCGGCCAGCACCGCCCCTTCCGCCCGCCGCCCCTGCTGCGGCCTGCCTACCCGGACCGCCGATGATCGACTCCAACCTGCCCGGCACGCGCCCGGCACCCTGGGACTACGCCGCCCCCTGGGGCGCACGCGGCTACATCACCGACCTGGACGGCCCCGTCCACTGGATCGAGTTCACCGCCAAGGATCCAGATCAAGGCGAACGGCCAGGAGAAAGCAAGCCACCGATCGTGTTCGTGCACGGCCTGGGCGGCTCGCACCTGAACTGGTGCCTGCTCGGACCGCACCTGGCCGCGGGCCGCCGCGCGGTCGCGCTGGACCTGCACGGGTTCGGCCTGACCCCGGGCCTGCGCGCCAACTCCACCGTGCAGGCCAACACCCGCCTCCTAGACCGCTGGATACAAACCGTCGTCGGCGAGCCGGTGATCCTGATCGGCAACTCCATGGGCGGCCTGATCTCCATCCTCGAAACAAGCAATCACCCAGACCTCATCAAAGGCGTGGTGCTGCTCGACCCCGCCCTCCCGCTCCCGCCGCAGAAACCCGACTGGCAGGTCAGCGGCCAGTTCCTGCTCTACGCGCTGCCCGGGCTAGGAGAACTCGCCGTCGCCAAACTAATGGCCAGCGTCTCGCCGGAAAAAGGCGTACAGCAGCTCGTCCAGCTCTGCTTCGCCGACCCGTCGCGATCCGACCCCGAGATGATCCGGGCCGAGGTCGCGCTCAGCACCAAGCGTCACCCGGCCACGCCCGCCCAGGCGACGGCGCGGGCCCGGATCTTCCTGGCCGCGGCCCGGTCCCTGCTCCGGGTCCTCAGCCGGCGCCAACGTTACGCCAAGATGATGGCCGGGATCGACGTCCCGGTCCTGCTCATCGGCGGGGAGGACGACCGGCTGGTGCCGGTGGCGGCCATGCGCCAGGCCGCGGCCCGCAATCCCCGCTGGGAGTCCGTTATCCTCCCCGGAGTCGGGCATACGCCGATGCTCGAGGTCCCCGACGACACCAGCGCCCTGATCCGTGACTGGCTGGACCGCCACTTCAAAAGCTAAACCAACGAAGGAGAACCCGGGATATGCAGCAACTCACCGGACTTGACGCCTCCTTCCTCGCGCTCGAGACGACCAGCTCCACCGGCCACGTCGGCGGGCTGTCCGTGCTGGACCCGAAAGAAGCGCCCAAGCCGCTGACCCTGGCCCGGCTGACCGAAGTCCTGACCCAGCGCCTCCCCCTGATACCGGTCCTGCGGCGCAAGCTGCTGAACGTCCCGCTCGGCCTGGACCAGCCGTACTGGATCGACGACCCGGACTTCGACATCGAATACCACGTCCGCGAGCTCGCCCTGCCCCGCCCCGGATCGGACGCCCAGCTGACCGAGCAGGTCAGCCGGCTGCACGCCCGGCCCCTGGACCGCAGCCGCCCGCTGTGGGAGGTCTACCTGATCACCGGCCTCGCCAAGAGAAGAGCCGCGGTCTACACCAAGATTCACCACGCGGCGATCGATGGCGCGTCCGGCGCCGAGCTCCTCACCGTTCTGCTGGATCTCACCCCGGCCGGCCGCGAACTGCCACCGGTCAAGCCCTGGCACCCGGAAAAGGCCCCGGGCTGGCCGGAGCTGGCCGCCAGGGCGGCCGCGAAGGCGGCGTGGCGCCCGGTCCAGACCGTCCGGATCACCAACGAACTGGTCAAGGTGCTGCCTACCCTGGCCCCGGTGGTGGGCACGGTGGTCGGCGGCATGCTGGGCCTGAACCGCGGTGACGGCGAGGTCATCGCCACCATGCCGGGACGTCCCCCGGCGACGCCGTTCAATAAGCCGATCACCCAGCATCGCCGCTTCGCGTTCCGCAGCGTGGACCTCAATACGGTCAAACAAGTCAAGAACGCCTTCGGCGTCTCGGTTAACGACGTGGTGATGGCCATGTGCGCGGGCGCCCTGCGGCGCTGGCTGGCCGACCGCGAGGCGCTGCCGTCCCAGCCGCTCATCGCGATGATCCCGGTCTCGGTGCGCGATCCCGGCAGCAAGGGCGCGCTAGGCAACAAAGTCTCGGCCATGCTGGCCGCGCTGCCCACCAACGTCAGCGAGCCCGGTCTGCGGCTGGAGATCGTCCATCAGACGACGAAGATGGCCAAGGCCCAGCAGGCGGCGATCCCGCAGGGCCTGGTCGACCAGATCAGCGACTTCGCCCCGCCGGCGCTGACCGCCCGGGCCGCCCGCGTCGTGTTCGCCACCGGCGTGCTGCACCGGCTGCCGCCGTTCAACCTGACCATTTCCAACGTCCCCGGCCCGAACGTCCCGGTCTA
This sequence comes from Actinomycetota bacterium, assembly GCA_003140115.1. The sequence goes on along the minus strand of PLIQ01000095.1, from coordinate 3,312 downwards.
CCTGTGCGGGGCCAAGCTGATCGCCCACTACCCGGTGTCGGTGGTCACCGACGGCCAGGGCCTGAATATCACGCTGGTCGGGTACCTGGGCCAGCTGCACTTCGGCCTGGTGGCGTGCCGCGAGCTGGTCCCGGACATCGACGTGCTGGCCGGCTACCTGGTCGACGAGCTGGCCCTGCTGGCCGAGGCCGCCGAGAAGCGGGCCACCGAATAAAATGACCGACGTCCAAGCCGTCCTGCCGCAGGGAACCGCAGCGCCACAAATGGTCCCCGGGCCCATCTTCGCCGCTGCGGTGGACATGTTCGTCACCGGGCAGCGGCTGGACATGCGGTCGCTCGCCCGCCGCATCGGGGTGGCCCGCGCCACCTTGTACCGCCGGGCTGGCAACCGCGAGCAGTTGCTGGACCAGGTGCTGTGGTGGCGGGCCCGCCGCCTGCTCGCCGACCAGTTGCGGGCGAGCGCCGACGTGACCGGGACGGACCGGCTCACCGCGGTGATCGCCGGCGTGCTGCACGCGATCGGCGCCGACCGCCCGGTCCGGATGTTCCTGGAGTCCGACCCGGAGACCGCGCTGCGCCTGCTGACCGGGCCCCGGAGCGCCGTTCACCAGGGGATGGCGAAAGCGCTGGAGAACCTCATCGATCTCGAACGCGGCCGCGGCGCATTCGACGCCCGCCTGGACACCCCCACGCTGGCCTTCGCCATCGTCCGGGTCAGCGAGGGGTTCCTCTACTCCGACGTGATCGCCGACCGACCCGCCGACATCGGCCGCGCCGTCACCGTCATCGAGGCCCTGATCAGGGGGCTCGACCTGGTGCACCGCGCTACGGTGCCCTAAATCGCGAGGATCAGCTTGCCGGTGTTCGCCCCCTCGAACAACTTCAGCAACGTCGCGGGGAAGTCTTCCACGCTGCCGGTCACCAGGGTCTCCCGCGAGACCAGTTGCCCGGCCCGGTACCAGCCGGCCAACTCGGCCATGGCCTCGGGATACCGGTCGGCGTAGTCGAAGACCAGAAAGCCGGTCATGGACGCCCGCGCCACCAGCAGCATCATGTAGTTGGCCGGCCCCCGCACCTGGGTCTCGTTATATTGAGAGATCGCGCCGCAGATGGCGATCCGGGCCTTGCGCGCCAGGCAGACCAGGACGTCATCCAGGATCTCGCCGCCCACGTTGTCGAAGTAGACGTCGACCCCGTCCGGCGCGAGCTCGCGCAGGGTCCTGCGCAGGTGCGGCAGCCGGTAGTCGATCGCCTCGTCGAACCCGAACTCCTCGGTCACCAGCCGGCACTTCTCCTGCCCGCCCGCGATCCCGATGACCTGGCAGCCCTTGATCTTGGCGATCTGCCCGGCCACGCTGCCCACCGCCCCGGCCGCGCCGGAGACAACCACCGTGTCGCCTTCCTTGGCTTTCCCGACCTCCAGCAGGCCGAAGTAGGCGGTCAGCCCGGTCACCCCGAGCACGCCCAGGTACGCCGTGGGCTCGGCCAGCGACAGGTCGAGCTTGAGCACCCCCCGGCCGTCGGAGACGGCGTACTCCTGCACGCCGAACGTGCCGTACACGTAGTCGCCTACGGCGAATCCGGGATGTTCGGAGGCGGTGACCCGGCCGATTCCGCCGGCCCGCATGACCGCGCCGATCTCGACCGGCGGGAGGTAGGAGGCGCCCGCGTTCATCCACCCCCGCATGGCCGGGTCGATGGACAGGTGCGAGATTTGCGTGACGAACTCCCCGGCCCCTGGGACCGGTACCGGTTCGCTGGTGAACTCCCAGTCGGCGGGCCGCGGGAGCCCGGACGGGCGGGCGGCCAGGCGGACTTGACGGTTGGTCTGCGACATGAAAACAAATTATGCCGAACGGACCGCCGTTCCGCCTCCGGCCCACTGCAACGCGTACCGTGGCCAACCGCGATGTCCGAAACCCGCCAGCTACGACCCCTGCCCGTTCCTAGGCTTACCGGTATGACCAGCTACATGATGACCAAGAGCCCGGTCGGTGAACTGCTCCTGGTAGGCGAGGAGACCACGGACGGCGTAGCCCTGACGTCGGTGTCGATGACCGGCCAGCGGTACGCGCCCGTCCCCCGGGACGACTGGCGCCCGTCGCCGGAAGCGTTCGCCGACGCCGCCGGTCAGCTCGAGGCGTACTTCGCGGGCGAGCGGACCGGCTTCGACCTGGACCTCGCCCCCCGCGGCACCCCGTTCCAGCAGCGGATCTGGCGGGCCCTGGACTCCGTCCGGTACGGGACCACGATCACCTACGGTGAGCTCGCCGCGCAGCTCGGCGTCCCCCGGGACCGGATCGTGGCTCTGGGTGCCGCGGTCGGCGCCAACCCGCTGCTCATCGTCCGCCCGTGCCACCGGGTGATCGGCGCGGACGGCACCATGCGCGGCTACGCCGGGGGAGTGGAGCGCAAGCAGTGGCTGCTCAGCCACGAAGGCGCTCTGCAGCCGATGCTCACCGAGGAGTTCGCGTGACGGCCGGTACCCTAACCGCCGGGGCCGCCGCTCTACTCGCCGCAGTGGACTGGCCAGCCATCAGTGCCGATCTGGACGCCAGCGGCTGCGCGGTCACGCCCCGGCTCCTCAGCCGGCCGCAGTGCCGCGACCTGGCGGGCCTGTACGACCAGCCGGAGCTGTTCCGGTCCACCATCGACATGGCTCGGCACCGGTTCGGCTCCGGCCAGTACCGGTACTTCACCCACGACCTGCCCGAGCCGGTCCGCGCGCTGCGCGAGGCGTTCTACCCGCACCTGCTCACGATCGCCCGGAGCTGGGCCGGACGTCTCGGCCGGCCCAGCCCGTGGCCGGACACCCTAGGTGAGTGGCTCCAGATGTGCCACCAGGAAGGGCAGTCCAGGAGCGCTCAGATCCTGCTGCGCTACCAGGCCGGGGACTGGAACGCCCTGCACCGGGACCTGTTCGGCGACCTGGTCTTCCCGCTCCAGGTCGTCATCGGCCTGGATGAGCACGGTACCGACTACGCCGGCGGTGAGTTCCTGCTCGTCGAGCAGCGGCCGCGGGCCCAGTCCCGCGGCACTAGCAGCGTGCTGCCCCAGGGTCACGGCCTGATCTTCACCACCCGCGACCGCCCAGTGCGTACCATCCGGGGCTGGTCCGCCGCTCCGGTGCGCCACGGCGTCAGCACCGTCCGCTCCGGTCGCCGCCACGCCCTCGGCCTCGTCTTCCACGACGCCTAGCGCGCCGCTAAGGATCAGGGATCTCCCCGGTACCTTCCCGCCCGCGCCCACGGTCTGGTTACCTGGTTGATGGTCCGTTCTACCTGTTCTTGAGGCTGTAACGCGACTGCCCGG
>PLIQ01000554.1:4607-4846 GCA_003140115.1 Actinomycetota bacterium | reverse complement strand
GGGCCGTTGCTGGAGATGAATCTAGACGAGCGGAACATGCTCCTAGACACCCTCGCTGCGTTCTTCGCGTTCCAGGGCTCCGCGGTCGAGGCGGGAAAGCACCTGTACTGCCACCCCAACACGGTGCGCCACCGGCTGCACCGGATCGAGCGTCAGACCGGCCGCTCGCTGGCCGAACCCAGATCGTCAGCGGAACTATTCATCGCCCTGGAGGCGCTGCGCAGGCTGCCCGAGCCGGC
>PLIQ01000554.1:2510-4545 GCA_003140115.1 Actinomycetota bacterium | reverse complement strand
GCCTTGACCGAGCAGAAGTACTTAGCCAGGGAGGCCCTCGTGTCGCTCATCTTGCCCTCGTCGAGCAACCGCCCCAGGCGGATGCAGTAGAGCTGCATAGCGGTGACCTCGCCGAGCATCTCGACGAGCATCGACTGAATCAGCTGGGTTTTCGCGATCGGCCGGCCGAACTGGGTCCGCCGCTGCGCGTAGGTGAGCGCGATGTCGTAGGCGGCGACCGCGTGTCCGGCCGATGCCCAGGCCACGGTGTTGCGGGTGCCCTTGAGCACCTTGGCGACGTCGGCGAACGAGTTGCAGTTCTGCAGCCGGGCATCTTCGCTGACACGGCAGTTGTCGAGGGTGATGTCCGCGTTCTGCGTTATCCGCAGCGAGACCTTGCCCTCGATCTTGGACGCGGCGTAGCCGGGGTTGTCCTTCTCCACGACGAACGCCTTGACCTGTCCGTCCTCCGTGTCACGGGCGAAGACAACGATCACGTCGCACCACACGGCGTTGCCGGGCCAGCGCTTATGGCCGTTGATCACCCACTCGCTGCCGTCCCGCCGGGCCGAGGCCTCGAGGATGACCGAGTCTGACCCGTGTTCGGGCTCGGTAAGCGCGAACGCCCCGATCTTCTCCATCCTGGCCATCGGCGGCAGCCAGCGCTGCCTTTGCTCNNCCGACGATGTTCTGCGCGGCGATCTTGGGCACCAGCTCGAACGGGAAGTCGCCCCGCTCCCAGTACGGGTTGACGACCGGCAGTATCTCGGTTTCGGCGAACTTCCGCACCCGGTACAGCAACCCCAGCTCATCCTCGGTGAGCTGTTCGGTCATCAAGTAGTAATCGGTCTCACGAGCGAGCCCGATGTCCTGCGCCAGCGCGGTGTCGGTGGTCGTCATGGTCAAGCCCTCCTGTTACTCCTGACGTGGCAAGGTGGTGTGCACGGCGCCTGCGGCCTCGTCTTCGGATTCGTAGATGTGTGGCGCGACACCGCGTGATTCGAGCGCGCTGCCGAGCTTGGCGCGCATGAACGCGCTGGTGGTGAACCGGGTGACGCCGTGGAAGTAGGTGTCGTCTATTTCCTGCACAGCGTCGAGGTAGGCGTCTTCGAGGTCACTGCCGAGTTCGAAGCCGTCGTAGTTGACCACGGCGTAGACCTTGTGGCCGAGCGGCCCGCAGATCTCCCTGATCTTCGCTACCACCTCCTCGATCACCGTCATCGACTTCACCGGGAGATCCTCGAAGTTCAGGTACAAGATGTTGCGNNAGGCCCATCGGGTCGGACCGGAAGATACGGCGGTCCATCTCGCGCGGCTTGTTCACGATCGGCTTGAACGCCATCTTGGCCAGGATGTCACGTTCGATGTCGATGCCGGGAGCGACCTCGGTCAGCTCCAGGCCTTCGGTGGTGAGCCGGAATACGCACCGCTCGGTGATGTAAAGGACGTCCTTGCCCTGGCCCGCGGCGTACGGCCCGGAGAACGTCCGGTGCTCGACCTCCTCGACGAACTTCTGGTACTGCCCGTCGCGCTCGATCAGCAGCTTGCCCTCGACGACCGAGACGTGGAGGTCGCCCGCGGAGAAGGTGCCGAGGAACAACACCTTCTTCGCATTCTGGCTGATGTCGATGAAGCCGCCCGCGCCGGCCAGCTTCGGGCCGAACCTCGATACGTTGACGTTGCCTTCCCGGTCGGCTTGCGCGAGCCCGAGGAATGCCGCGTCCAGGCCGCCGCCATCGTAGAAGTCGAACTGATAGGGCATGTCGATGATCGCCTGTGCGTTGGTGGCCGCACCGAAGTCCCCTCCGCCGGCCGGGATGCCGCCGATGGCGCCGGGCTCGGCGGTCAGCGTCATCAGGTCGGCGATCTTCTCTTCGGCGGCCACGGAGGCGACCCCTTCGGGGATGCCGAAACCGAGGTTCACGACGCTGTTCGGCCGTAGCTCCATGGCGGCGCGCCGGGCGATGATCTTGCGAGCGCTCAGCGGCATCGGCGTGAGTGAGGTCAGCGGGACCCGGACCTCGGCCGCGAAGGCCGGGTTGTAGGGGCTGCCGAA
>PLIQ01000554.1:0-2467 GCA_003140115.1 Actinomycetota bacterium | reverse complement strand
GCGACATTGACCGGGAACGCCTTGTAGAACAGGTATTCCTCGCCGCCGATCTCGGTCAGCTCGACCAGATCCTCGGTCGTCATCTCGTTCAGCTTGCCGCCGCCGAAACGCGGATCAGCGAACGTACCGAGCCCGACCCGGGACAAGTGCCCGGGTTTGCCCGCGGCGATATCCCGGTACAGGTGCGACATCGGGCCGAGCGGCATGTTATAGCCCTCGGCCTGGTTGCCGGCGACGAGCTGGTACAGCTTGGGTACACCAGACCAGTGCGCGGCGATGATCCGCTTGAGCAGGCCGGGCTGGGCCAGCCGGTTGGCGCCATCGGCCACCCAGTCGCCTGGGCTGACGGTGAACATCAGGGTCAGATCGCGCGGTTTGCCGAAGGCAGCGGGCTCCTCGTCGGTGGCCTCGAACAGCGCGCCCAGCTCGTGGACGACCTCAAGAGCGAGGCCGATCTGGAAGAACCCGCCGATGGCGACCGTGTCGCCGATGCGGATGAGCCGGACGGCCTCCCGGGCCGACACGACCTTGCCCGTCGAACCAGACCGGGCCGTCGGGACAATGGACCTGATGCTCATCGGACCGCTCCCTACGTAATTACTCCTGCTTGGCCATGGGCGGCACTACCGGTAGATAACGACCGTCTCGATGACGCAAGCCGGCCGGTCCGACCCCTCGAGCTCGACGAGGATCCCGAACGCGCACTCGAGGCCGGTCTGCTTTTGTTCGGCGGCTACCAGCGTCACGTGTCCGCGTATCCTGCTGCCGACCGGCACCGGCGCCGGGAAGCGGACCCGGTTGACCCCGTAGTTGACGGCGGCCGTTACCTCGTTGATCTTGAGAACGTCGTCGAGGAACACGGGACAGAACGACAAGGTCAGATATCCGTGCGCAATCGGGCCGCCGTAGGGACCCTTCGCGGCGCGCTCGGGCTCGACGTGGATCCACTGATGATCATGGGTGGCGTCGGCGAAGATGTTCACCTGATGCTGGGTGATCGCGTGCCACTCGCCCGTCCCGATCTCCTGGCCGACCATGCGGAGCAGGTCAGCCGGCATGCTCAACTGGATAGTCATAGCGCTCCAATCCGGCTAGCCCGACAGGCCGTTCCTGATCGCATTGGCGTACATCGAGGCCAGGTCGGTCACGAATTTGGTGTGCGAGCGGGCGACAGCTTGCAGCCAGTCAAGCTGGCTGATCCCCAAGGTGAGACGCCGATGCCCGCGTGGTAGTAAGGGTGTGTTCGCTACGACATTGCCCTCCCCGGTGGGGGCCGTCGATGGCTGGTGCGACAACACGGTGCCAGATCCGCGGTGGTGGCGCACAACATCTGGACCATGGCGGCGACAGTCTGACGGTTGCGGTGGGTACAGGTCAGGAGCTCGGGTCGGTGCCGTAGCTGGCGAGGAAGGCCTCGACGTTGGCGACGTGCTGCTCGTAGCCATAGTGGCGGTAGGCGTAGCCCTTGGTGACGAACGGGGCGCCGGCGTAGAACATCTCGTACTGCTGGTGCCGGCCGCCGAACTCAGAGCCGACCGCGTCCCAGGCCAGCTTGAACAGCTTGACCCGCTCGGCCGCCTCCAGGCCCGGGGACTGGATGTAGCGGTCGATGTCGGCGCGGGTGGCCGGGTTCTGCAGGTCCGCCACGCTCGCCGGGAGCTGCAGCACGCCACCGCCGGCCAGTTCCCGCAAGATCGTGATGACGCGCGGGTAGAACTCGGCCTGCAAACCCATCGCTCCATACAGGAAGCGGGGATCGGGGCGCCACAGGCCGCTGTGGTCGGGAGCGGCCTGGTATTCGGCGGCAAGCACGGCGGCCTCGACGAGCGAGGCGATGCTGGCCAGCTCGCCGAGCCTTTCCTGCACGCCGGGGAACGTGTCCGTGCCGTTCACGGCGGCGATCTTGCGGGCCAGGCCCAGGATGAACTGCAACTTGACCACGAACCGGATCTGCGCCTGCCAGTTGCCCAGCACGTGAGCGCCGGTATCGAAGAACTGCCGTCGCAGCCCGGCGACGTCGCGGTCGACGAACACCCGCTCCCACGGCACCAGCACGTCGCCGAACACCACCATCGCGTCCGTCTCGTCATAGCGGGTGGACAGCGGGTAGTCATAGCGGCTGCTCGCCGCCGGCGCGTAAGGGCGCCGGCAGTAAAGCTTCAGGCCGGGCGCGGCAACCGGGACGGTGAAGCTGACGGCGAAGTCGCGATCCTCGGGGGTGAGCGGCTTGATGCAGGAGACGAGGATCTCGTCAGCGACCACGGCGCCGGTGGCCAGCATCAGCGCGCCGCGGATCACGAGGCCGTCCGGGCGTTCTGCGGCCACGCCGGCCTGGATGAACTCGCCGTCCCAGCCGTGCGCGGTGGTGGCCCGGGAGACCTGCGGCGGGATGAGCGCGGAGGACACGAACAGGCTTTCCCGCAGCAGACGGCGGTAATAGCTGACCACGTTCGCGGCCAGGTCATGC
>PLIQ01000404.1 GCA_003140115.1 Actinomycetota bacterium | reverse complement strand
GCGCAGCCGCTGCTGGATCAGCCGCTGGAGCGGGTTGAGCGCAGGCTCCGGCGGCGCGGCGCGCGGCTGTTCTGCGGGGGGCATCTGCTCGTCCCCTATCGCCTGCGAGGTCATGGCCACCAACCTAACCCGCCTTCCTCTCGGGGAGTCCCGTCGAAAGTTCCCGAGATTAATCGGGACTCGCCGGCATTGACTGACCGGCATCGGATGTTGTACGGTAGTGACCGTACAGTACGTTCGTCAAATAGCGTACAGCAGGTCCGCGGTCCGGCGCCATAGGGGGTGCCGGGCAGCAAACTCCCCGGACTGCCTGGCCCGGGGGGCGATCGTCCTCTAAAGGAGGCACCATGTCCACTGACATCACGATGCAGGAGCTCGAGTCCGAGACCGCCGAGCTGCTCCCCAGCCGGGAAACCCTGTGCCAATGGGGCCACAGCTACAGCAGCACCAACATTGTCGGCAGCGGCGACGGCAACACGTCGCAGGTGGGACTTATCAACGTCTCCGCCCTGAACGGCAACTTCGACGGCGACTTCAACAACGTCCTGTAGCACCTGCCGGTTCGCACCGCTCCCTGCTGTGCATGAGGGGGCAGCAGGAAGGCGGAGGGCCGCCCGGTCCGATCCCGGGCGGCCCTCCGTGCCTTGCGGGCCTGGCACCGGGCCGCGAGCCCGGCCGTACCTGACGTTCCTGGCGAGCATGTGAGGAAGGAACAGGCCCCGTGACCGCAGTCGCAGAGCACGTGACCACCGGGCGCACCGTGCCCGCCTTGTCCCCCGCGGACGCGCGCGAGCCGGCCTGGCCGCCCCGGCTGGCCGAGGGGGTCGAGTTGCTCGGCGAGTACAAGGACTCCGGCTACAGCCAGCCGCCGTCGCTGGTCCGGCGGGCCGACGGCCAGGTCATCCAGATGTCCCCGCTGCTGTACCAGGTGGCCCGCCGGATCGACGGCTCCCGCGGTCCGGACGCCATCGCGGCGCTGGTCAGCGCCGACCTCGGCCGGTCACTGGACGCCGGGCAGGTCCGCTATCTCATCACCGCGAAGCTGCTTCCCCTTGGCGTCGTCGCCGCGGAGGGCGTCCCGCGTGCCCTGCCCAAGGCCAACCCGCTGTTGTCGCTGAGAGCGCGGGGCACGTTGCTGCCCGAGCGCATCGTGAACCTCGTGGCAATGTTCTTCCGCCCGCTGTTCCGGTGGCCCGTCGCCGCGGCCACGGTCAGCAGCATGCTGGCCGTGGACTACTGGCTGTTCGCCGTCCACGGGCTGGGCGGCGGGATCCAGCAGGTCCTGCGCGACCCGGTGGACCTGCTCGTCGTGCTCGGACTTTCCCTGGTCGGCGCCCTGTTCCACGAGTGCGGGCACGCGACCGGCTGCCGCTACGGCGGCGCGCGGCCGGGCGTGATCGGCGTGGGCATCTACCTGGTCTGGCCCTCGTTCTTCACCAACGTCACTGACTCCTACCGGCTCAGCCGTACCGGCCGGCTGCGGACCGACCTCGGCGGCCTGTATTTCAACCTGATCTTCATGCTGGCCCTGGCCGGCATCTACGTGGCCACCTCGGCCCAGGTCTTGCTCCTCGTCATTGCCGTCACGCACCTGGAGATGCTGGACCAGCTGCTCCCGTTCGTCCGCTTTGACGGCTACTTCATCCTCAGCGACCTCATCGGCGTGCCGGACCTGTTCGCCCGCGTCGTGCCCATCGTGAAAAGCGCCCTGCCCGCGGGCCGCCGCGACCCGCGCGTCGCGGGCCTGCGGCGCGGCACCCGGATCGTGGTGACCGGCTGGGTGCTGTGTGTCATCCCGCTGCTCACGTTCACCCTGGGGTACATGCTGCTTCACCTGCCCGGGATCGACCGGGCGCTGTGGGGCTCCGCCCGCATCCAGGCGCACCTGGTGTCCGCCGCGGTCGGCGGCCATCACTACGCGGTGGCCNNCGGCGCTGGTCGGTTGGCCGTCCCGTCCGCCGCCGCCTGGCCGCCGCGGCCGGCCTGGCGGTCCTGACCGGGCTCGCGGCCTTCTGGACCATGCAAGGCCAGTTCCGCGGCTGGTAGCCGCTCAGATCACGGCCGAAGGAGGCCTCTCATGTCCGCTGCACCTGCTGTCACGTCCGGCGATGCACCTGCTGTCACAATGCAGGACCTCGAGCTCGAGCACGCCGAGCTGCTCCCGGCCCGGGAAACCCTCTACAGCTGGTCCGGACCGCCGGTGTACACCGGCGGCCCCATATCGGTGTGGAGAGCCGATCCCGGCGGCCCCAGGATGTGGGGTCCGCCGGTGTACACCGGCGCGTCCTAGCTGGTCCCGGGCGTCGCTGGTAGTGCGCACGAGGGGCCTCGGCTTCGGCCCGCGCCTGCTCGATTGCCACGCGTGCGCGTGTCTCGGCCTGCGCGACGCGCGCGTCCCTTGTGCAGTGACTGACCGGGTACACGTCCCGTGCTGATCCGTGTTGTACCGTTGGATACATGGACCGAGCCCTGCGCGTGAACGTGACACTTGACCCTGAGCATGACGCCAAGCTGACCCAGCTGGCTGAGCGCACTCACCTGGAGAAGGGCACGCTGGCCCGCTCCCTGCTCCTCCAGGCCATCGACGAGGCGGACACGGAACCCCGCAACGTCGTCGCGTTGCTCGACGGCATTCCCGGCGCCTGGGAGCGGGCGATGGAGAACCTCGCCAGCGCGCGCCGCGGCGAGACCATTGCGCTCGACCAGCTCTGAGCCGTGACTGACGTACGGCTGAGCGCCGGGGCGGTCAAGGACCTGGACCACATGATCGCCACGCTCAGCCTCCCGTTCGACACCAGGGAACGCGTCCGACGCAAGCTGGAGCCCCTGGAGCGCTTCCCCTGGCTCGGCAAGGAACTCGGCGGCCGGTGGCATCCCCTGCGGCTCGCTTACGGGCCCTGGCCGTGGATGTTCATCCTGTACAGCTACGAGGAGGCTGAGGACCTGGTACTGGTCGTCGGTTTTCAGGACGGGCGGTCGTCCACGGCGGCTAGATCGTCATCCGCGGTCCGCTAGCCCTCCCCCGCCCTCTCCTGGCGCAGCCGGTCTAGCTCGGCCCTGACGGCGTCAAGGTCACGCTCGGCGCGCTCGGCGCGCTGGCGCAGCTCGCCGCGCGACTCCT
>PLIQ01000421.1 GCA_003140115.1 Actinomycetota bacterium | reverse complement strand
CTGCTCGCGATCGCGTGGAGCCGGCATCACGTCGCAACCCGGTCCGGCGTGCTAGCAGCCGTGCTCCTGGATGGCCTGATGCCGGAAAGAACATGCCGACCGAGCGAACCGATCCGCCCTCTGGTCCCGTAAGTGAAGCACCAACGACACAAAGCGACGGCAGGGAGGGGTGTCGGGATGCCAAGCCTGGATGGCCGAGCTTAAGGGATCGCTTCGGCCCGGTGCGCACACGGACGTCAGCTCCGCTGGCGCAAAGTCTATGCGCGGAATTCCCGCCACTTCGGCTTGATCGCAGGAACAAGGAGGAGCAATGTCTTTGTCATGCCCTAATTGCGGCTCATCGCCAGATCCAAGGGACCTTTATTGCGGAACATGCGCGCATCCGGTAAGGGTCCACGCCACGCAGACCATCGAATCGACGGCGACATCGGCCAATGGCCAAGCTGAACGGTCAGGGTGGGCAACAAGCCGCATCAGCCAGGCGGACGAGGCGGACCGGTCCGCCTATCCTCGGCGGCCCGTTCGTGACCATCGCCAGGAGAGCCGGGACGTACCGGAACCTCGTGGCACGCACGATGGCGGGTGGGACGGCTGGCCGGCTAGTGCCAAGACGAGACCACGGCCCGCCCCGGCCAGCGCGACATCGGAGGCTCCGAGGTCGGCACGGGCGTCAGCCCGCCCCGCTGAATCCTTTGCCGCAGCGGCGAGCGGGGACACGCGGGTGCGCGTCGCCAGCCCGCGGGACCAAGCCGAGAGCATCGCCGCGGCCGCCGATCCACAGTCGTACATCACGGCCGATGACCGCCGAATGGACTACGCGGCCCTAGGCGTGTCGGCGACCCTCGACCCGCTTTCCAACAGCCGCTTCTTCTGGCAGCTGGCGCGCCGGTTCGGGCTTTACTTCGCAGTGTCCAGCGTGATCGACTTCGCCCTGTTCGTGCTGGCCTTCATTATTACCATCTCAGGTGGAGGCTTTGCCGCCCTGGCGAACGGAGGCGGTGTCTTTAGCGCCGTGGAGATTATCGATTTGCTCATCACGGCTGCGCTGATGGCGATGTTCCTTTTCATGCCGGTCCCGGCTCTCCTCGGCCAGTGGAGCCGGGTGCTGACCTTCCAGGCTCCGGCAGGCGCCTCGGCCCTGGAACGTGTCCAGCAGGCCCTGGAACGGCATGCAACCCCTCATGACAGCCTCGGGCTGCGCACGCTGGCCCCTCCCGGCGAAGAGCGCCGCGACTACCTGGAATTGCGCCGCGGGTATTTCGCCGGTTACGTCTCCTGCTTCCCGCACGGCCATGACCTTTATGTCGGGTGGACCTTCTGGATCTACATTTCGCCGGTCCGGCTTTTCCTCATCCGCATCGGCCGACGATTCCAGGATTACACCGGACGCGGAAACGACATGTACCAGACCCTTCGCTACGAGCCGGTCCGGGCTTCCATCGCCGCCCTGCATACCTGCACCCTCGAGGGAGTCGATGCCGTCACTGGCGGGACCCCTGCCTGACGGAAGCGAATGCGCCGGCGCACGGGTATTCCGAGCACTCGTTCGGATGCCACCGGTTTCCCCCTTGTGAGTTCACTGTTTCTGAGCCCCTGCTCGCCCGGTCGAGGAGCAGGGGCTCAGAAAGCGTGCGGGCTGGACGCATGCTGCGACGGTGCGGATGACGTCGAGGACGTAGTCGGGGTGGTGGAGGGCCTGGTCGTAGTTGGCCACGATGCTCTAGGACGGCTTGGTCCTCCAGGCCACGCCCGGGGCGTTGCGGGCGAACAAGGTCGCTGCCGGGGGCGGCCGTCGCCTAGACGATTTCTGCTCTTCCTCCGGCAGGTCTCCGTAGAAGCGCCCGACGCGCGGGCGGGGAGCTAGCCGAAGAAGACCTCGGCCTCGGCGTAGCGCTGCGGCGGGACCAGCTTGAGCTGGCTGGTGGCCTCGGCCAGGGGCACGCGGATGATGTCGGTGCCGCGTAGTGCCACCATCACGCCGAACGCCTCCTCGTGCACGGCCTGGACCGCGTGCACGCCGAACCGGGTGGCGAGCACCCGGTCGAACGCGGTCGGCGTGCCGCCGCGCTGGATATGGCCGAGCACCGTGCAGCGGGCTTCCTTGCCGGTCCGCTTCTCGATCTCGTCGGCCAGCATCTGCCCGACTCCGCCCAGGCGGACGTGCCCGAACGAGTCAAGCTGCTCGGAGCTGGTGGCGAGTTCCTCGCTCACCGGGTGGGCCCCCTCGGACACGACCACGATCGGCGCGAACCTGGTCTGGAACCGGTGCTGGACGTAGGCGCAGACCCGTTCGATGTCGAACGGCCGCTCCGGGATGAGGATCACGTTCGCGCCGCCGGCCAGCCCCGCGTGCAGCGCAATCCAGCCGGCGTGCCGGCCCATCACCTCCACGATCAGCGCCCGGTGGTGGCTTTCCGCCGTGGTGTGCAGCCGGTCGATCGCCTCCATGGCGATGTTCACGGCCGTGTCGAAGCCGAAGGTGTAGTCGGTAGCGCCGAGGTCGTTGTCGATCGTCTTGGGCACCCCGACGACGGGCACGCCCTGCTCGCCGAGCCTGGCCGCTACGCCGAGCGTGTCCTCGCCGCCGATGACGATCAGCGCGTCGACGCCCAGGCCAGCCAGGTTGTCCTTGATCCGCTCGACGCCGTTGCGGCCGCCGCTGGTCGTGCTCTTCAGCGGGTTCGTCCGGGACGAGCCCAGGATCGTGCCGCCGCGCGGCAGGATGCCCCGCACCGCCTGGACGTCAAGCGGCATGGTGTCGCCCTCAAGCGGGCCTCGCCACCCGTCGCGGAACCCGACGAATTCAAGACCGTATTCCTGGACCCCCTTGCGGACCACGGCACGGATGACTGCGTTCAAGCCGGGGCAGTCGCCGCCGCCGGTAAGGACTCCCACTCGCATGTCATCAACCTTAGTGGGCGAAAGGCCCCATGCGGATGGATGCGGCAGAGCCGAGCTAAAACTCGGGCCTGGTGAGCGGTCCGGCAGCGCCGTTATCGCCCCGCTAGTCGGCCTCGCCCTGATTTGCGTCACCCGCCGCGAGGGCCGCCGGGGGCGGCCAACGCAGCGAACGGGGATTAACATGCGTGCATGGCATCATCGCTTCCCGGCACCGAGCCGTTCGAACACGCCGGCGGACCGGTGGGCGTGCTGCTGTGCCATGGCTTCACGGGCAGCCCGCAGACGCTGCGCCCGTGGGCGGATTACCTGGCCCAGCAGGGCTTCACGGTCAGCCTGCCCCGGCTGCCCGGGCACGGCACGAGCTGGCAGGACCTGGCCCGTACCGGCTGGCAGGACTGGTACGGCGAGGTGGACCGGGCGTTCGGTGCGCTGGCGGGCCGGTGCGAGCAGACATTCGTCTTCGGGCTCTCGATGGGCGGCTGCCTCGCGCTGCGCCTGGCCGAGGTCCACGGCAGCGCGGTGCGCGGCCTGGTGCTGGTCAACCCGTCGCTGGCCCCGGACACCAAGCTGTTCCTGCTCGCTCCGGCGCTCAAGTACGTGCTGCGTACGCTGCCAGGCGTCGCGAGCGACATCAAGAAGCCAGGCGCGCACGAGATCGGCTACGACCGGGTGTCGGTCCGCGCGGCGGCCACGCTGCCGCAGCTATGGGCGGTGACCACCCGACAGTTGGCTGACGTCACGCAGCCGATACTCGTCTACCGCAGCACGGTCGATCACGTCGTCGGGCCGGCCAGCATGAAGGTGCTGCTCGGGGGCCTGCCCAAGGACCAGGTCACGGTGCGCGAGTGCCCCGACAGCTATCACGTCGCGACCCTCGACAACGACGCGGAGGCAATCTTCGAGGGCAGCGTGAAGTTCATACACGATCACGCCGGATAACCCTCCGGATAGGTGGTCCCATGCCGCGATTTATCCTCCCAGCACCGGACCCGGGGCGGCTATCGTGGAGGGCAGGCTTCGATATGCAGCGGTGGAGACGTGCCGGACTGGGATAACACGGAGAGCAGAGAGAGCGACGAGGACGCGGCATGGCGTGACCTCGTGGCCCGGTTCGCTGCGCCGCTGACCGAGCAGCAGCCGGTACCCTGGCCGGCCCGCGAAGACATGCCGGCCGAGCCAGCGCTCGAGGCCGATGGTGCCGACGGGTCTGATGGGGTGCGCGGGGCCGACGGGAAACACCGCGGGCCTGAGGCCGACGGGCTGGACGCAGAACCCGGGCTGGACGCAGAACCCGGGCTGGACGCAGAACACGGGCTCGACGCAGAACGCGGCCTGGGCGCAGAACATGGGCGGCACGCGGCGGACGGCGAGCACGGACGGCACGCCGTTGACGGAGAGCGCGCCGCTAATGGGCAGCACGCCGTTGACGGAGAGCACGCCGTTGACGGGGAGCACGGACGGCACGCGGCTGGCGGGGTCCGCGATGAGCCGGGCGGGATAAGCGGGGCGGCCGGGCGGCACGGGCGGCTGGGGGCCGAGGGGGCCTATGATCCCGAGGTCATCCAGGTGCCGCGAAGGATCCGGGGGCCGGTGGCCCGCGGATTCCCGCCGGATGCAACGCCGGTCGAGGAGGAGGAGCACTTCATCCCGCCGGCCCCGCCGCCGCTGCCCAAGCTGGACCCGATGGCCAAGGGCGCCTGGGTGGGGCTGTTCGGGGGGCCGGGTTACCTGATGGTGGCCACGATAGCGGGGTGGTCGGTGTCGGGACTGGCGGCGTTCTGCGCGGTAGCCGCGTTCGTGGCCGGGTTCGCCGTCCTGGTGCTGCGTATGCACGACCCCGGCCCGGGTGGCCCGGACGACGGGGACAACGGCGCGGTGGTTTAGGGGGGGCCTGCGGTCAGGTGCGGCACCGAGGCCAGCGGCACGGGGACCTGGCTGGCTTCGCGGGCTAGGTCGGCGGCGCCCACGATGCCGGCGTCCTCGCCAAGCTGGGCGACCCTGATCTCGGCGAACGGTCGGTAACCGCGTCCGGTCAGAGCCCGTTCGAAGGCGGTGCGGGCCGGGTCGAGCAGCAGGTCACCCGCCTCCGACACGCCACCGCCGATCACGAAGCAGGCCGGGTCGAGCACCGCGGCCAGATCGGCCAGGCCCTGGCCGAGCCAGCCACCCACGATCTGGAAGCAGCGCAACGCGGCCGGGTCGCCCTCGGTCGCGGCCTGGGTAATCTCCGGGCCGGAGATGCCCTCGGGCACTCCCCCGCCCAGCTGGAGCAGCCTCATGGCCCCCTTCGGGGTACGCGCGGCGAACTCACGCGCCTCGGCGACCAGAGCGTTGCCGCTCGCGTACTGCTCCCAGCAGCCCCGGTTCCCGCAGCCGCACAGCCGCCCGTCCGGAACCACCCGGACGTGCCCGGGCTCCCCGGCGATGCCCCAGCGGCCTCGGTACAGCTCGCCGCCGATGATGATGGCGGCTCCGATCCCGGTCCCGACCGCCACCAGCATCACGTCGCGGTAACCCCGGGCGGCACCGAACCGCGCCTCGGCCCAGGCTGAGGCGTTCGCGTCATTCTCCACCACGACCGGCCGACCGAGACGCTCCTCCACCCGCTGCTTGAGCGGCTCGTCGCGCCAGGCCAGGTTCGGCGCGAACAGCATAGTGGCGCGCGCCGCATCGACGAAGCCGGCGGCGCCTAGGCCGATGGCGGTGACCTCGTGGTCCAGCAACTCGGTCACCACGTCGGCGATTGCTTGTTCGGTCAGCAGGGGGCTAGCGGCGGGGGTGGACCGCTTCAGTTTGGCGATGATCCCGCCGTGCTCATCGACCACTCCGGCTGCGACCTTGGTGCCACCGACGTCGACGCCGATGGCAAGCGTCACTGAGCGGAGTCCCCGCTATCCGGTTTGGCTGGAGGTGTCACCACGGGCCGTTCGGCAGATCGATTTTGATCTTGGGTTTTAATGATCTGCTCGAAGGCAGAGAAGGCGTCCTGGGCCATGGACGCCAGGGCTCCGCCGACGTCAGCGACGCTGGACATCAGGCTGCCGGAGCCGGACATGCGGGCCGCGCGGGCCGCCTGGCAGACGGGGCACCACTGGCATTCCGGCGACTCTTCCGGCGGCGGCTCGGTGGTGGCCCGGTCCCACACGTCACCGCGGTCACGCCGCTCCTGGCCGACCGTCCTGCGGACCTGGTCGGCGACCTGGTTAGCCATGCTGCGCGCGCCCGCGCGCATCAGCCAGCGCTGGAAGTCGGCCAGGGGGTCGTTGCCCCGGCGCGACTGACCGTTAGTTCTCGACTGACCGCCGTTGCCGGGCTGGTCACTGCTCCTGGGCTGGCCGTTGCCCTCAGGCTGGCCACC
Organism: Actinomycetota bacterium; assembly: GCA_003140115.1. Next base: position 465 of record PLIQ01000421.1, on the reverse strand, counting down.
ATCCACCGATTCCGACACCTAATGCCTCCTACCTCGATCGTACCGCTACCACTGCAGGACAAAGGGGGCTCCGGTGGCGCGGAAGTGTCCCACGTTCAGGCATTCGGTAACGCCGATCCTCGTCCTGCGCGCCAGCGGCTGATGCACGTGCCCGAAGATCGAGTACCTCGGCCGGGTGGCCCTAATCGTCTCCAGCAGGGCCATGCTGCCCTTCTCCAGGCGCCGGGCCACGGTGTCGTACAGGAGTTCGGGAACGGCGGGCGGGATGTGCGTGCACAGCACGTCGACCTCGCCGACCGCCTCGAGCTTAGCCCGGAACTCCTCCTCGGACATCTCGTTCGGCGTCCGGTAGGCCGATTTGAGCCCGCCCCCGACGAAACCGAACCGCCATCCGTCCAGGTCGACCGTGCCGCCGTCCAGGACGTGGTGCCCGGGCTTGGCGTAGGTCTGCCACATCCGCGGCAC
>PLIQ01000525.1 GCA_003140115.1 Actinomycetota bacterium | reverse complement strand
ACCGCTACCCGCGAACGCCGCCGGATTCAGCCTGATCGACCGCTTCGAGGTGTCCTGCCCTGCCGCATTCCAGTGCGTCGCCGCGGGCAATTACACCGACACCTCAGGAGCGGTCCAGGGCTTCCTGCTGACCGACTCTGGCGGGTCGTGGACGGCACAGGAGGCGCCGTTGCCGATTGCCTCGGCCAACCCGCAAGTCAACATGTACGGGCTGTCCTGCTGGGCGGCCGCGCAGTGCATCGCCACCGGCACTTACTTTCCCGATCAGTCGGGAGGGTACTCCGTCATGTGGACGGATTCCGGCGGGACATGGCAGGTGGCAAACGGTGAAGCCGGTGAAGTTTCGTGCTGGGCGCCATCGCAATGCATGATCGCGGGCGACGGTTTCACGACCGACCTCGGCGGATCGCTGACGAACGTAGACATACCCCAGCCCCCTTACTCCCCATACGCCTATCTGGTTCTGACCGGTATCTCGTGTCAGAGCGCAACCCAGTGCATAGCCGTCGGGATATATAAGGACGCGGCCGGAAACCTGGCCGGTTTGGTGTGGACGGATTCCGGCGGAACCTGGACCGTGGCTCAGGAACCGGAGCCGCCGGGCGTTTCAGCGGCCGGCCCAGACGCGGAACTCTCCGGCGTCTCGTGCTGGGCAGCCTCGCAGTGCCTCGCGGTAGGCGCGTACGGGAACATCTCTGGTGGTGACACCTATCCCATGCTGCTGACAGATTCCGACGGCTCGTGGACCGCGACCGTGGTACCGCAACCCTCGAACGATTCCTCCGCTATCCAGGATCTGCAGACCGTGTCATGTCCGGCAGCAGCGCAATGCATCGCCGCCGGCGATGACGGCGATATAGCGATACTTACCGGCAACCAGTAAGCGCTCACCGTCGGATTGAGTGTGCCGGGATGCGCCACCGGAGGGTCGCGGCCTACGTAACCGAGCCGGTGAATCCCGCCCCCTGTGCGTCACCACAAGCCGTGCGGGTCCCGAGCCGGCACAGGGCATAATTTGACCAAACGGGCTGGCGTTCCCGCCTCCCGCGACCGGCTCGCCTTGGATGGTGCGTAATGGCTGGCCTGCCAGAAGTAATCGGGTTGCTCTACCGGGCCGACTGGACCCGCCTGTCCCTGTCCGCCGAGGTGCGCTTCGAACAGGACGGTGACCTGGCCCGCCGCCGGGAAAACGCGGTCCGGGTGGAGTCGATTCGGCGGATGGGGTTCCGCCCCGGGTCTCCCGGCATGCCGGACGTGGAGCAGGAGCCGGACGCCGAGCGGGACGTCTATCACTGGTGGCACGCCGCCCTGCTGATCGCGCCCGGCCGGCGGTACCGCCTGGAGTACGAGGGCGACCACGGCGGACAGGCCGACGGATCTGACGGCGAGCAGGCCTGGACGCTCCAGCCGCCGGATCCGCCGCCGCTCCCGCCGCGCGGCTTCGAGGTCGTCTCGGGGCTGCCGGTTCCGGCCCTGTTCCGTCCGGCCGGCCTGCTCGCCCGGTTCACCCTGGACGTGGGTGGCCCGGTCACCGCCTGCGGCCGCGAGGCGATCGCCGTGACGGCCGTGCCTCGGCACGGTGCCGTGGGGTCCGGGACGAGCCTGCGCCCTCCCGCCTGCGACCGCGTCGAGCTGATCGTGGACGCCGAGACCGGCATCCTGCTCCGCCGCGAGGAGACGTTCGAGGGCCAGGTGCTCACCCTCTTCGAGCTGACGACCGTGACGATGAGCCCGCCGGAAGCGGATGACCCGGCCCGGTTCGCGCCGCCCGCGGGCAGCCGCCCCGTCCCGGATCCGGAGGATGCCCCCGGGCGGATCGCGCTCGGCTGGCAGGTGGCGGCGAACGCGGCCGGCCTGGCGGCGGGCGGCCTCGGGGCCTGGCTCCGGCTGGCACCGCACCTGCCCGGCCACCGCCCGGCCGCCGGGGCCAGCTGCCTGGCCGCGATGCCGTCTCCCGAACCGGGCCCGCTCGATCCCGGAGACGGGCCACTGCCCTCCGACGACCTGCTCGGCCTGCTCTACCGCAGCGGTCAGTATGACGGCGACGACCCTCAGGTCCGCGGCGCCGCGGTGCGGCGGTGGAACGACTCGACGGCGTGGCTGGGCCAGGTGCCCGATACGTTCCGCGCAGCGGGACACGGCGGCGTCGGCTATCTCCTCGACACGGTAACCCGGAACGAAACGGTGACCCTGTCGACCGGCCAGCTGCGTATCGGGGGCCCCGAGCTGTACTACCTCGACTACTCGTCCTGGCAGGGCCGGCCNNCCGCGGCGACGGTGCGGCGCACGCGGGACCGACGATGTTCTACCCGGCCGACGCGATCGTGGACGCGGAGACCGGCTGCCTGCTCCGGCTGATCGCGTACGACGGCGACGCCCCCGCAGAATGGTGGGAACTGGACGGCGTCACCACGGAGCCCGGCGATACCGCTGACCCGGCCGGATTCCGCCCGCACATCCCGCCCGGCACCCGCGTCGTCGAGGAATCCGGCAACCCCATCACCGATTACACCGCGGCAATTCCCGGCCTGGCCGGCACCGCGGCCCGCACCGCCGCGGAGGCCTTCCGCCGCGGCACCGACGCCGTCTCCGCCGCCCGCAGCTTCCTGGACGACCTGCGCGGCCATCGCTAGTGCGCTGGCCACGAACGTGCACCGGCTCGGTTATGCAGCTTTAGGTTTCGGGCTATCATCCGCGCCATTGCCGCCGTTCGCGCCGTTACCGACGACCGCCGGAGGACGGATCATCCTGGCCGATGTCCGAGAACTGCACGCCGGAACCCATAAACCCAGATCCGCGGCCGACGTCAGCGCGAGATACCGGGCTTCGAGGTCGCGGGGCCAGATGCTGGCGTCCGGAAGAGCGCGGGCGAGGAAATCTGCGTAGGTGCCGGCCGCCGGGTCGTAACCTCCGCGCCGCAGCGTGTCGTACAGCAGCAGGGCCAGGACGTGCATGCCGCCATCGGCCTCGGTCCACCTGGTCACCGGGTCGCCTCGCGTGTTGCGTCCCAGCTGGGTGTTGAGGAACTGATCGAGCGCCTGCGCCGCGTCCTCCTCCGCGTAGCTGGCCCACGTGTTGTAGCCGGCCGCTGGGTCGCGCCCGGCGAAGCGAGCCGCGAGGAACGGGTCGGCGGCGAGCGCGTCAAGACGGTCCTTGGCCGGATGGCCCTTCGGCCAGGGTGGGTGCAGCAGCTCGTGGACGGCAATGTTGAGCACCTGGTCGGCGTCGTAGCGGATATCGGTGAGGAAGCGGGTACCGGTGACGCGGATCCCGTGCGGCGCAGCCCAGCGCAGCACGCACAATTCGACCGCCCTGG
>PLIQ01000596.1 GCA_003140115.1 Actinomycetota bacterium | reverse complement strand
GCCGCACCGCATGCGGCACCCTGACCCCCAAGTGCGGGGGCCGTGGGCCACGATCCCCCAAAGGCCTGGGGGCCCCGGCGGGGTGCGTGTGGCCCCGGCCCCGCAGTGCGGGGTCTGTGTGGCACAAGCCCCAGGTGGCCACGCCCCGGCATAGCATGAGGCGCATGCCGGACGCGCGTACCTCGGAGCTGGCGGTATTTGAGCTATCTGAGGCGCACTGGCCGGAGGTGGAACGCGGTCCGCGCCAGCTGCTCGTGGTGCCGGTCGGCTCCTTGGAGCAGCACGGCCCGCATCTGCCGCTCGACACCGACACGCGAATCGCTGTGGCCGTGGCTCGGCGGGCCTGCGCCGGGCGGGTGGGGGTGGCGCTGGCCCCGGCGCTGCCCGTCGGCGCCAGTGGCGAGCACGCGGCCTTCCCCGGCACGCTGTCCATCGGCTCCGAGGCGCTCGCCGCCTGCCTGATCGAGCTGGGCAGGCATGCCAGCCTGCACTGGCCCGCCCTGCTGCTGGTCAACGGGCACGGCGGGAACGTCACCGCGGTCGAGGCGGCCGCCGAACGGCTCCGCTACGAGGGCCGCGCCTGCCTGGCCTGGCACGCGGCACTGCCCGCGGGCGACGCGCGCTCCGCCGACGCGCACGCGGGAGACGCGCACGCGGGCTGGTCCGAGACCTCGATCATGCTCACGCTGGCCCCCGGCGCGGTGCGGCTGGACGCGGCCGAGCGAGGGGACGTCCGCCCGCTGGAGCGCATCCTGCCGCTGCTGCGCGAGCAAGGGGTGCGCGCGGTAAGCACGAACGGCGTGCTCGGCGACCCGGCCGGCGCGTCGGCGGCCGAGGGCCAGCGGCTGCTCGCGCACCTGGCGGACGACCTGACCGCCGCGATGGACCGCTTCCTCGCCGGCCTACCCGCATGACCCGGCAGGAGGCAAGCGGGACCGTGGTGACGGAAGCAAGCGGGGCCGTGGTGAGGGAGGCAAGCGGGGCCGTGGTGANNGTAGGCGGAACCGAGCGGCTGGCCGTGGTGACGGGGGCAGCGCGCGGGATCGGGGCGGCGGTAGCCCGGCGGCTGGCCGGCGACGGCTGGTCACTGCTGCTGGTGGACGCCTGCGCGCCGCAGCCGCCCGCGGGCTACCCGATGCCCGCGCCCGAGGATCTGGCCGCGGTGACCCGGGACTGCGTCGCGGCCGGGGCCAGGGGCGTCGAGGAGCTGATCGCCGACGTCGGCGACGGCTCGGTCCGTGACCAGCTGCGGGTCATGCTGGAGGGCCGGGTCCCGGCCGCGGTCGTCACGGCGGCCGGGGTGATCAGAGGGGACGCGGCCTGGGCGGTACCCGACGACGCGTTCGAGCTGATGCTGCGGGTGAACCTGTTCGGCGTCCGGCACCTGGCCGAGGTGTGCGTCCCGGCGATGATCGAGGCCGGCACCGGGCGGTTCGTCGCGGTCTCCTCGGCGGCCGCGCTGCGCGCCATGCCGCAGCTCGCCGCCTACTCCGCGGCCAAGGGCGCGGTGGTCAGCTACGTCCGGGCCTTGGCGGCCGACCTGGCCGGCACCGGGGTCACGGCAAACGTCGTCTGTCCCGGCTCCACCCGCGGGCCCATGCTGGCCGCCAGCGCCGCCGTCTACGACCTGCCCGACCAGGAGACCTTCGCCGGCCAGGCCCTGCTGCGCCGGCTGCTTGAGCCCGGCGAGGTCGCGGCGGCCATAACGTGGCTCTGCGGTCCGGACTCCGGCGCCCTTACCGGCGCGGTCATCCCCGTCGACGCCGGCCTGACCGCCTAGCCGGACGAGCAGATTCCGGACGAGCGGGTCACTGCAGGTTTCCCGGATTGCCGATGGGGTCGCCGACGTACTCGTGCATCGCGTCCAGGTTGTCGTGGGCGGGGTAATTGGCCGCGGCGGGCCCGTCGGCGAACGCCCGGAGCACGTTCGTGGTCACCTGCTGGACGAAGGCGGGCGTGCGGCCGCGGATGCCGTGCGGGCGGTCGCCGTAGATCGCACCGACCCAGCGCATCGTGCCCGAGTTGAACACCCCGGCCCCGCCGGAGTGCGTGTAATAGGCCGAGTCGGCGAAGCTGGACGCGCCCTGGCAGACCAGCGGCGAGTGGGACAGCACCTGGATCGGCCGCTCCACCGGGTAGGCCGGGTTGACCCGGTCGTACTCGACGCCGATCAGATTGTGGAAGCTGGCTCCCTCGGGCGCGCTGGTCCCGGCGAACACCCAGCTATCCGGGGATACCACCACGTACGGCGCGACGGCGGGATAGCCCTCGTAGATAGTGCCGATCAAGGAGGACTCCGGGTCGGGGTCCGGCGGCTCGCGCCAGTCGCTGGTGACCAGCGCGTCGTCCACCCCGTACATGGGGTCCTCGGTATAGCTGGTCTTGTAGCAGATGACCAGCCGGGCGCTGTCGTCCAGCCTGGTCCGCCGGAACATCGCGTTGGCCCCGAGGAAGGCTAGGTTGACCCCGGCGTTGCGGGCCGCGGTCACGTTCGAGCGTTCGGCCGGTGTCCAGTACTCGTCGTGCCCGCCGGAAACCAGCGCGCTGGCCCCGTCCAGCAGGTCCGGATCGGCGGCGATGTCCATGCCGGTCACGTAGGCCAGCGGAAGCCCCAGGGACTCGGCTAGCACGACTACGTTGCGCTCGTAGGTCAGGAACATGTCCGCGCCGTTGAGGTCGTACGGCCGGTCCAGGCTGACCGCCAGCGACCGGTTCGCGTAGGACTGGCCGGGGCCGACATACAGGTCGTAGCCGCCCCAGGTGTTGTAGGCCTGCCAGGTCGCGACGGCGGCCTTGAGCACGACCTGGCCCGCGGTGCTGGCCGAGCGGACCGTCACCGGCACGTACCGCTGTGCGCCGGAGTCCGCGTCCAGGCGGAGGAGGTACGCGCCCGCGGGCCAGTCGTCGGTCGGGACCTCGGTGACCGGGTCCCAGACGGTCTGCACGGTGTTGGTCGAGCCGGTCAGGCCCGACGCGTTCTGCCGGTGGCCGCGCAGCGGACCGGACTGCCAGACCTGGCGGGCGCCGTCGCCGCCGTACCAGCCCAGCCGGAAGGCCTGGACCCGGAACCCCGCCGCGGTGGTCGACACGAACAACGGGAACGACTGGCCGGTTAGCACGCTGGCCGCGCCGGCGTACCCCATGATCGCGTTCGCCGCCCCGAGGTGCCGGATCTGCCAGTGCGGATCACCGGGCCGGGAGTTCTCCGACACCACGCGGTGACCCGTGCTGGCGCGCGGGGTCGCGCCGATCGCGGCCGACGTGGACTCAGCGCTGGTGCACCCAGCCGCCGCGGCAGCGATCCCGACCGCGCCCAGGCCGAGAAACGCCCGCCTGGTGGTCTTGCCCGCAGGACCGCTGCCGTCCCGGGTCATGGCCGACAGAATGCACCCGCGGCGCCGCCCGCGCAAGCAAGACGCGAGTCTGGCCGCTGCGACGGCCGGCCGTTCGGCATAAATGGACACGGCCGGCGGGAAAGCGGCGGAGGATACCGATGTGGACCGGACCAGGCTGGAGGCGTTCAGCGACGGCGTCTTCGCGGTCGCGATCACCCTGCTCGCGCTCAACCTCACCATCGAGGGACCGGGGCATGGCATCAAGCTGCAGCACCAGCTCTGGGAACACCGGTGGTCGTTCGCGGCCTATCTGCTGAGCTTCTTCATCATCGGCATCATCTGGGTCAATCACCACGTGCTGATCAAGAGCCTCGCGCTGGTGGACCGGACGCTACTCTTCCTCAACCTGGTCGTGCTGCTCTTCGTCGTGCTGATCCCGTTCTCGACCGCGACCGTGGCACAGTACCTACCGGTCGGCGGCCCGGACGTGAAGGTCGCCATGGTCCTGTACAGCGCGGTGTTCCTGGGCATGTCGATCGGCTTCGGCTCGATCTTCGAGTGGACGCTGCACGGCGATCACCGGACCGAGCCGCTGCCGTCGCAGGTGCACTGGGCCGCGCGGCTGCGTTTCGTCGGCGGCGCCGGCGTCTACGTGGTCGCCATCGTGGTCTCGCTGTTCAACGCCATCATCGCGTTCGTCCTGATCGCCCTGACCGCCGTGTACTACATCTTCTGGAGCCAGCGCCCGGTTTCCGGGCCCGCTCCAGTCGCTCCCGGCAACGGCGCGCCAGACGGTTGAAAGTCGGCGAGATAAATAGTTGCCATTAAGCAAGTGTCTCGCGGTAGACTGGGTTAACGTGCGGCAAAGCGTGGACTCGGATCATGTGAACGGGACATCAGGCGACCAGCAGTCCGATAGGTACAGATGGATCGCCCTGTCCAATACGACGCTGAGCATGACGATGGCGACGATCGACGCGTCCATCGTCATCGTCGCGATGCCCGCCATCTTCCGCGGCATTCACCTGAACCCGCTCACCCCGGGCAACGTGACCTACCTGCT
>PLIQ01000368.1 GCA_003140115.1 Actinomycetota bacterium | reverse complement strand
GCCACCGCTCGGCATCCTCGGCGGAGGACACGACGGCGAGGTCTGGGTCGGGCCCGGCGGGAGGGCCGGAGCCGGGCTCGAACCACCGCCCGGCCATCGTGGCCATCCGTAGCAGCCACGACGTCACCCTCCCGGTCAGTGCATCCCGCTCACCCAGGGGCTCCTCGTCAAACCGCTGACGGGCAAACTTGCGGACCAGATCATGGAACCGGTACCGGCCCGCGGCGCTGTCCTGTAGCAGGCCGAGGTCGACGAGCCCGTCCAGGGCGTCCCAGGCGTCCCCGGCTGACATTCCTCCCGCGACCGCCGCGAGGGCGGCGTCGAAGTCCCGGCCAGGGCCACGGCCAGCCGCCTGAACATCCGCCGCGCGGAATCTGCGAGCTGCTCGTACGACATCGCGAACGCGCTGGCGACCTCCAGGTCGCCGGCCTTGAACTGATCCAGACGGCGCTCCTCGTCCGCCAGCCGGGCAGCGAGTTCGGCGGCCGCCCAGCCGGGTCGGCTGACCAGCCGGTTCCCGGTGATCCGAAGCGCCAGCGGCAGTCCCTCGCACAACTCGGCGAGCCGGGTGAGCGCCGATTCCCCGTCGGAGGCGGCACGGTCACCGAGGATCCCGGTCAGCAACTCCGTCGCCTCGGGCAACGCCAGGGGCCTCAGCACGAGCCGGCGTACGCCCTCCAGGCCAGGCAGGAGCCGCTTGGCGGTGATCAGCGCCCGGCCCGGGCCCGCACCCGGCAGCAGCGGACGCACCTGCTCCTCCGACCCGGCATTGTCCAGAACGACCAGGACAGGCCGGTCTCGCAGCAGCGACCGGTACAGCGAAGCGCGCCCCTGGAGATCACCCGGGACTTTCTTGTCCGCGACGCCGAGCGCGCGAAGCAGCAGCCGCAGCGCGTCACCGGCAGCCATCGGCCGCCCGGACATACCGAATAGATCAAGAAAGAACACCCCGCCAGGAAAGCTCGGCCGCAGCATGTGGGCGGCCCGGACGGCGAGCGTGGTCTTGCCCATTCCCCCCGAGCTGGTGATGAGACCGACCCCGGCGCCCGGCGAACTCTCGGCATACGCCAGCTCGCTTATCCAGGCCAGCTCCGCGGCGCGGCCGGTGAAGTCGTCAATCAGCCGGGGCAGCTCACACACGCCCGCCGGACGCGTCCAGTAATCCCGCAGCCGGCCATCACGCGCCAGCTCAATGAGCTGCTCGCGAGCGTCCCCGGCCAGCGCAAGCGCGTCCGCCAACGCGGTTACGGTCCGGTGCTGAGGCCCCTTGCTCCGTCCGCGCTCCATATCCGACAAGGTCCGGGTGCTGACCCCCGACACCTGAGCCAGCTGCTCTAGCGTCAGGCGCGCCGCGTGGCGATGACCGCGCAGCACCTCCCCGAAACCCAGGTCTTCAGTGATGGAACCCACACCCTTCCCAGCAGTGCAGACACTCCACCCGCCGTTAGCGGCCAAAGCCTAGCCGATCACCCTGTCCGGTCGGCGCTGGTCAGGACGACAGCAGCCGAGTCGGCAGCGGAACCTCTTCGACGGTCCCGTCGTCGCGGCGAGTCATCTGCCACGTCCTGGCCCCGTCGGCTTCGGTCACGCAGTCGACGAGATCTGTCCCCTCGAAGATGAGCCCCGTCCCGTTGTCGCTCGCGTAGCCGTCCGGCAAGGTGCCTTCGCCGATCAGCCGGTGGATCGTGGGCCGCCGCTGCTCCTCGGCGTCATGGTGGGGGCTGTTGGAGTAGGGAAGGAAGCCCAGGGCATCGGTCACCGGGCGCAACGGCAGGCCGAAGGCGTCGGTAGTACCGCCGGCGAACCAGCAGACCGAGCCCGCGGAGACGCCCATCAGAACCACGCCAGCCTGCCACGCCGCGTGCATAGCCGGGCCGATCCCGTGCAACCGCCACAAGGCCAGCAGGTTCGCCACGCTGCCGCCGGCCACCCACACGACGTCCTGAGCCAGCAGATGCTCTTGGACGTCCGCGACGTTCGGCTCAGGGAACAACGCGAGATGGCTGACGCGCCAGCCGGCCCGGCCGAAGGCCGCATAGATCGCCAGCATCGTATCGCCGGCATCCCCCAGAGCCGTCCCGACCAGGCACACCCGAGGGCTGTCCCCGGCCCGCGCCAGCGAGGCTGCCAGTCCGTACGCCGGTCCCAGCCGCCAATCCAGCGCCCCGCGCCCGGCCAGCCGGAATCCGATACTGGTTGCGACGATCGTCGGCCTGCGCGCGGTCATTCGCGCATTATGACAGCCCAGCGTTAGGGTGCAGGTAGTTGCCCGGCGACCGGTCCTGCTCGTCAAGGGGCGTCTGGCTCACGGCGGAAGGAACGATGGACGCGCGGTGACNNCGTCGGCATCGACCGGTTCACGATCCCGGGGCCGTTCTCGGCATACGCGGGTGAGTCCCGGGTGTTCCGCATGGTGTACGCCGAGGGCGGGCATTACACGCCCCTGCTGCAGCGCGCCCGCGACCTGTGGCGCGAGCTGGAAGCGGACACCGGGGCCGCCCTGCTGGAGACCACCGGCGTGGTGACCATCATGGATCACGACCACCCCCATCACGCGGCCTTGCTGCGAGCGGGGCGAGAGCGGGGCCTGGCGTTCGAAGTGGTGACGGGACAAGAGGCCCAACGGCGGCTGCCCGAGCACCTGATCCGCGAGGGTGACGTCGCCCTGTTCGATCCGGAGGGCGGTTACGTGCGCAGCGAGCGCGCCGTGTTCTCGGCCGTCCACCTCGCCCAGCGCCGCGGAGCTTCGTTCCTGGGTAACAGGACGGCCGCGGCTCTGGAACGCCGCGGCGACCGGTGGTCGGTGCGGACTGATCAGGAGGAGGTTCGCGCGGCGCGGGTGCTGATCGCCACTGGGACGGGTGCCGGGCCGGTCTGCGCCGGACTCGGCACGCACCTGGCCGTGCTCCCTCAGGTACTGACCTGGTTCCCCATCGCAGACGCGGACCGGTACCGGAGCCAGCAGCATCAGGTCTTCATCCGCAGTTCCCGTGATGCTCAGTTCTACGGGTTCCCCAGCACCGACGGATGGACCGCGAAGGTGGCGGCGAGCATCTATCTCGACGAGGTCACGTCGATGGCGCGCCCGCTCACCTGGGATCCGCGCCACCTCGATACGGTACGGTCCTGGGTGCGCACCTTTCTGCCCGACCTGGTTCCCGAGCCGGTCAAAATGGTGGTCTGTGCGGACGGATACACGGCCGACGAGACGGGCCTGCTCGGCCACATTCCCGGCATGGATGGCGTGGTCGTGGCCGTCGGCTTTTCCGGTCACGGGTTCAAGATGGCTACGTCGCTCGGCGCCGTCGCTGCTGATCTGATCGTTGAGGGAACGAGCACCACGGACGTTAGCTTCATGGATCCCATGCGTTTTTCTGAGCCGCAACGTACCGTCGCGGCTCTTCCGCTGGCCGGTACCGGATCCTGACCGGTACCGCATTGCGATCGGAGCACTTGTGACCTACATCCTCGGTGATCTCGTGGTCCAGGCCGGGTCGCAGGTCCGTGGCAACTGCCTGGTCAGCCTCGGCACGAGCAGCGTCTCGTTGCCGATGGTCATCACGAACGGAAGCGCGCCCGGCCCGGTGCTGGCTGTCACCGCGGGAATCCACGGCGGGGAATACGTGCCGATGGTCGCGGTCCGGCAATTTGTCCGCGAGCTGGATCCCGCGCTGATGCGCGGAACAATCGTCGTGAGCTTGCAGTCCAGCCCGGTTGCCTTTCAACAGCGAATGGCCTTCGTCAACCCGCTTGACGGTAAGAACCTCAACCGGTCCTTCCCCGGAGACCCGCAGGGTGGCCCGACCGCGCGGCTGGCCGCCTGGCTATGGGAGAACCTGCTGGCCCGCGCCGACTACTACGTCGACTGCCATTGCGGCGACCTTCCCGAGGCGCTTGATCCGTTCACGGGGGCCAGCCCGGGACCGGACGGCGTCCTGGATGAGCGGACCCGCGCGATGGCCGATTGCTTCGACGTCCCGCGGCTCATCGTGGACCCCCTGGAGGGATCTACCATCCGCGCCGCCGCTATGGCCGGGATCCCCGCTGTTCTGATCGAGGTGGGCGGCGAGGGCCGCTGGTCGCAGGAGGAGGCCGATGTTCAGCGGAACGGCCTGCGCCGGATCGCGGCGCAGGTGGGCATACTGCCGGCCGAAGCAGGCGCCCGGCCCCGGCTGCCCCTGTTCGAGAACGCGGCCGACGTGCTCAGCGAGCGTGCCGGCCTGTGGTACCCGGAGGTGGCCCCCGGCACGTCCGTGGCCGAAGGAACGCGCCTGGGCCGCCTCGAGGACCCGCTGGGCGAGGTCGTGCAAGAGATCCTGGCGCCCGCGGCAGGTGTCCTCGTCTTCGGATTGGGCAGCTTGGCCGCGGTGCAGGGCAGTCTTCTGGCGTTCATCGCGCGGCCGCTGCCCGCCACCTGAGCCGTCGGTCAGCTTTCGCAGGCGAACTTGAGGCTGATGTTCCATAGGTCGTGACCACGGTGCATGTGGCCGGGGTTGGCCTGGGCGAGGTGTCGTGCGGCGGCGCCCGTGTCGGTCTCTTCCATGACGACGTAGGTGCTGGTGCCGCTGCGCGGGATGAGCAGCCAGGTGTGATAGGCGCTTATCTGGTCGCCGGTGCCGTACCAGCCGATACGGGTGTGCGGGACGTACTCGGCGACCGTGCTGGCGATCTTGAGGCCGAACGTGCTCCAGTTGAAGGTGACCCCTTCGCTGAGCGTGCCGGACGGGTCGTTGACGACGACGTCGCTGGCGTTGGAGTACCAGGTGGGCCAGGCGGTGGCGGCGATGAGCTTGGCCCAGATGGTCTCGGCGGGCGCCTCGATGACGATCGTGTTGTGCGCGAACAGGTCGGCGTGGTCGGGATCGTAGCCGTCTGGCCAGTGAATATTGACCGAGCGCTCGATGAGGTCGTCGTGGATGGTGCTCATGCCTGTCTCCTTGCCCCGGGTGGCTTCCAGGTTTCACGATGCGTCCGGGCCGGCCGTGTAGTCCAATACCTGTCCGGCTGGCTGTCATACCCCCCGGATATGGCAACTCGCCATACCTGCGCGGTATGGCAGACGCGCTAATAGGTCTTGGACGAGGGGCACGCCGGCACCGCACCGTGGAGGACATGGGCACCGGCACGGCGGTCGCTGACGTAGACAAAGGGAGAGATCATGGCGAAAGAACTGCTGATCAAGGGCGGGCACGTCGTCACGGTCGACCCGGACCTGGGCGACCTGCCAGCGGGCGACGTCCTGGTGGCAGACGGCGTCATCACTGCCGTCGGCCCGGATCTAGTGCCCACGACCACCACCGCTGAGGTGATCGAGGCGGCAGGCCGCCTCGTGATCCCGGGCCTGGTGGACACTCACCGTCATGTGTGGCAGGGCGCTATCGGCGGCTACACGCCGCAGATCACCGGGGCCGGGTACGGGCCCGCCGTGCTGACCGGCATCTCGCTGAAGTACTCCCCCGAAGACATGTATGCGGGCACGCTGTGGGGCGCCCTGCAGGCCCTTGACGCGGGGATAACCACGATCGCCGACTGGGCGCACAACGACCGGTCCCCGGCGCACGCCGACGCGGACCTGCGCGGCCTGCGGGACTCAGGGATTCGCGGCTACTTCCTCTACGGGGGACCCGGTCCGGCCACCGACGATCCCAACCCGCCGCACCCGGCCGACGCCCGCCGCATGCGCGATCAGTACTTCGCTTCCGGCACGTACGGGCGGCTGCGGATGGGCATGGCGCTACGCGGGCCCTGTTTCACCAGCGCCGAGCGTAACGCCGAAGACTACGCGTTCGCCCGCGACCTGGGACTGCCGATCTCGGTGCACGTGGGCATGGCGGGCACCGCCGACGCGATCACGACCCTGCAGCGCTACGGTCTGCTCGGAGCGGACGTCAACTACGTGCACGGCAACATGCTCACCGACCGGGAGTTCGACCTCATCGCTGAAACCCAGGGCACGGTGACCATCACGCCGTCCACCGACATGCTGATGCAGTTCGGCACCTTTCCGGCCACCGGGCCCGCCCTGAGCCGGGGAATCGTCTCCGGCTTCGGCATCGACACCATCTGCAGCGCCGGCNNCCGTGGACCTGCACCAGCGGGACATGCTGCGCCTGGCCACCATCGACGGAGCCCGGGTGTGGCACCTTGAAGACGAGATCGGCACCCTCACGCCGGGCAAACAGGCCGATATCGTGGTCATCGACATGCGATCTCCCCACCTCGACGGGTTCGGCGACCCGGTCGCCGTCATGGTCCTCGGAGCGGGTCCCGCCGACGTCGAGACGGTGATCGTTGGGGGCGACGTGGTCAAGCGCGACGGCAAGCTGGCCGGCGACAATGTCGACCACGCCCTAGAACTGATGCACGCCAGCCGGGAGCATCTGCGTGCCTAACCAACCGGACCCGGCACAAGTTGCCTCTAGGCCGGCCGTTCGATCATCTCGGCCTATGCTTGCGCTGCTTGCGCTCGAAGGGGATTGCTGATGTCACGCGTGCTCATCACCGGCTCCACCGAGGGGCTGGGACTGATGGCGGCCAGGCTGCTGGCCGACGATGGGCATTCGGTCACGCTGCATGCCCGCAGTGCAGCCAGGGCTGAGGACGCACGTGCGGCTCTGCCCGCGGCCAGAGCCGTCGTCGTCGGCGACCTGTCCAGTATCGCGGGTATGCGGCAGGTCGCCGAGCAGGCTAACGCGGGCGGTCCTTACGACGCGGTCATTCACAATGCCGGGGTCGGTTACCGGGAGCCGCGGATCCGCACCGATGACGGCCTGGAGCACGTCTTCGCGATCAACGTGCTCGCTCCGTACCTGCTCACCGGCCTGATCGAGCGGCCTGCCCGGCTGGTCTACCTCAGCTCGGGCATGCATCGCGGCGGGGATCCCGGCCTGGCCGATCCGCAGTGGGAGCACCGTCACTGGAACGGCTCGCAGGCATACTCCGACAGCAAGCTGTTCGACGTCGTGCTCGCCTTCGCCGTCGCGCGGCTGTGGACCGATGTCCTATCGAACGCGCTTGAGCCTGGCTGGGTACCGACCAGAATGGGCGGCCCCGGCGCACCCGATGACATGTCACTCGGCCCGGTGACCCAGGCATGGCTGGCCGTCAGCCCGGATCCGGACGCAAGGGTGACGGGCGGCTACTTCTATCACCAGAAGCCCCGCACGCCACACCCCGCCGCCCGCGATCTCACGGTTCAGGACGGACTGCTCAGGCACTGCGCCGCGCTGACCGGCGTGACCCTGTAACTCCCTAACCCCCTACTGGCACCGGCGAAAACCCGGCAGCTGGGGCTCACCCACTCAGGGCGTCGGCGACGGCACGGCCGGTGGCCTGCTCGCCGAGGTAGCCGGCGGCGGCGTGGTGCTCGTGCTTGCTCCGCGGGGTGTGGGACTCGATAGTCAGACCGTTCGGGGACGGGAACAGCCGTCCCAGGTCAGGTTCGACCGCGACCACGTCGTCTGGATGTGCGACGTTTACCCACCGACGGACGAGTGGTGGCCAGGTCGGAGGTTGGGGGCGGAGTCGCGGGTAGACCACGTTGTCGAGCCCGAGTGGGCTGCCGAGGGTGACCAGGATGGGCAGGGGCCGGCCCAGTACCTGGCAGGCTTCCCAGGCGACGACGGTGCCGAGTGAGTGTCCGATAACGAGTTGTGTGTCGTCGTCCAGGAGCGCCGTCACCCTGGCCTGGACGGTAGCGCGCAGGTCGTTCTCAGTAAGGTATCGAGTGACCTGCACCAGATCCTGCTTAGCTTTCTGCAGCGCTCCGAAGATGCGCGTCGTCAACCAGGCGTTGCCATCCAGCACGGCGGCCGCGCCGCGGGCGCGAGCGCCTAGACCTTGCACACCATCGCGACCGGGATCAGCCTGGCGAAGCGCGTTGGCCGCCTCGGCTGCCAGCCTCGGGTCGCCGCTGACGGCGGCGTGCGCCAGCAGGGCGGCGGCGAACGCCTCGGCCAGGGCCTCGGCCGCGGGCGACGCTGACACCTCGTCCCCCTGCGTGTCGGTGGGCAGATACAGGTCACCGTAGAACGCCATCCGGGCCAGGGACGGGCAGTTCCGATCTGTCGAGGCCGCCACCCGCGCGGCCACGGCTGCCGCATTCGGGTGCCCGCTGGCCAGGACTCCTTTGACCAGACTGGGCAACCACTCGGCCTCCTGCTCCTCGACGGTGCTGCCCTGCTGTCCGATGCCATGGATGAGCACGATCTGCGCCATGTATCCCCCAAGACCCAATCTCAGTGGTTAAGGCTGTCGTTGTCGCGCTTCTTACTGTAAGACTGTTCCATGGGTGAGCGGCGTGCGCTATTGATCGGTGTTCAAAACGACCGCTTCGGTAAGCTCGATTTCGTTCCCGAGGTGATGCAGGACCTGCGCGCGGTGGTTCTGGACGACCGCTACGGGTCATGCCGACCTGCGCTTCCGGACGGCCGGGAGTTCCTCACCGCATCGGCCACCACCACTCGGGCGGAGATAGTGAAGGCGCTCGATGAGGCCATGGCCAGCGCTGGCCGGGAGCAGGCGACGCTATTCGTGTATTTCCTCGGCCACGGCCACAAAGAGGGCCAAGACTTCTACCTCGTCGCTTCTGACACCCCCAGCCCGGACCTGATCGATTCCGAGAACGCTGTCCCCATCGGCCAGCGGATCAAGGAATTGCTGCGGCGATATTCGGGTGTCGACGGCCTGATGTTGGTCATCGACGCCTGCCATTCGGGTGCTGTGATCTCCGACCCGGTTCCCGGGCTTCTATGGCAGGGGCTTCAGGCGAGGGTGGAGGTTTTCGCGGCCACCCGCCCTCAGGAGGTGGCATCTCGGGGGTGCTTCAGCAGGTCTTTAATTGAGTTGCTGAAAAAGGGCTCGCCGGAGACGGCCGACGCCCAGCTGCGAGCCTACGACGAACATGACCGGTTGCGTGACGTCGCACCCGCCGATTGCTCGGACCTTGCGCCGACGACACACATGTCGTTGAACGGCAGCCGTGACGCGGGCTTGTGGCTGGGCCTCAATAGCGCGGCGGACCTGAGGCCTGCGCTGGCGGGGACGCAGATGGCGGGCGTGGTCGCCCGCTTGACCCGGAACTGGCAGATGCGTCCGGGCCCCGCCGCGGACGTGATGCGACTGCTCGCCAACCGCGTCTCGCCGATCGCCATCACCGGTGGCCCCGGTACCGGCAAGTCAGCGCTGCTGGCCTCGTTCGGACGCAGCAGCGCCGGGGATTACCTAAGCGTGGACGCCCTGGTTACCGCCCGGCTGGGTGACAACCTGGCGGACCTGGCCGAGGCGCTGCTTGAGCAGTTGGACAAGAGCCCGGCTTACCGCAAGGCCGCCGAACGGTTCCAGAATGCCACGCCTGTTCACGAGCAAGAGAAACTACCTCGGTTCGACCAGGTCGTCACCGGCCCGCTCGCCCACCTCGACCCAGAGGACGCACGGGTCCTGGTTGGGGTCGACACCGTCGAGCAACTCGACACCGTACAGCGACGGCGATTGCTCGAGGCCTTCACAAACCTGCACCACGCGGGCCTGATCGTGACCGGGCGCCACATGGACGACCTGCCCGCAGCCTCACAAATCCACCTGCCCCAGGGAGACCCCGAAGGCGTCAAACAGCTGGTGCGAGCCCTGGTGGAGGATCCGGAAGCGAGGGACCGGATCGCCTTGCTGAGTGGCGGAGAGTGGCTGCGGGCCCGCGTGCTCAGCGGTCTGCACCGGGCGGGCCACTTCGCTGGCGCGCAACTGTACCCCGGCCTGGACTTGGCGCCGGTGTTTGAGAAGGCCGTCTCGGGAGCGGTCACCACGGCTCCGCAGGCACCGGTGGCGGACGTGGCCAGGGTGCTCGCCGCCGCGCCCGTGGGCGCACGGATGCCGCTAGAGGTTCTGGTTGCCGCGCTCCGGTCCGAGGATCGCAGCGACCAGACTCTGGCCGTACGCGTCCGGGATGGCTTGGTCGCCCTCGGCGAACTCCTGGCCAGAGCCGACGCCGGCAGCCCGGACGAACGGGTCGGGCCCGCTCATGAACTAATCGCCGGCTTCCTGCGCGGTCACTTCGGCGAGGATGCCGTCACCGAAGCTCACTCTGCGATCGTGCAGGCTCTCGCCGATCTGCAGCAGGCCGGCCCGCACAGTAAGCCTGTCGCGGCGTACGCGAGGGACCGCCGCAGTGAGCACCTCTGGGCCATTGGACAATCAGATCAGGCGCTGTCAGCGCTGCCGGAACTCCCGACCCCGGCAGACAACCTCGCGCTGTGGCAATCCTGGTATGAGCGTCTCCGTCAGGGACTCGGCCCCGACCACCCCGACACCCTGGCCACCCGCCACAACATCGCCGCCTGGACCGGGCGGAACGGGGACGCCCGCGCCGCACTGCAGCTGTGCACCGCCTTGCTGCCCGACCGGCAGCGGATCTTGGGTCCCGACCACCTTGACACTCTGGCCACCCGAGCCAACATCGCCCTGTGGACCGGACAGGCCGGAGACGTCGGCGCCGCCCTGGAGCTGTGCACCGCCTTGCTGCGAGACCAGCGCCAGATCCTCGGCCCCGACCACCCAGACACGCTGAACACCCGCCACAACCTAGCCCATTGGACCGGGCGGGCCGGGGGCGCCCGCGCCGCCCTGCAGTTGTGCACCGCCTTGCTGCCCGACCGGGAGCGGGTGCTCGGCCCGGACGACCGCAGCACTCTCAACACCCGCCACAACATCGCGTTCTGGACCGGACGGGCCGGGGACGCCCGCGCCGCGCTGGAATTGTTCACCGCGCTGCTGCCCGACCGGCAACGCGTCCTCGGCCCAAACCACCCAGAAACGCTGACGACTCACTCCAACATCGCCGTCTGGACCGGGCGAGCCGGGGACGCCGGCGCCGCACTGGAATTGTTCACCGCGCTGCTGCCCCACCGGCAGCGGATGCAAGGCCCCGACCACCCTGACACCCTGACCACTCGCCACGACATAGCCGACTGGACCGGGGAGGCCGGGAAGGCCGGGGCCGCACTGGAGTTGTTCACCGCGCTGCTGCCCGACCGGCAGCGCGTCCTCGGCCCCGACCACCCCGACACCCTGACCACCCGCCACAGCATGGCCGCCTGGACCGGGCG
>PLIQ01000589.1:729-2511 GCA_003140115.1 Actinomycetota bacterium | reverse complement strand
GCCGGACGGCGGTGCGGGGGCTAATCGCCGAGTTCGCGACGGCGGCGGGTTACGAAGTCGTCTAGCTCGGCGCGGATGGCGTCGTCCAGCGGCGGCGGCTCGAAGGACTCGAGCTTGGCCCGCCAGATATCGCCCGCCCGGGCGGCGGTGTCCTTGCCGCCCAGCTTGAGCCAGCGCTCGAAGTTCGCGGTCGAGGACAGCATCGGCCGCTGGAAGCAGTCGCGGAACCGCTCCATGGTGTGCGCGGCGCCGAGGAAGTGCCCGCCGTGCCCTACCTCCTCGTGCGCGCCGAAGGCCAGTGAGGCCTCGTCGATCTCCAGCGGCGTGAACTCCACCCGCAGCTCGCGCAGCAGCTCGATGTCGATGATGAACTTCTCGTAGCAGCTGACCAGGCCGCCCTCCAGCCAGCCGGCCGCGTGCATGACGAAGTTGGTGCCGGCCAGGAANNGAGTTCAGCCCGCCGCCGGTGCGGAACGGCAGCCCGTAGTGCCGGGCCAGCTGGCCGGTGCACAGCAGGCCGATGGCCGACTCCGGGGTGCCGAACGACGGCGAGCCCGACTGCATATCGATGTTGGACAGGAACGACCCGAAGATGACCGGGCAACCCGGCCGGATCAGCTGGGCCAGCGCGATGCCGGACAGCGCCTCGGCCAGCTGCTGGGTCAGCGCGGCCGGGATCGTCACCGGGGACATGGCCCCCATGAGCAGGAACGGGGTCATGACCACCGGCTGCGCCGCGGCGCAGTACTCGAACTGGGCGTCCAGCATCCGGTCGTCCCAGCGCAGCGGGGAGTTGCAGTTGATCAGCGAGATCGTGGCCGGGGTCTGCTCTATGACCGAGCGCCCGCCGAACAAGATCGACGTCATCGCGATCGTGTCGGCCGCGTTCGGGCCGGAGACCACGTTGCCCATGTAGATCTTGTCGGTCAGGGTCTGCAGCGCGTAGATCATGTCCAGGTGCCGGGAGTCGAGCGGGGCGTCGTTCGGCTCGCAGATCACCCCGCCCGCCGAGTCGAGTTCAGCATAACTTTGCGACAAGCTGCACAGCTGGCGGAAGTCGTTCAGGGTGGCGTCGCGGCGCACGTCGCCCTCGCGCACGAACGGGCAGCCGTAGACCGCGCTGAACACCATGTGGTCGCCGCCGATGTGCACGTTGTGCGCCGGGTTCCGGGCCTGGACGTCGAACTCCCGGGGCGCCTTGGCCACCTGTTCCAGGACGAACTCCGGGTCCAGGAACACCACCTCGCCGTCCGTCCGCTGGCCCGCCTTGGCGAACAGCTCGACCGCCTCCGGCTTGGCGAACTGAATGCCGATCTCGGAGACGATCCGCCGCCAGCCGCGGTCGAGCACCCCGATCGCGTCCGCGGAGAGGATCTCGTACCTAGGCATCGTGTTGAGGAACATCGCTCAGCCTTTCCGGAGGGCCCGCGGAGCCAGAGGAGCTAAAGGACTGGAACTTGACCGATACTAGACCGCGCCTTACGATCACATAGTAGAACTAGGTCCCACAAAGTGGAACCGCACGAACCCAGAACAGCGCGAACCCAAGACAACGCGACCCCAGGACATCGGGACCCCAGGCATCGTGAATCCCAGGAATGAGAAACCCCGGATGAGCAACCAGAACGGCACCCAGGCCGTCGACCGGGCGGCTCGCCTGCTCTCCGAGGTCGTGCACGCGACCGACCCGCTGACGTTCACCGGGCTGAGCGCGGCCACCGGGCTGGCCAAATCCACCACGTCCCGGCTGCTGCTCGCGCTCGAGCGCAACGGGCTGGTCCG
>PLIQ01000589.1:0-706 GCA_003140115.1 Actinomycetota bacterium | reverse complement strand
ACCTACTTCATCGGCGGCACCAACTGGGTCGGACTCTCCGTGCCCTTGCACTGCTCCGCGCTGGGCAAGGTCCTGCTCGCCCACGGGACGGCCCAGCTGCCCGGGGACAAGCTGGAGCGGCGTACCGACAAGACCATCACCAGCGAGGTGGCGCTGCGGGCCGAGCTGGCCGGGGTGCGGGCACGCGGCTACGCGATCACCGACGAGGAACTCGAGCCGGGGCTGATCGCGCTGGCCGCGCCGGTGTACGGGTTCGACGGCGCCGTGGTCGCGGCATTGTCGGTGTCGGCTCCGGCGGCCCGGATGACCCGGGACCGGCTGACCGCGGCCGCCGGGCATTGCGTGGCCGAGGCCGCGGGCCTGTCCGCGGTGCTCGGCTACCGGCAGCGCGCAGCCAGGCAGACCAGGAAGGCAGGTTAGCCATGACCCGTGAGGAACTCCTCAGTCAGCTCTACGACGACACGCTGGTCGGCAACAAGCCGGCCGTCCTGGAGCTGACCAACCAGGGCCTGGCCCAGGGCCTCGGCCCCGAGGAGCTGCTGTACGAGGCGCTGATCCCGTCGCTGGAAGAGGTGGGCGCCCGGTTCGAGCGCGGCGACTTCTTCGTGCCCGAGATGCTGATCGCCGGCAAGGCGATGGCCGGGGCGCTGGAGATCCTGCGGCCACTGCTGGCCGAGACCGGCGCGCAGACCATCGGGAAGATCGT
>PLIQ01000674.1 GCA_003140115.1 Actinomycetota bacterium | reverse complement strand
GATCTTGACGCCGGGCGGACGGAACGACCGCATGCAGCACCCGGGGGGCCAGAAATCTCCGCTCAGGCCAGACGGCACCAGAAGGCAAATGACACCACGCCTCCCGCAGTCGCGTTACACGCTCAAGAGCAGGTACGGTGCGCCATCGACACGGAAAACGGGACGCGCTGCCCGGGGCCGGGCGCACCACGGGCCGCTGCTGCACCACCGCACGCGCCCGCACCACCGTGACGGCGCACGGCGGACGGCAGCCCCGGCCCCGCTCCGGCTCACCGCATGGCCCAGGGGCTGGGATGCGGATGGAGACCTTGCGGCGTAGGTGAGGAGCTTGGGGTTGCGATGGGCCCCGGGCCGGGCTAGGCGAGGGCGGCGGGGGTGCGCTTGACCATCTGGCGGGCGATGATCATGCGCTGGATCTCGCTGGTGCCTTCCCAGATGCGTTCGACGCGCAGTTCGCGGTAGAAGCGCTCGGCGACGTTCTCGCGCATGTAGCCGCGGCCGCCGAAGACCTGCACGGCCCGGTCGGCGACGCGGCCGGCCATCTCGGAGCAGTACAGCTTGGCCATCGAGCACTGGGCGTGCGACACCTTGTTGGCCTGGCCGTCTGCGGCGGCGGGGCTGGCCTGGCCACGGTCGATGCCGCGCGCCGTCTCGTAGGCCATGGCCCGCGCCGCGAACAGCTCGGTCAGGCTGTCCGCGAGCATCCCGGCCACCAGCCCGTGGTCGGCGATCACGCCGCCGCCCGCCCGGCGGGTGGCGGCGAACGCGGTCATTTCTGCGGTAAGCCTTTCCGCGGCCCCCAGGCAGCGGGCGGCGACCATCAGCCGCTCGAACCGGAACCACTCGTACGCGAAGGCCATCCCGTCGCCCTCGGCGCCGACCAGGTTCGCGGCCGGGACGCGGACGCCGGTGAACGCGACGATCGGGTGGTGGTGGCTGATCGTGTGGGAGTAGGCCGGGGTCCGGACCACCCGGACGCCGGGGCTGGGCAGGTCGACCAGGAACATCGCGTGGTCGCCGCCGGGTAGCTTGGCCTGGAAAAACGCGAAGTCGGCGGTGTTGTACGAGGTGACGTGCCACTTGACCCCGTTGAGGACGTACTCCTCACCATCGCGGTAGGCGGCGGCCTCGATCGCGTCGACGTCGGAGCCCGCGCCCTCCTCGGTGATCGCGTAGCACTCCTCGCGCTCGCCGGCGATCGCGGGCCGCACGTACCGGTCGATCTGGTCGGCGGTGGCCACCCCGGGCAGCCACGACGGCGGGGTGGCGGCCACCCAGCCCAGTGCGTTGGTCACCCGGCCCACCTGCTCCTGGACCAGCACCTGCTGCAGGGTCGTGCAGCCGCCGCCGCCGAGCTCGGCCGGCATGTTGGTCGAGTGCAGGCCCAGCTCGCGGGCGCGCTTGGCGTGCCCGGCGGTCAGGTCGGCGGGCAGCTCCCCGCCGGCGGCCTCAGCCTGTTCCTCGAAGGGGATGAGCTCGTCCGCGAAACCGCGGGCCCGGGTCTGAATGGCCAGGTCTTCGGTTGACAAGCCGTACATCCGGCGGGTCCTCTCGGCGCGCAGCTGTATTGACTGAATGTTCAGTCTATGCCAGCATCGATCGTGTGCCAATGACGAGCGCTGACGCGGTGGTGGTGGGCGGCGGGACGGTGGGCGCGTGGTGCGCGTACTTCCTGCGTCAGGCCGGGCTGGGCCGGGTCGTCCTGATCGAGAAGGGCCACCTCGGGCAGGGCGCGAGCAGCCGGGCGGCCGGCGTCGTACGGATGCAGGGCGGAACGCCCGAGGCCGTCCTGCTTGGCCTGTGGTCCCGCCAGTTCTACCTGCGCCAGCGGGACGAGATCGGCACCGACTCCGGGTTCACCGAGCAGGGTTACCTGCTCCCCTGCTTCACCGAGGCGGACGTCGCCGCGGCCCGCGAGCGGATGGCGATGCAGGCCGCGCTGGGCGTGCCGGTGCGCTGGCTCGACCCGGGCGAGGTGGATCAGGTCAACCCGACGCTGGCGCCGGGGCAGACGCTCGGCGGAACCTTCTGCGCCCAGGACGGGTACATCACGCCGCCCCGGAACGTGGCCGCCTACACCGTGGCGTTGCTGCGCAGCGGGGTCGAGGTCCTCGAGCGCGTGGCGTTCCGCGGACTGGCACCCGGTGGTGTGGATACCAGCCAGGGGCGGATCGACGCGGGCCTGGTGGTCCTGACCGGCGGCCCGAAGCTGGCCGAGGTCGGCCGGCTGGCCGGCCTGCGCATCCCGGCGGGCGGCGTCCGGCACCAGGTCGCGGTGACCGAGCGGCACCCGGACCTGGATCCGGGCCGGGTGCCGATGGTGTTCGACCTGGCCGCGGGGTTGTACTGGCGGCCGGAGGAGGGCGGCCTGCTGTTCGGGATGAGCAACCCAGACGAGCCGCCGGGCGAGAACCGGGAGGTGGACGAGGACTACCTGGCCCGGATTCGGGCCCGGCTGGCCGCCCTGGTCCCGGTCACCGCCGGGCTCGGGCTGCGCCGGATCTGGGCCGCGACCATCGACTACACCCCCGACCACCTGCCCATCATCGGCCGCGCGCCGGGGCTGGATCACGTCACCGTGGCCAGCGCCGCGGGCGCGGGCATGATGTGGGGACCCGGCGTGGCGCGGGCGGCCGCCGACGTGGCGCTCACCGGGAAGACCGATGTGCTCGACGTGTCCCCGCTCGGCCTGGACCGCTTCGACGAGGCCGGGCACAGCCGCCTGGCCACCGACCCCATCGCCCTGCCCTTCCCGGAAAGGATCTCCTCGTCATGATCACTGCCACCCCGTTCCTTGCTGCCGCAGCCGACGCCAAGCTCGAGGACTGGGGGCCGCTGGACGAGGCGACCGGCGCGCCGATGCACACCTCCGGGACCACGTTGTGGACCGGCGAGGGCGACCAGGAGGCCGGGGTCTGGGAGTGCACCGCGGGTCCGTCCCGGTGGAGCCTGGCGGACAACGAGTTCGTGCACATCCTGTCGGGCCGGATGACCGTGACACCTGACGGCGGCGAGCCGACCGATATCGGGCCGGGCGACACCGCGGTGTTCCCGCGCGGCTGGACCGGGACCTGGCAGATCCACGAGACTATCCGGAAGCTGTACGTGCTGTTCTAGGCGGTGACTGCGTGTCGCTGGCTGACTTCCCGCGCTATCCGTTGCTGTTCGGGCCGAGCCCGGTCCACCCGCTGGAGCGGCTGACCGCGTACCTGGGCGGCGCGGCGATCTGGGCCAAGCGCGAGGACTGCAACTCCGGGCTGGCCTTCGGCGGGAACAAGACCCGCAAGCTGGAGTACCTGGTCCCGGACGCACTGGCCCAGGGCGCGGACACGCTGGTCTCGATCGGCGGGGTGCAGTCCAACCACACCCGCCAGGTGGCCGCGGTCGCGGCCAAGCTGGGCCTGAAGGCCCTGTTGGTCCAGGAGAGCTGGGTCGACTGGCCCGACGCCGTCAACGACCGGGTGGGGAACATCCTGCTCTCCCGGATCATGGGCGCCGAAGTCCGGCTGGTCGACGAGAGCTTCGGCATCGGCATCAAGAGCAGCTGGGANNGCATCGGACCATCGCCTCGGCGGCCTCGGCTTCGCGAACTGGGCTGACGAGGTCCGGCAGCAGGAGCAGGAACTCGGGTTGTTCTTCGACACCATCATCGTGTGCAGCGTGACCGGCTCCACGCAGGCCGGGATGATCGCCGGCTTTGCCGGCCAGGACCGGC
>PLIQ01000534.1 GCA_003140115.1 Actinomycetota bacterium | reverse complement strand
AGGCGAGCTAGGCCACGACGAGTTCGGGGCGGCGTTTCCCCGGAGACGGCTTGTGAAAATTTTCACAAAGCGTTTCCGCGGAAACGGGCTGTGACAGGTGCCGCCGCGCCTCCAGCTTGGCGGGGGTTCTGGAGCGGGCGGTCGCCGTTTTCAAACCTGACGGATCCCGACGGGCGTACTGAGTGCGTAGGGCCCTCACGGGGGGCGGCGTGTCAGCCGGTGGTGACGGCAAGGGCTAGGGGGAGGACGGCGGGGGCGCCGGCCTCTCTAAGCTGGTTGGCGGCGATGGTCATGGTCCAGCCGGTCTCGATGCGGTCGTCGATGAGCAGGAGCGGACCGGTGAGCTGGCTGAGTGCCCTGCGCAGGTCGTCTGGGATGGTGAGCGCATGCCACAGGGAGTGCAGCCGCTGGGCGCTGTTGTGACGGCGCGGGCCGGGGCCGTCGGGGCTGGCGTAGCCGAGCGAGCCGAGGTAGGGCAGCCTGCCGAGCTGCGCGATGCGCTCGCCGAGGCTCGTTATCAGGACCGGCCTGATGCGCGACGGCATGGTGACTATCCCAGCCGGGCGCTGGCTCCAGTCCCAGGCGGCAAGGACTTTGACTACGGCGTCGGTGAGCTGGTCCGTGACCGGCTCGTCGGGAGCCTCGGCGGCGAGTAGCGCCCGAAGGGTGGCCCCCCAGCCGACGTCGGTGAGACGACCGAGCGCGCGGCCCGGCTCGGCCGTACGGTCCGCGGGGATCTTGCCCGAGGCACCGGAGATCCCCAGGTCCTTCATTCCCGGCGGCCACATCCGGCGGGGCTCGACCTCGACGCCTGGGCGAAGCAGTCGCTGCCGCGCCGCATCCGCGCCGGCCTGCGGGACTTCGGTGTCCGGCTCCCGGCCAGTGCAGTTGTCGCAGCGGCCGCAGCGGGCAGCCTCCGGGTCGTCGAGCTCGCGGCGCAGGTACTCCATCCGGCAGGCATCGGTCGTCTGGTAGGTCAGCATGGACTGCTGTTCGCGCATCCGCTCCTGAGCGACCCGCTGGTACCGCTCTTCGTCGTAAACCCACGGCCGACCGGTGGCCTCCCAGCCGCCCGCGGTGCGGCGTACCGCGCCGTCGACGTCGAGCACCTTGAGCATGGATTCCAGCCGACCCCGGGACAGGTCGACCCGGGTCTCCAGCGCGGCGACGGACAGCGGCCGGCCCGCGTCGGCGAGCGCGGTGAGTGCCGCCCGGACATGGAACTCGGGCGGGAACGCGAGCGAGGCGAAGTACGCCCAGATGTCCCGGTCCTCGCGGCCGGGCAGCAGGATCACCTCTGCTTTGGCCACGGCCCGGCCCGCTCGGCCGATCTGCTGATAGTAAGCGACCGGAGACTGCGGGGCGCCGAGGTGCACCACGAACCCCAGGTCGGGCTTGTCGAATCCCATGCCTAGCGCGCTGGTCGCCACCAGCGCCTTGACCCGGTTGGACAGCAGGTCGTCTTCGGCCTGCAGCCGCTGCGCCTGGTCGTCCTTGCCGCTGTAGGCGGCGACGGCGATTCCCTGGTCGCGGAGGAACGCCGCCGTCTCATAGGCCGCGGCGACGGTCAGCGTGTAGATGATCCCGGATCCCGCCAAGCCGCCGTCGACGAGACGGGCCGCCAGCCAGGCGAGCCGCTGGTGGGCCGTCGGCAGGCTCACCACCGCGAGGCGCAGCGACTCCCGGTCCAGCGGGCCGCGTAGCACGAGCACCTCGTCTGGGTCCTGGCCGGCGCCGAGTTGCTCGGCGACGTCGCGGGTGACCCGGGCGTTCGCGGTCGCGGTGGTCGCCAGCACCGGGATCCCCGGCGGAAGGGCCTGCAGCAGCGTGCGGATCCGCCGGTAGTCAGGGCGGAAGTCGTGGCCCCAGTCGGAGATGCAGTGTGCCTCGTCGATCACGATCAGGCCCGCCGCGGCGGTGAGCTTCGGCAGCACCTGGTCGCGGAAGCCAGGGTTGTTCAGGCGTTCGGGGCTGACCAGCAATACATCGGCCTTGCCGTCCGCGACCTCCGCGTAGACCTGGTCCCATTCTTGGGAGTTGGCGGAGTTGATCGTGCGCGCGTGGATCCCGGCCCGGCCTGCCGCCTCGACCTGGTTGCGCATCAGCGCGAGCAGCGGTGACACGATCACCGTCGGCCCGGCACCGCGCGCCCGCAGCAGCGCGGTCGCGACAAAGTACACCGCCGACTTCCCCCACCCGGTGCGCTGCACCACCAGCGCGCGCCGGCGGCCGGCGACCAGGGCGCTGATCGCCGTCCACTGGTCGTCGCGCAGCCTTGCGTGGTCGCCGGCCAGCGCACGCAAGTGCCGTTCAGCCTCGTCGCGGAGCCCCTCGTCGTTCTGCTCCGGTACCGGTTGGTCTTTGTCGGCCATGCTCACATTGCTACCAGATGGTTACGACATCCGGTCACTTCTATCCGGCCCGAGGCGGCGGTGACGGTGCGGATTGCCTTCGGCTAGGTCGGGTAGCGGGATCGTGACCGGCTGGTCGTCCCGGGCGGCGATGACGGCCTGGCCGGCGGTGAGGTCCGCGATGAACGTGCACAGCGTGGTGGCGTTGTATCCGTGCCCGGGTGCTGGATCGGCACGGACGCCGTCCGGCAGCGGCGCGTCGGCCAGGATGGACAGGAACCAGGCCGGGTCGGGATCCTGCTCCGGAATAGGAAGCGCGCTCAGTTTCTGCCCGCGCGCCACGCTGGTGCCTTCGGAGGCCGGCTCGGCGCCTGGGAGGTACCGGCCGTGGTTGGTGTGCCACAGCAGCGGATCCGAGTCTGGTCGTGCTTCCACGACTGCGTGGTGTCCGGCTACGGCCTCCACGTTGACGATCCGGCCGTTCTGGTCGCCGATGGTGTAGGCGAACCCGCCGGCCGAGGGATGGATTTTCAGGTAGTCGACGGCCGCGTCGAGGGTCCGGGCCGATCGCTGCAGGCCGCGACCGACGAAATGGCGGCCCGCCCCGTCGCCCGGTGAGGCGACCGGGAGGTGATCGATGGTCCACACCAGGCCGTCGGCGGTCACGGCGAACGCGTTGGCGGGCAGGAAGCCCGGATACCAGAAGGCGGTCACGCTCGGCAGGCCGTCCAGGGCCAGCGTGAGCAGGGCGCATTGGCCGACGTTCTCCGGCGTGCCGTCCTCGTTGTGGCCGATGAGGGATCGCTCCCGCCGCCAGGCCAGGTCGCTGCACCCGGTGCCGCCGGTCACCGGACCGAGGTCACCGCGGAAGTTCACCAGGGCCAGATCATCGAACGGCATCGCGGACCCTTCGGCGAACGCGGCTAGCTCGGCCCAGGCCTCGGGGTGATGCAGCGCGCTGGCCCGGCTTACCTCATCGAGGCGGTCGCGGCCCGGCGGGCCCGTGACGTGCTGGCGAAGCCTGGCCACCAGTCCCCAGTTCTCGGTGAGCGCGGCCATCTCGTGGCGCATGTGTTCACCGAGCGCCCGGAACGCCGCACGGTCCGGGCCGCGCAGCACGATCCAGCGCAGTCCGCCAAGCCGGTGTTCGTCCAGCGAGACATTCATCGGCGGCTCCCAGGTCGGCGGCTGTGTCAGTAACCGTACGCCTGCCTGGTGGGCCGTCCGAGGTCTCGGGCATCGCGTGCCGGGCAGGGACGTAGTCAGAACTGGCAGGGCAGGCGCTTGATGCCATTGACGAAGCTGGACAGGAGACGGTCGGGCTCGCCGGCGGTGACGGCGGGGACACGGGTGAGCAGTTCGCGGAGCATAACGGTGAGCTCGCGGCGGGCCAGGTGGGCACCCAGGCAGAAGTGCGGGCCCGCCCCGCCGAAGCCGAGGTGAGGGTTCGGGGAGCGGGTGATGTCGAACCGTTCGGGGTCGGCGAACACCGCCTCGTCGCGGTTCGCCGCGTAGTAGAACAGCACCACCTTGTCGCCCGCGCGGTAGTCCTGGCCGTTCATGGTGTGGTCCCGGGTGAGGGTGCGCCGCATGAAGATGACCGGCGAGGCGTGCCGCACGATCTCCTCGACGGCTCCCTCGAGCCGGGCCTCCAGGTCGCCGAGGAGCAGGGCGCGCTGCTCGGGGAACTCGGTGAGCAGCATCAGCGCGTGCGAGAGCGCGGTGCGAGTGGTCTCGTTGCCCGCTGCCACCAGGAGGATGAAGAACGAGGCGAGCTCGGCGCTGGTCAGTAGCTCCCCGTCGATGTTCGCGGTCACCAGCGCGGATACCAGGTCCTCGCCGGGGGCCTGAGCGCGGGAGGCGGCCAGGCCGGTGACGAGGTCGGCCAGGGCCTGGCCGGCACCGAGGATCCGGGTTACCGCCACGTCGAGATCCTCGCTGAGGAACTCCGGATCGGCCCCGGACAAGATGATATTGGTGTTGGCCAGGACCATCTCGTAGTGGTCATCCGGGATGCCCATCATGTCGCAGATGATCTTCAGCGGCAGCCGGGCTGAGACGTGCGGGACGAAGTCGCACGGCCCGGTCCTCAGCAGGTCGTCGACGACGGTCGTAGCCGCGCGGCGCACGTCGACCTCGAATTTCGCGATCATCCGCGGGCTGAACGCGCGGGAGACGATCCGGCGCAGCCGGGCGTGCCGGGGATCATCCATGTTGATCATGGAACCGAAGTACTCGTTGAACTCGGCTGGCAGGTCCACGATGTTGGTCGCGCCCCTGCCGGAGCAGAACACGTCGGGAAGCCGGCTGGCCTCGGCCACGTCCGCGTACCGCACCAGGGCGTAGTACCCGGGGCCTTTCTCGCTGAACGGGACCTCTGGCTCGGCGTAGAACTGGGGCTGCTGGGCCCGGAGCAACGCGAACGCGGCGGCCCGGTCGGCGAGCGGCCAGCCCCAGAACGCCGTGTCCGACAGATCGAACCCGGCTGGGCTGGCACCGGTCATGACCTGACTCCTTGGGCTACTGGCTACGGCCCTCCCGCTTCCTTAGCATAACCAGCGTCGCCACGATGAGAATGAACAGCGCGCCTGATATCACCCAGTCCATACTGCGCCTCTCCGTTGTCCGCAACCGGACCAGCCGTTATCGCCGCGAAGGTACGCGACGCTTGCCATGATCTGTTTTCGGCGTTACAGATGTGTTACCGGCACATGTCGAACGTGGTCGGTTATCCGCCGGGAGGTCGCAGACAGGCAGGAAAGCTCCCGCAGCCGGGCAGGAGAACCGGTATCGTGCGGTCTCGTGTTGGACGGCGATCTGGTCTTCGTACCGAGCGCGACTCCCCGGCAAGGCGTGTTCGCGCGCTGGGGCAGCGGCTCGGGATCCGCGAGGCTGGAGCTGGTCTTCCCTCGCGGCAGCCACGACCTGCGCAAACGCCTGGTCTCAGCGGATCTCATTCCGCTCGGCGAAGCCCTTCCCGCCCTGCTGGCCATCGATCCCGGAGGGCACGGCGGGCAACCGGTGCGACGCAGCGTCCGGGTCTGGGCCGCGGCTGCCGCCGCGGGCGTGAGCCTGGTGGCCCGCGGCAGGCTTCTGCCGACGGTCGGACCCGACGACACGGACGTGTGGCGGGCCGGTCCGCTCGACCCGGCCGACCTCAGCTGGCTGCGTGAGCTCGCTGCGGCCTTCCCGGCGGCGGCGCACGCCCTGGCGATTCCCGGCTCGCGCCCGATGCGACTACGGTCTCCCGACGCGCTGATCCGCGACCTGTGGGACGCGATCGCCGACATGATCGCGCGCTCGCCCGCCGCGCCCCGGACCACCTCCTCGCAGGCGTTCGCCGCCGCCGAGCCGACCCAGGTCGGCGATCTGGCGGAGTGGCTCGCCGACACCTCCGACGGCCTGTCGGCAGGGGCGCGTCTCGGTCTGCGGATCCAAGCCGTCCCAGCCCTGCCTATGACCGCCGAGGAGGAGGAGGAGGAGGAGGAGGACGATGACGCCGAGGAGGAGGACGAGGAGGGCGAGGACGACCCGGTGACGTTGGAGGCGGCTACGGCGGCGCTGTCCGGACGGGTCGAAGAGCCACCCGAGGCGGCCCCGGCATTCCGGCTGGTGCTGCAGCTGCGCAGCAACGTCGACCCGAGCCTGATCGTCGACGCCGGCGCGTTGTGGGGTCAGCCAGAGACGGTGCTCGCCAGGTTTGGCTCGCAGGCGGAGACGGACCTGCTGCTGGCGCTGCGGCGCGGCGCGCCGATATGGCCGCCGCTGGCCGCAGTGCTGCGGCAGGCCAGCCCGTCGGTCATCGACCTGGACGACGACGCGCTGGCCAGNNCCGGCGCCGGAGAAGCTGACCGACGCCGGGTTTGGCCTGGCGGCGCTGTTGGACTTCCGATGGCAGCTTACGCTCGACGGCGCGCTGCTCGACGCCGACGAGGTCGCCGCCCTGGCCGAGGCGAAACGGCCGCTCATCAGGCTGCGGGGCCGCTGGGTCATCCTCGATCCGGCCCTGCTTGACCGGCTGCGCCGGCCGCCGCGGACGCGGATGCGCACGTCCGAGGCCCTCGGCGCCGTGCTCGCAGGATCCGCGGAGATCGACGGCGAGACGGTCGAGGTGGTCGCGGAGGGGCCGCTCGCCGACCTGGCCGCCCGGGTCGCGGGCATCGCGTCCGCCCCGGTGCCCCTCGAACCGCCGCCCGGGCTCACGGCGACGCTGCGGCCCTATCAGCTGCGGGGCCTGGCCTGGCTGGCGGCGATGTGCGCCGCCGGGCTCGGCGGCTGCCTCGCCGACGACATGGGCCTGGGCAAGACCATCCAGGTGATCGCGCTGCACCTGCACCGGCGTGAGGCCAAAGCGGGCCCCACGCTCGTGGTATGCCCGGCGTCGCTGCTCGGCACCTGGGAGCGCGAGGTACGCCGGTTCGCCCCCGATATCCCGGTCCGCCGGTACCACGGCGGCGGCCGGCACCTGCAGGATCTGGCCGTCGACGAGATCGTCCTGGTCACCTACGGCGTGGTGCTGCGCGACTCGGCCCGGCTCGCCGATGTCGGGTGGGGCCTGGTCGTCGCCGACGAGGCACAGCACGCGAAGAACCCGCTGTCGCGCACCGCGCGCGAGCTGCGGGCGGTGCCCGCGTCGGCCAGGATCGCGCTGACCGGAACGCCGGTGGAGAACCGGCTGTCGGACCTATGGGCGATCGTCGACTGGACGACGCCCGGCCTGCTCGGCCACTTGGAGGCGTTCACCCGCCGGGTGGCGGTACCGGTCGAGCGATACCGCGACCCCGACGCGACCACTAGGTTCGCCGCCTCGATCCGGCCGTTCCTGCTGCGGCGCAAGAAGACCGACCCCGGCATCGCACCCGAACTGCCGCCCAAGACCGAGACGGATCTGTTCGTACCGCTAACCGCCGAGCAGGTCACCCTGTACGAGGCGATGGTCCGCGAGACGATGGAGGCGATCGAGACCAGGCAGGGCATCGAGCGGGCCGGACTGGTGTTCAAGCTGCTCACCGCCCTGAAGCAGATCTGCAACCATCCGGCCCAGTACCTCAAGCAGCCGGGTCCGCTGCCCGGCCGGTCCGGGAAGCTGGCCGCGTTCGACGAGCTGACCGACGTGATCTTGGCCGGCGACGAATCGATGCTCGTCTTCACCCAGTACACCCAGATGGGGACGCTGCTGCAGCAGCATCTCGACGCGCGCGGGATCGGCTCGCTGTTCCTGCACGGCGGGGTTCCGGTGCCGCGCCGGGAGGAGATGGTGGCCCGGTTCCAGGCCGGGGAGGTCCCGGTGTTCCTGCTGTCGCTCAAGGCGGGCGGCACCGGCCTGACGCTCACCCGCGCCACCCACGTGCTCCACTATGACCGCTGGTGGAATCCGGCGGTGGAGGATCAAGCCACCGACCGGGCCTACCGGATCGGCCAGGACCGCCCCGTGCAGGTGCACCGGCTCATCGCCGAGGGGACGCTGGAAGACCGCATCGCGGCCTTGCTGGCGACCAAACGGGAGCTGGCCGACGCCGTGATCGGCTCCGGCGAAGGCTGGATCGCCGAGCTGTCCGATGCTGAGCTGACCGAGCTCGTCAGCCTGCGGGAGGCCACATGAACGACGCGACCGGGACGGGCCTGGAGGAATTCGGCCATACCTGGTGGGGCCGGGCCTGGCTCGAGGCGCTGGAGCAGCGAGCGCGGCTGGACCCCGACCGGCTGCCCCGCGGCCGGGACTACGCCCGCTCCGGCGCGGTCGGCGAGCTGACCTTGGCGCCGGGCGAGGCACGGGCCCGGGTGCAGGGCCGGAAGACCCAGCCGTACGAGGTCAGGATCCGGGTACGGCGGTTCACCGACGACGAATGGGACCGGGTGCTGGAAGCCATCTCTGCCCAGCTCGGACACGCGGCGGCGCTGCTTGACGGCGAGCTGCCACCTGAGATCGCGGACGACGCGGCCGCCGCAGGACTTGACCTGCTTCCCGGCGGCGGCGAGCTAGGACCGCGCTGCAGCTGCCCGGACGACGCAGACCCGTGCAAGCACTCGGCGGCGGCCTGCTACCTGTTGACCGATGCGCTCGACGCCGACCCGTTCGTCCTCCTGCTGCTGCGCGGACGCACCCGTGACCAGGTGCTGGCCGGCATCCGGGCCCGCCGGCGCGGAGCCGTACCCGACACCCAGGGCGACGCCGGGACGCTCTCGGCCTCGAGGCAGCGGCCCACCGACGAGGGCGTAGACGCCAGGACCGCGTTCGGCGCGCCGCAACCCTCGGCACCGATCCCGGCCGTGCCGCTCCCACCCCGCAGGCCCGGGGCTCCCGCGGCGCTTCCGGTGGATCCGCCGCCCTGGCGCTCGGGCCTGCGCGAGGACCTAGTGGAGCTGGCCGCGGACGCGGCCAGCCGGGCCTGGGAGATGGCGATGGGCCTGTCTCCCGACGCCGGGCTGAACCTCGCCCCAGACGCCGACCTGGTACGCAGGGCCGCCCGGGCCCTGGGCACGCCGGTGTTCGCGACGCTGGCGGCGCGCTCCGGGATGGGCGCACGTGACCTCGCCCGTCAGGCGCTGGCCTGGCGGCAAGGCGGCCTGACCGGCCTGGAATCGCTGCGCGCCGAGTGGGATCCGGCCGCCGAAGACCCGGACGCCGTCGGACTGCTGGCCGAGGCGCGGTCCGCGCTACGGGCCAAGACCGGAGCGCGGGAAACCGTCCGGGGCAACAAGGTCACCGCGGGGCACCTACAGCTGCGCCTGGGCCGGGACCTGCGCTGGTACCCGTACGCGCGCTCTGACGAGGACTGGGAACCCAGCGGCTCGCCGGACGCAGATCCGGTCCGGGCTGTCGCAGACCTCTAACTAGGCTTGATCACATGGAAACCGGCGTAGCGATCTTTCCTACTCACGATGCCATCGCGCCCGCGGCTATGGCGCGGCTGGCCGAGGAGCGCGGGCACGAGTCGCTGTTCTTCCCCGAGCACACGCACATCCCGGCCAGCCGGGAGTCGGCCTGGCCCGGCGGCAGCGAGTTGCCGCGTAAGTACGCCCATACCTTCGACTTGTTCGTGGCGGTGACCGCGGCGGTGACCGCCACCTCGCGGCTGCGGATCGGCTCGGGCATCTGCCTGGTGATCGAACGGGACCCGATCAGCACCGCCAAGGAGGTAGCCAGCGTCGACTTCCTGTCCGGCGGGAGGTTCGAGTTCGGCGTCGGCGCGGGCTGGAACCGGGAGGAGATGGCCAATCACGGCACCGACCCGCGACGGCGGATGGCGATCCTGCGGGAGCGGATCGAGGCCATGAAGGCGATCTGGACCGCCGACGAGGCGAGTTACGCGGGCGAGTACGTCG
>PLIQ01000238.1 GCA_003140115.1 Actinomycetota bacterium | reverse complement strand
TATCCGGCGGGCTTGCGGGCCAGCCAGACCGTACGGCTGGTGCGGACCGTCAGGTCGTCGCGGGCGGACAGGGCCGGGGCGAGGGCATCGAGTTCCGCGATGTCACCGGCACTGAGCTTGTCCTGCAGGCCGTGCCGGGCGCGGCAGAGGGCGACCATGGCGTAGCGGGTCACGGAGGCGGCCATCGGCGAGTCCGGCGGCGGTTGCAGCGCGATCACGAAGCAGCGTTCGGACTCGACCGCGAACCCGGCTTCGGTGAAACGGGCAGGCCAGTCCTCATGCATGTGCATGCCGGCCTCGTCACGGCTCCGAGCCATAGCGGTGTGGATCCGCTCCTCGAGCGCCGCGCCCGCCGGGTCGGTGAGAAAACGCGGGAACGATTCCAGCTCCGTGACCGCGAGCAGTCCCCCTGGGCGCAGCATCTGGTAGATCTGCGCGACCACCAGTGCGGGATCGCCCATGTGGTGCAGGGAGTTGGCGGCCCACACCAGGTCAGCGGTCTTCAGGCCGTCAGGCCAGGCCTGATCGAGGTCGGCTTGGACGGTGCGGATCCGGTCGGCGAGCCCGGACGCGCGGGCCTTGTCCTGGATGTGCTTCAGCATCTCCTCGTCGACGTCCAGCGCGATCACCTCGGCGTCCGGCAACTGCCTGGCCAGCGCCAGGGTGCCGGTGCCCGTGCCGGCACCTACGTCGATGATGCGGGCTCGCCCGGTGAGGTTTGCCGAGACCCATTCGGCTACCTCCCGGTGGTACTCGCTGAGGACCTCCGCGTCGAGGTCGAGCAGGTCAGCCATGTGTTCGTGTGTCATGTCCTCGACGGTACCGCCGGTTTGCCGTTACGGCATACACTCTTGCGTATGAAGCAAGACGCCGATCTGGACGCTCTTGTCCGGCAGCGCATCCGGGGTCTGCGCACGTCGCTGGGCTGGTCGCTGGACGAGCTGGCGGCCCGGAGNNTACCTGAGCCCGTCCACGCTGAGCCGGATCGAGACCGGTCACCGGCGGATTGCCCTGGATCAGCTCACGCCGATCGCGAGGGCACTCGGCACCACGCTTGACCAGCTGGTGGAGTCCGACGACGACGCCGACGTGGTGATCCGGCCGCTCCGGGACGAGGCACGGGGCATGACGACCTGGCTGCTGTCGCGGACCGGCGGGCCGCGGGGCATGACGATCGCGAAGCTGCGGGTGACCAGGAAGGTGCCCGCCAGNNTGTGCATCCTCGACCACGACGGCACCCGCACCCACCTAGGGCCGGGCGGCCCCTTCCCCGAGACCGGCCCCGCGGAGGCCCTGTAATGGCCCGCGCTGCTAGCTGCCGCCGTCATCGACGGGCGTAGCCGCGCGGCTGGCGCGCCGGAGCAGCCTGACCACGATGGCCAGCGGGGGCCAGCTCAGGCGGCCGTGCCGGGCGGCGGCGTAGGCCCTCAGTTCCACCTGCGGGCCGTCGAGCGGGATGAGCCGGACCCCGGGGGAGGCGGCGTGGCCGGCCGGCAGCAGCCCCACGCCCAGGCCGGCGGTGATCATGTCCTGAACCAGCTCGAGGCTGTCGGCCTGGTGGGTGATCTGGGGAGTGAACCCGGCCATCGACGCAACCGTGCGGATGACGTCTTCGTCCGCGGTGTTGCGGGAGTTGCCTATCCAGTCGTAGGCCCGGAACCGGGCGAACTCCTCCAGCGTCGTGCCACGGCTGCCGCAGCGGGCGGCGGTCTCGCGCGCGGGCACGCCGAGGGCCCACCGCGCAGTCCACAGCGGCATGCGCCTGATGGCGGGGTCGCCGGCCATGGCGGGGGCCAGGTTGTAGTCGTAGGTGAGCGCCAGGTCCGCCAGGTCGGTCGCGAGCAGCTGCAGGGCCTCGGCGGGCTCGTGCTCGCGGATCAGCACGCGGACTTGCGGATGGCTGGCGGCCAGGGCGGTGATGACCGGCAGCAGCACCGTGCGGAACGCGGTGGAGAACCCGGCGACCCGCACAGTGCCGCTTGGCGTCGCCCCGGGCGTCAGGTCGAGCTGAGCCGACTCCACTGCGGCGAGGATTGTCACGGCGTGCTCGGCTAGCCGGCGTCCCGCGGGCGTCAGCCGGACCCGCCGGCCGTCCGGCTCGATGAGCGGGGTGCCTACCTCCCTAGCCAGGGCAGCGATCTGCTGCGACACCGTGGAGGTGGTAGTGCCGGCCGTCTCGGCCACCGCGCGCATGGACCCGAGCCGGGACAGCTCCGCGAGCAGCTGCAGCCGACGTGTCTCCATCCCGCTAATTGTTCAGTATTCCTATACGTTATGTCCACATCCAACACGTGGACACGAACAATCAGGTCGCGGTTGACTGCCCTGATGAGCGCGCTGGCACCCGCAGCCCGCGCCCTGGCCCGCCATCTGGGCGGTGCCGAGGGCGGAGCGACCATGGCCGTCGGCTCGATGTTTTGTGTCCAGCTCGGGCTCGCCCTGTCGGTGCGCATGTTCGACCGGCTGGGCCCGCTGGGCGTGGTGGCATTGCGGCTCGGCTGGGCCGGTGTACTGCTCCTGGTCCTGGTCCGGCCCCGGCCCCGGGATTTCAACCGGCGGGACCTGCTGGCGTGCGGCGTGCTGGGCGCAGTCACCGCCGGGCTCTCGCTGCTGTTCATGCTCTCGCTGGCCCGCATCCCGCTCGGCACCGCCAGCGCGCTTGAATTCCTCGGCCCGCTCGCCGTGTCGCTATACGGGCCGGGCGGCGGGCGCAAGAGCTGGGCGGTACTGGCCGCGATCGGCGTCGTGCTGCTGACCCAGCCCTGGCACAGCGGGATCGACCCGGCCGGCCTCGCGCTCGTCCTTGGCGCCGCGGCCTGCTGGGCCGCCTACATCCTGCTGACCCAGCACGTCGGCGACAACGTCACGGGCCTGAGCGGGCTGGCCGTCTCCATGCCGGTGGCTGGCGTCATCGCCGTGCTGGCCGCCGGCCGCGCCGAGCTGGCCAGGGTGACCTGGCCGCTGCTCCTCATCATGCTGGCACTGGCCCTGCTTCACCCGGTGCTGCCGTTCAGCCTGGAACTGCTCGCGCTGCGCAGGCTCACCGCCACTGCCTTCGGCACGCTGATGAGCCTGGAGCCGGCCATCGCGCTGCTGGCCGGCCTGCTGCTGCTCGGGCAGATCCCCGGCATCGCGCCCGGCTTCGGCGTCGTCCTCGTGGTCATCGCCGGCATCGGCGCCACCAGGGGCGGCGCCCGCGCGTCCCCGCCGCGAGATGACCACGACCCATGCCCGGCTCGCAGCGACCCGCTGCCCGGCGTCGTGCCGCACCAATCTCCCGTCCCGGCAGGACGAAGTCATGACAAGCCTCACGGTGCACAGCCCCTCACCGGGCACGGTGGTCGGGCCGCCGCGCCCGGGCCGCCGAGCTGGGAGTGGACGGCCGGGTCAGCTTCGTGCACGGCGACGCATCATGCTACGTCGCCGGCGCCCCGGCGGGCATCGCCTCGTGCATCGGCGCCACCTGGATCGGCGGCGGCGCACCAGCCAGGCATGAAGTTAGCCTTTGCTGCCGACCCGGGCTTTCGCCTCGGCCAGGTCCATGCCGTGAAGGCGCAGCAGGTTCTCGCCCAGGATCTTGCGTTTGGCCTGGTCGGTGAGCTGCGGGTAGCCGTATCCCTCGCAGAGGTCTTGCGGGATCTGGAAGTTCATGAACGCGCGCAGCGCCCACTGCGGATGGAACAGCGGCGCCTCCGAACCGTAGATGATCTTGTCTTCGCCGCACCAGAACAGCAGCTTGCCGATGATCTCGGCGAACATCCTGGGCGCCCGCACCACGAAGTTGATCGTGGCCGCGATCGAGGCGTACAGGTTCGGGTACCGGATGAGCTGCCAGCAGGTCTCGTCCAGGAACGGCAGCCCGACGTGGAAGATGACGAAGTTGATGTCGGGGAAGTTGGCCGCCGCCCCGTCCATGTCCCAGGTCTGGGTGTGCTCGATCGGCTGCGGGCCGAGCGGGACGCCCTTGTGCACGCCGATCAGATTGACCCCGAGTTCTTGGGCCTTCTCGAAGATCGGGAACGCGATGTTCGGGTCGTCCATCCGCCA
>PLIQ01000312.1 GCA_003140115.1 Actinomycetota bacterium | reverse complement strand
ACCCCGCCCATAGATCGCGGCCCAGAGCTTCGCTGCTACTTGCGCGATCCCGACGGTCACCTGATCGAGGTCGGCCAGACAAAAGCTGGCTTCCTGGAGGAGCGTCGCTCGTCGGACTCTGCCGAGGCCCCCGTAGACAGTGGGACCAACGAGCCGGCACCGTGAGCGTGCACCCGCGGCAAGGTCGCCCGAAACAGCGACCGGTCCACGGTTCTCACGCCGAGCTTCGGTGGAGCGCGGGACTAACGAAGCGGCACCGTGAGCGACATTGCCAACGAGGGGGGTTCTACGGCCCTTAGAGCGACACGAAGCCAGGGGCGACTCCGGACCAGTAAAAGTAGTCGCCAGACCACTCAACGACGAGGACATCGTCCAATCGCAGATGCCCGTCGACCTCTAGCATCGGCGCTGGGAGGTTGCCCGGCACTTCCGCCAGCAGCTCGCGCCCCAGAACGACGTCGCAATGGGCCGCCGCGCTAAGGGCGGCTGAGCGCTGTGGGCTACAGCGCTAATGGCGGGGCGAGGCGGGGCTGAGCGCGGAGAGGATCGGGCATGGATCTTGAGCTGACGGGCAAGCGGGCGATCGTGACCGGCGGCAGCCGGGGGATCGGGCTGGCGGTGGCCCGGGCCCTGGCGGCCGAAGGCAGCCACGTGGCGCTGGTCGCGCGGGACGCGGCCGTGCTGGCGGCGGCGCGGAAGGCGGTCGACGCGGTGCCGAGCGCGGCCGGGTCGGGGCGGCGGGTGATCGCCGTCGGGTGCGACACCGGGGACGACGAAGCGGTGCGGGACATGATGGCGGCGGTGGTGGACGGGCTCGGCGGGGTTGACATCCTGGTCAACGCGGCCGCGCGGCCCAACACCGGGGCGGTGGTCGGCATCGACGGGTTCGACCCGGCCGAGTTCGCCGAGCAGGTCAACGTGAAGGTGCTCGGCTACTTGCGGTGCATCCGGGCGGTGGTGCCGCTGATGCGCGGGAACGGCTGGGGCCGGATCATCAACATCAGCGGGCTCGCCGCCCGGTCGTCCGGCGCGATCACCGGGAGCGTGCGCAACGTGGCGGTGGCGGCGCTGACCAAGAACCTGGCCGACGAGCTGGGCCGGGACGGGATCAACGTGACCGTGGTCCACCCGGGTTTCACGCTGACCGAGAAGACGGCGGAGACCCTGGCCGGACGGGCGGCGCGGGCCGGGCAGTCCGTCGCCGAGGTCGAGCGGCAGCTCAGCGCGTCGGTCTCCATCGGCCGGATAGTCACCGCGGACGAGGTCGCGGCGGTGGTGGCGTTCCTTGCCTCGCCCCGGAGCGTGGCGATCAACGGCGACGCGATCAGCGTCGGCGGCGGCGCGGTCGGCCCGATCCACTACTGACGATCGTGATCGGCTCGCCTACGCGGGGTCCATGCCGAAGCGGGACATGAGCGCGCGTTCCTCGTCCGGCGACGGGGCTCGGGACGGTTCCAGAGCTCGTGCAGGCCGGCGAAGTAGCCGTCCATGGCGGGNNCCCGTCGAGCACGAAGTACGCCTCCGAGCAGTTCGTGTGCCGGCGCGCCGGCGGACGGCGGCCGCCGGGCGGCAGCGTGCGCTCCATCAGCGACAGGTCGCCGCCGTCGAGCTCGGCGGTGGCCTTGAAGAACATCTCGCTGCCNNGTCGGGAACGCGCCGACCGTGGTCGGGGGGAAGACGTAGCCGGCCGGGAGGGGCCGACCCGGGCGGCCCTTCGCGGTGTCGATCGGGGTGACCGAGTCGGCGCCGAAGCTAGCGGCATAGAGGGTGCGGGCGCCGGGCCCGAAGGCGGCGGCGACGGGGAACGGGCCGACCCGGATAGGCCGGCCGGGGCGGTTGGTGAGCGTGGCGNNTAGGGGTCACCGTGGCCGAGCGGTCGTCGGCGACGTAGACCGTCCTGCCGTCCGGGGTGACCGCCAGGGCCCGCGGGGCGGCGCCGACGCGGATGGACCGGCCCGGCTGGCCGGTGCCGGCCGCGATCGCCTCCAGGGTCCGCTCTAGCGGCTGGCGGTGCGGATGGCGTGGCGGCCGGCCGATGCCGAGGACGCGACTCAGGAGATCCTGATCGGGGTCGTGGCCGGGCTGGCCTCTTGGCGCTGCGGGGCGGAAGCGACCCGTCCTCCGTCGACCGCGAGGGTGACGCCGTGCACGAAGCTGGCATCGTCGCTGGCGAGGTAGGCGATCGCGGCGGCCATCTCCTCGGGCTTGGCGGGGCGGCCGGCCGGCGCCTGCGCGGCGAACATCTCCATCATGTCGGGGTGTGCGTCGCTCGTCGGGGTACGGGTCGGGCCGGGAGCGATGGCGTTGACGCGGACGCCGCGCGGGCCGTACTCGGCCGCCCACGCCTTGGTCAGCAGTTCGATGGCGGCTCGGCTCGCGCCGTACATGGCCAGCCCCGGCTGCCCGAAGCTGGCTACCATGGTGGAGGTGCTGACGATGGCGCCCCAGCCTCGCTCGGCCATCGCCGGCGCCAGGGCCGCGACGAGGAAGAACGGGACCTTGACGTTGACCGTGAACGTCTCGTCGAACTCGGCCTCGGTGGCCGAGTCCGATGGCCCGCCCAGTGCCACGCCGGCGTTGTTGACCAGGATGTCGACGTGGCCGTCGCCCGCCGCGACGGCCCACCGGGCCAGCTCGCGAACCGACGCCACGTCGGTCAGCGCCGTCAGGTGGTAGGCGGCGCTGCCGCCGGCCTTCTCGATCTCGGCGGTGAGATCGGCGGCCCGCTGCTCGTTGCGCCCGGTGACGAGCACGTGGGCGCCGCGGGCGGCGAGTGCCAGGGCCGTGGCCCTGCCGATCCCGCTGGTCGCGCCGGTGATGAG
>PLIQ01000385.1 GCA_003140115.1 Actinomycetota bacterium | reverse complement strand
ATGCCGGTCTTGAAGAAGGAGATGTTGTCGTCCTTGACCACCGTCCCGGTGGAGTTGCCGTACACATCGTCGATTGCCGAGCCGACGCGCAGCGCGGTCGCGTTCACGCCGCTGATCGTGGAGTTCTCGATCGTGACGTTCGCGGTGTTCTCGAGGGCGACGCCGAAACTCCCGCCGCTGACGACCTGGACATTTTTGACCGTCACGTTGGAGGCGTCGACCACGAGTTCGTAGGGGATGTAAAGGCCGCTGAGTACCGTCCCGTTCGTGCTCACGAGCACCTCGCCGTCCGCGGCGACATATTTCCAGCCCGGCCCGCTGGACACCTTGGTCGGGACCGTGGCCAGGGTCGTCCCGCTGGTTACGCCGGTGTTCGTCGTGTCCGCGTAACTGCACTGGTGCGGCGTGGCCGCGCAATTGAGGCCCTCGGCGTGAGCCTGGCCCCGAGCGCCGACCCAGACCAGGACACCCACTACGGCGATCGCCGCGGCGCCGACCACGGCCGCCCCGTACATCCGCCTTCTGCGGCCGGTGAACCCGCGGCCGCTGAATTCTGGCGAGCCGGGCCCGGCAGACGAGACGGCGGCGTTTCGTTCGGTGGTCATGACATTGCCTTCCCTGATGTGCGGTACTTAGCTGCCATAACCACTGTCGCCGGTATTTCTCCCGTCCGTTAGAGGAGAATTCCCTGCTTGCAGGGAGGGCATTTCCCCCTGTCTTTCGGACCAGGGTATTTCGGCCCGGTTCTTTTGGCCCTGTTTTCCTTTCCTGCCGGGCCTTCCGGCCCGGGCCGGGATGCCTGCCGGTTACTCGGCGCCGTGGCGGGCTCGTCTTGCCTCGATGTCGAGGTGGGGCAGCCACGAGAGCCAGCCGGGCAGGTACCAGCTGCGCCAGTCGAGGAGGCTGAGGGCGCTGGGGAGAACGACGATCCGGATGAGGGTGGCGTCGAGGAGCAGCGCGATGGCGACGCCGAATCCCATCTCCTGGAACATGACGAGCTGCCCTCGGGCGAAGCCGCTGAAGACGACGATGATGATGAGGGCGGCTCCGGTGATGATCCTGGCGGTGGACCCGACGCCGGTGGCGGCCGCGTCGCGGGTGGAGCCGGTCTGGTCGTAGCGCTCCTTGATGCGGCTCATGAGGAAGACCTGGTAGTCCATGGACAAGGCGAACAGGACCGAGAACAGGAACAGGGGCACCCACGCGTCGATGGCGGTCACGTGCTGGAACCCGAACCAGCTCGCCCCGATCCCGTGCAGGAACACCAGCGTCAGGAGCCCGTAGGCGGCGCCGGCCGACAGGAGGTTGAGCAGGACCGACAAGGCGGCGACGACCAGGGACCGGAAGGCGAGCATGAGGAGCAGGAAGCTGAGGCCGAGCACGAACGCCAGCACGTAGGGGGTCGGTGCACCGACGGCGTGGAAGTAGTCGGCGGTCTCAGCGGTCTTCCCGCCGACGTAGACCTTGACCGCTGAGCCGGTGAAGGCGGCCGGGATCAGATGCTGGCGCAGGTCGGCTACGGCGGCAACGTCGCGGCTGGAGACGGCGTCGCCCTGGATGGGGACGGTCAG
The DNA here is from genome assembly GCA_003140115.1 of Actinomycetota bacterium. The sequence continues at coordinate 1,934 of PLIQ01000385.1, read as the reverse complement.
GGCCAGAACGCTGCCGTCGGGCGCCGCCAGGATCGGGCCGGCCCCGAACCGGGGGTCGACGGCTAGGGCCGCCTGCAGCCTGGCCAGGTCCGCGCGGTCGGCGGCACTTCCTCCGGCGGTGACGATCTCGACCGGATAGGGGTCTTGGCTGGGGAAATACTTCGCGACGGCGATGAAGCCCTGCTTGGACGGCAGGGTGTCCGGGAGGCTGGCGACGCCGCTCTGGCCGATGTGCAAACCGAGCGCCGGGACGGCAGCGAGGACCATGAGCCCGCCGGCGATCACAAGACTGACGAACGGCCGGTACATGACTTTGGCGATCACGGACCGCCACACGCGGCCCTCGGCGGTACCGGCCCGGCCCAGGCTGGAGCCGACCAGCGGGATCCGCAGCGCGTTGATGCGGTCTCCGATCAGGCTGAGCATGGCGGGAAGCAGCGTCAGCGCGGCGGCGACCGACACCACGCCGACGATCACGGCGCCCGCAGCGAGGCTGCGCAGGACGTTCGTCGGTATAAGGAACAGCCCGAGGAGAGCGATCACGAACGTCGTCCCGCTGAAGAGCACGGCCCGGCTGGCGGTTGCGCCGGTCATGGCGATGGCGGCTTCCTGGTCGAGTCCCCTGGCGCGTTCCTCCCGGAAGCGGGAGATGACGAACAGGGAGTAGTCGATCCCCAGGGCGAGGCCCATGCCGGTCATCATGTTGATGACGAAGACCGAGAGGCTGAACTCCTGGGCCACGATGGTGGCGATCCCGAGCCCCACGGTGATCGACAGCAGCGCCATGAGGAACGGCATGAGCCCGGCGACCACGGCACCGAACACGAGCATGAGCACGACGATGGAGATGGGCAGCCCGAAGTCGACCTCGCCCCTGCGGAGGTCGCTCGAGGACAGCGTGCTGAAGTCGTTGCCGATGGTGTGGTCCCCGGTCACNNGGCCGATACCAGCGAACTACCGGGGCCAAGATCGGCCCGGACGTCGCTGATGCCGCGGTCCGCGCGCAGCCCGGCGGCCAGGCCGGCGACGACCGCCCGGAAGGCGTCGCTGCTCGCGGTGGCGGTCCTCGAGCTGACCACGATGACGTCGGTCGGCTGCCGGCCGGCCTCACCCCCGGTCACCTGGCCGTAGAGGGCCTCGGCTCGGCTGGACGGGGTGGCGCCGACGACCTGGGAGGTGGTCGTCAGGCCGTGAAGACAGGTGGCGGCCAGGCCGAGGGACGCCAGGACGAGCAGCCCCCAGGCGACCAGCGTCCGGCGTGGCCGCCGGGCGCTGGCGGCGGCGAGGCGTCCGGTCACGCCGGGGGAGGGCACCCGGCGGGGCGGGGTGCCAGCCGCGCTGGGCACGGTGGAAGCGCGGGGGGCAGCGGGAATCGTCATGACGTCTCCCTACGGATCTGCTGCACGTTTCTCATCTCCTCGACCGGTCACCCATCCCTGTGGGGGCCGATGGCGGGCAGCCTGGCCGTGCAGGCCCGGCTCTCGGGGAAACGGTAGGAATTCCAGTCGCCGCGGGGCGTCACCCGAAGGTGGCTGCCGGGTGGAATATCGCTGCGCGGCGGGCCCTCACACCAAGGTGCTACCGGGCCGGGCGGGGTGCAGGGTCAGGGGATCAGGCCGAGCTGCCGGGCCCGCGCGGCGGCCTCGGTGCGGTTGGCGGCGCCGAGCTTGCCCAGGACGTGCGTCACGTGCTTTTTGACCGTGTCGAGCGCCACAAACAGTTCCCGGGCGATCCGCTGGTTTGAGCTGCCCGCGGCGAGCAGCCGCAGCACCTCCAGTTCGCGGCCGGTCAGCGGCTCGGCCATGCCCGGCGGCGCGGCGGCGGCCCGGCGGCGGGGCGGCACGGCGTCCGCCTCACCACAGGCCCGCAAGAGCGCGGCCAGGTAGCTGGCGTGGATGCCACCGGCTGCGGCTCGCTGATCTCGCTGATCTCGC
>PLIQ01000175.1 GCA_003140115.1 Actinomycetota bacterium | reverse complement strand
GGGAGGCAGGCTTTCACGCTCGCGCGCCGCGAATTCGTCGCCCGCAGGCGGGCAGTGATCGCCGCCAACCCGGAACTGCAAGAGCGCGAAGCGCTGAAGGGCCTCGCTCTCACCGCGTCCATGAGCGGCGCGCTCAGCCGCCGCGGCGTTCCCGACCTGACCTCGCGCGTGGCCGCCGAACTGGGCGCGCTCGCCTGGAAGCTCGCCTACGAGCGCTGGAGCGACACGACTAACGCCGACGAGTTCGGTGAAGTCGCGCGGCGAGCACTCGGCGAACTGCAAGCAGCCAGTTCCTTGTGCTGACGCGAACTGCTCTGCAGGCTCGACCACATTAGCCACGACCGATCGCGATACAGCAGCACAGCTGGTTGCCACCGAAAGTGCGACAGAGCCGTTTCCGGCACTCGCAGGCCCAGGCATCTGTAAGTTCAATCGGGTTCGCATTTATGCTTAGCGGCTATGGATATCAGCCTGCGGCAGCTGGAGGTATTCGCGCGGGTGGCCCGCGCCGGGTCCTTCACCCAGGCGGCGAGCGAGATGATGGTGAGCCAGCCGGTCCTCAGCCGGACCATCCGCGACCTGGAGCGCGCCCTGCGGACCCGGCTGCTCGACCGCACCACCCGGTCGGTCCGGCCAACCGCCGACGGCCGCGAGCTCCTGGCCGTCGCTGAGGCAGTCCTGGAGTCCTACCAGGCGGGGATGCGGCGCTTTGCCGCCTACCGGGACGGCGAGCGCGGCATCCTGATCCTCGCCGCGCTTCCCGCCGTCGCGGCCTCCGTGCTCCCGGACGCGATTTCCCGCTTCCTGGACCGCCATCCCGACATCCAGGTCAAGGTCATGGACGGGACCAGCAGCGAGGTCATCGAGCACGTCCTGGCAGGCCGCGCCGACGTGGCGCTAACCGAGGCGGCCGACGCGCCGGAAGAGCTCAACGTCCTTCCCCTGCTCCACGACCCGCTGGTGGCCGTACTGCCCCCCCGGCACCGCCTCACCGCCCGGCAGGAGCTCACCTGGGACGAGCTCGCCGCCGAGCCCTTCATCGCGTTCGGTCACGGAAGCAGCGTGCGCCGCCTTACTGACCTTGGGTTTGCCTCGTCCAGGCACGCCCCGCCCGGCTCATCGAGGCCGTCGCAGTCGGCACCGCCGCAGGGCTGATATCTGCCGGGCTCGGCGTCAGCGCCGTCCCGGCCCTCCTGCTGCCCCTGATGTCCTTCGCGCTGCTGGAGACCAGGCCGCTGACCGACCCGGCCCTGACCCGCCATCTCGCCGCCCTGTATCCCACGAACCCATCTCCTGCACCGCCCGCGGCCCGCTTCCTCGACCTGCTGGCCGCGGCCACGCCACCCGAACTGGGCAAACCCCGGTCCTAGCCACTCCTGTTCGGCGTGGTGCTGGCTCAGCTGAGGGGCCAGGCGCTGAGGACGCGGTCGCGGGGCGGTTCGGTGGTGAACGGGGCGCCGCCGAACTGGCGGGCGTTGCCGGGCTGTTCGGGGTCGTAGGGGGACCAGCCCGGGTCGCCGTCGCGAGCGAACGCGGCCCATGATCCAGTGAGGGCGTCGCGGACAGGGAGGAAGTCGCCGGGCGCCGCCGCCCCCACGGCCTCCAGGTAGTTGCCGAAGACGTAAAACTGGTCAGCGGCGTGGAACGCGCCGAGCGCCGGGCCGAACGGCGTGGCACTGAACAGGAACGCGAACGACCGGCCGCCCGCCGCGGCCTGCGCGAGGGCCATCTCGATGGCGGGCCTGCGGTAGATGGCGTCGGTCAGGAACGCGGACCGGATGGCAGCCAGGTCGTCGGGTGAGCCGCCCTGGGCCTGCACACGCTCGCGGTAGCCCGCCAGGACCTGGCCGGGATCCGGGGCTCCGGCGCGGGCGAGCTCGTCGAGGAGGGCGGCTGCATCCGGTGGCGTGAAGGCGTCCCCGTTGCAGGACGCGGAACATGGCGACCTCGTCGTGGTTCGCGCCGACGAGCAGGGGGATGTGACGGGCGGCGCCGCCACGCAGCGCCTCGTGCGGGTCCCGCGGGAGGGTTACCCCGTCCAGGACCACCCCCCAGGAGCGGCCGCCGGGAAGGTTCCGGGTGCCGATGTCGCTGTCGATGACCTGCGACTGCGCGGCCAGGATGGACTGGACGTCGACGGCCTGCAGGTCCTCCATCGATGAGGCCCCGACCCGGTCGGCAAGGTCGCGGGCCATCGCGGTGGCTGTCGCGGGCGGGAAGACGCGGCGGGTGCTGCCGCTGTGCATGATCGCCTTGTCGAACAGGCCGGCGCTCATGGGGGCGGTCAGCAGCGAGCCGATGCAGAACGCGCCGGCCGACTCGCCCGCGACGGTGACGTTCGCGGGGTCGCCGCCGAACGCGGCGATGTTGCGCCGGACCCAGGCCAGGCCGCATGCCAGGTCCTGCAGTCCGAGGTTGCCCGACTCCGCCCACTGCTCGCCCCCGATCCCGGCCCAGTAGCCGAACCCCAGGGCGCCGACGCGGTAGTTGACGGCGACGAAGACGGTGCCGGTCTGCCGCGACAGCGCGGTGCCGTCCGTCTGCGGCGGGGCGGCCGACCCCATCTCAAACCCCCCGCCGTAGAACCACACCACGACGGGAAGCCTGCCCTGCAGGCCCGGGCTCCAGACGTTCAGGTAGAGGCAGTCCTCGCTGGTCTCGGGCATGCGCGTTGCCATCATCACCTTCAGCGGGGAGTCGTACTGCCCGCCCGGTGACGCCGGCGCGCTCGTGCCCGTGCCGGGCTCGGCTGGGTCTGCGACGGGGAAGTGAGCGTTGCCGTTTTGCGCCGGGGCGGCGCGGAAGCGGGTCGCATCGACCTCGCTGGCCCAGTCGGGGACCGCACGCGGCGGCCGGAACCGCAGCGCGCCGACCGGCGGCTCGGCGAACGGGATCCCGGCGAACAGCGCGCCGCCGTCGGGGGCGGTCGTCCCGCGGAATCGGCCGGCCGGCGCGGCCACGACTACGGTGTCGGTCATCTCAATCCTCCTGTTCCCGCCTTCCGGCGGCATTGGCAGTTCCATCTCAAGCAGCGAGGAGCTCAGGGTCTTGCCGTGCGCGTCCAGGCTGAGCGTGCAGGTGACGCCGCCGCCGAGCGCGTCATGCAGCACGAACTTCAGCGCGTGCAGCTGCGGGATCTCGTGGCGGTCAACCGGGCCGCGGACGATGTCGGCCAGGTGATCTCGGACCAGGGCAGGGGTCAGCTGCTCACGCAGCAGCGGGTAGTCCCCCGGCTGGTAGGCGATCACCGTGATGTCGGAGGTGTTTCCCTTGTCGCCCGCCCGGGCGTGCGCGATGTCGCCCAGCCTCATGCCCCGGTCCCCAGAATGCTCACCCCGGTGGGGACGGCGGCGCGGGGCAGCAGGACCGACACCACGGCGATGTCCTCATACGCCCGGCGGGCCGCACCGCCGCCCCCGTAGGGCCCGTTGAGCCACAGGGCGGTGACCTCGCGGCCGGCCCGCCGGGCCTGGGCGAGGCCAGTGGTCCGGACGGCGACCCGCGCCCGGACCTCAGCGGGCTCGCCGGCCTCGGGCGTGCCCTCGCCCCGGTGGACCGCGTCCACGCCGATCAGGTCGAACCGGGACTCAAGCACGTCCAGTCCCGTCAGCGCGAGGCGCTCGCGGACGATGTCGAGCGCGAGCCTGCCGCGGGCCACGCACCCGGGACCGCAGTAGGACATCTCGCCCTCTCCGATCCAGCTGTCCCGGTAGCCGACCGACACCTTCAGGCGCTCCGGCCGCGGCCGGCCCGTCACCCCGGTCACCGCCACCCGGTCCGCTCCGGACTGCTCCAGCCTGGCCCCGGAGAAGTCCGCGGTCACGTCCGGGGTGACGTACCCGGCCGGGTCGTGCCCCTCATACAGCAGCTGCTCAGCCAGTGTGCCGACCGACACCCGGCCCCCGGTGCCCGGCAGCTTGGTCACCTCGAAGAACCCGTCCTCGCGCACCTCGGCGAGCGGGAACCCCAGCCGCGCCAGATCAGGGACATCCTTGAGTCCCGGGTCGGCGAAGTAGCCCCCCGTGGCCTGCCCCGCGCACTCCAGCAGGTGGCCCGCGGCCGTGCCCGCCCCTAGTAGCGGCCAGTCGGCGGCACCCCAGCCGAACTCGTGCGCCAGCGGGGCCAGGAACAGGACGGGTCGGCGATTCGGCCGCCCACCACCACGTCCGCGCCCTGGCGCAGCGCCTCGATGACCGGCTCGGCGCCAAGGTATGCGCTAGCCGAGATCACCGTGTCGCCCAGGGAAGCGACGGTCTCGCCGTCCCGCTCCAGCAACTGCAGGTCACTGCCCTTCACGGCCGACAGCACGTCGTCACCGGTGACCGCCGCGACCCTCAGACTCCCGATTCCCTTCCGGCGGGCCCACCTCGGCGACGACCCGGGCGGCGGCCACCGGGTTGGCGGCGCCCATGTTGGTGATGATCCGCACGCCGTCGCGGGCGCAGGACTCCAGCACCGCGTCCATCCGGTCGGCCAGCCACTCGTTATAGCCCGCCTCCGGGTCGCGCAGCCTGTCCAGCTGCGCCAGCGCCACCGTGCGCTCGGCCAGGCACTCGAACACCAGGTAATCAAGCCCGCCCCGCTCCGCCAGCTCCGCGGCCGGCTCAATCCGGTCATCGGCAAACCCGGCACCACAGCCAATCCGGACACGCTTCACTGTCAGCTCCCTCCAGCCACCCAGTATCCGGACCGATGCCAGTCATGTCCAAGATCAATCAGGCATGGACTTATGCTCTTAGGCTATTTATCCGGGCGGCGATATCAGCCCGGCGTGCCGCCACTGACGAGCAGCGGCTGGTCGAGTGCGCCATTCCGATGACGGCGTGCGACGACCCGGAGCCGCACTACAAGTTCGGGGTGGAGATGTTCATGGCGGGCGTGGCGGCGCTCGCCGCGGCCAGATCGGCGCAGCCGGCCAGCTGAGCGCCTGGTGCGGCCCGGGTCATCACTATGACCTGCGGCGCGCCNNGCTCAACACCAGTTCTAGCGAACATGGCCCAGTCCCTGCATGAACACTCGTGTCATGCGCTGGTTGAAGCCTGGCTGCTGGCCAGGGACGGGCTGGCAGATCAGAGCTATGGTCGTGAGGATTTCGCGGGCCGTGACGTCCTCGCGCGCGTACCCGCCCGCTACCGCCCGGGCCAGGAGCGTGCGGAGCGCTGGCTCGAGCTGGTTGAGGAGACGCTGCGGGAGGCCATCGTAGGCGGGGTCACCGGAGTGCAGCGCGGAGGCGAGCCCGCGCTTGGTGGCGACGAAGTCCGTGAAGCGCTCGGTCCATCCCAGGAGCGCGTCCCACGGACTCAGGGCGGCCCCGAGCGCCGCGGCAGCGTCGATGCACTCGTCGATCTCGTGCTGCATCACGGCGACGATGAGGTCGGACCGGCGAGGGAAATGCCGGTACAGCGTGCCGACGCCCACTCCCGCACGATCGGTGATCTCCTTCGCGGGCGCGTCTACGCCGCGGTCTGCGAACACGGTCTTGGCGGCCTGCACTAGCGCGAGGACATTCCGCTGCGCGTCCGAGCGCTGCCGCCGAGAGGGGTCGGCGCTGCCTGCCGTCGAGGAAGCTTTCGTGCTGACCGACTCGGGTGCCACGGCCCCCCTTTGCTAAACGGAAAGATATTCCGTATAGTAGCGGAAAGAGCTTCCGCTTGACGTCAGCGTACCTCGACGCAGGCCCTCGCCTTCACGTCGCCCTCGCGTCAGGAGAACCCAAGGCGGCCCCGCTCGCGCTCGGCGCCCTCACTTCAGGGAGCGCGGATCGTTCTCTCACCCGCACCAGTCGACGTCTACCGTAAGGAACTAGAAATGCAGACAGAGAAAATGACTTCGAGCCCTGCTGGCGGAAAGCAGACTGGGATCGTGCTCGGGCGAGATCACGCCAGCATCGGCAGAGCTGCGCAGATTCCTGTGTCGGCGGCAGCACCGATTGTCTCGGTGAGCCCGGTAACGCTATCGGCACCCGATCGCNNGGCCTGGCCAACTTCCTCACTTCCTACCGGAGCGCGGGACCCCTCGTGGATTTCTGGGCGAGCAGAGGTTTCGCAGTGATTCAGCCGACCCACCTGACGTCCAGGAGCCTGCTTCTCCCGATGTCAACGCCAGGCGCTCCGGCGTTCGAGCAATCCCGCGTCAGCGACATGAGGCAGATCTTGGATCAGCTCGATCTCATCCAAGACGCTGTCCCGGCGATCAGGGGACGCCTCGACCGGAGCCGCGTGGGCGTGGCTGGTCACTCTTTCGGCGGCCAGACCGCGGGCATGCTGCTCGGCGCCGATTACACCGGTGACGACGGCACAAGAATCTACGTTCCCGACGCACGCGTCAAAGCCGGCATCTTGCTGTCCTCGACCGGTGCCGGCGGCGACCATCTCTCCGAAGCCGCCGCACGATTCACGTCTATGCGAACCGCCGGGTTCGGGGACATGACCACCCCAGCCCTGGTCGTCATGGGCGACAAGGACTTCACCTGGGAACTCTCGTCCAAGGGCGCGGATTACCACGCCGATCCCTATACGTTCAGCCCCGGGCCGAAGAGCCTGCTGACGCTCTCCGGCGGCGAGCACCTGCTCGGCGGGGTCACCGGATACGACGCGGCCGGGACCACGGACGAGAACCCGGAACGGGTCGCCGTCATTCAGCGGCTCTCCCTGGCCTACCTGCAAAGCGCACTCTACGACGGCGACCCCAGCTGGGCTGAGGCAACCGCTGCCTTCGCCGAGCTCGGCGAGCTCGGCAGCATCGAGAACAAGTAGATAACGGTCATTGTCATGACACGATCAAGGAGGAAGAGTTTCTGTGAGTGACACACGCATCGCCCTCGTCACGGGCGCTAATCAGGGCGTCGGCTTTCATGTCGGGAAGGAACTCGTCGCCAACGGCGTCACGGTGTATCTCGGGTCGCGCAACCTGGATCGCGGTGAGGCTGCCGCGAAAGAGATCGGGCCGGGCGCGATCGCCCTGCAGATCGACATCACCGACGGAGCTTCCATCGCCGCCGCGGCCGAGCGGATCCGGTCCGAACGCGGCCGTCTCGACCTGCTCGTCAACAACGCCGGGATCTCGAATACGCGACTCAGCCAGGCCTCCGCCGAGGAACGGAGCGGCCAGTCCTTCCTTGAGGACTACGTGAAGTCGTCGAAGGCGAGCACGGCATCTCTCGAGGAGATGCGCGCGGTCTGGGACACGAACGTGTTCGGCACCCTCGCGGTCTACCAGGCCATGCTGCCGCTGCTGCGCGAGTCCCCGGACGCCCGCATCGTCAATGTGTCGAGCGCGGTCGGGTCGCTCGCCCTGAACGCCGACCCCTCGCACCCCTACCACGCCAGGTTCGGGCCCATCTATCCCGGGTCCAAGGCGGCTGAGAACGCGGTAACCCTCGCGATCATGGTCGAGCTGGAATCGACCGCCATCAA
>PLIQ01000126.1:9440-18517 GCA_003140115.1 Actinomycetota bacterium | reverse complement strand
AGGCCATGCTGTGGAAGCTCGACGGGCTCTCCGAGTACGATGTCCGCCGCCCGATGGTGCCGACCGGGACCAACCTGCTCGGCCTGGTCAAGCACCTGGCCAGCGTGGAGATCGGGTACTTCGGCGAGACCTTCGGCCGTCCGTTCGGCGAGCGACTACCGTGGCTGGAGGAAGGGGCCGAGCCCAACGCGGACATGTGGGCCGCCCCCGACGAGTCACGGGCAGAGATCGTCGGTCTGTACCACCGGGCGTGGGCGCACTCGGACGCCACGATCGGTGCGCTGGCGCTGGACGCCATTGGCCAGGTGCCCTGGTGGCCAGAGGAGCGGCGCGAGGTCACGCTGCACCGGATCCTGGTGCACATGATCGCCGAGACCGACCGGCACGCCGGACAGGCCGACATCGTCCGCGAGCTCATCGACGGCGCGACCGGCCTGCGGCAGGACAACGGCAACCTCGCGCCGGGCGACCGGACCTGGTGGGCGGAGTACCGGAACCGGCTCGAGGTCGCGGCCCGCGAGGCCGGGGCGCAGTAGCGCGGGCCAGCCCAGTGCCGCTGGTCAGCCCGGTAACGTCGGTCAGGCTTCGAGCGTCTTCTCGAACCAGTAGTGGGCGTACGGCTCGTCGTTGAACGCCGGGACCTCGCGGTAGCCGGCCGTCCGGTACAGGCCGATCGCCTCGCTCAGGGCGCGGTGAGTTTCCAGCCGCAGCGTGCGGACGCCGTGGGACGCGGCCTGGGCCTCCAGCTCGGTGAGCAGCCGGCGGCCCAGCCCCAGCCCGCGGACCTCGCGGGCGACCCACATCCGCTTGAGATGAGCGGACGCGTCCGGGTGGAACTTGAGCACCCCGCACCCGACTGGCTCGGCGTACAGGGTGGCGAGCAGGAACAGCCCCGCGGGCAGGGACACCTCGTCGTCGGTGGCGGAGATGCCCCGGACCGGATCGAAGCCGTCGTCGAAGCGGTACGACAGCTCGGCGATGTAGGCCTGCACGGCGCGGCGCGCGGCCGGGTCCCGGGGGTCGCACACACCAATCTCGATCGCCGAGGCCAGCAGGAGCCGCTCGACCTCGGCCATCGCGGCCATCAGCCGGTCCCGCTGCCGGGGGCTCAGCGGTTCCACCAGGGCCGCGGCGGCGTCATCGGAAAGCCGGTCGAGCTCGGCCTTCTCGGTCTGCCCGCGGCTGGTCAGGCGGGCCGTCCGCACTCGCCCGTCCGCCTCGTTCGGCTCGACGCGTACCAGCTCGTCGCTCTCCAGTGACCGTAGCAGCCGGCTTAGGTAGCCGGAGTCCAGGTCGAGCCGGGCGCGCAGGTACCGAACGTCGCTGCCGTCCGGACCAATCTCCCATAGCAGCCGGGCCTGCCCGAGCGGCCGATCGCGGGCCAAGAACGCGTCGTCTAGCGCGCCGATCCGCTGCGTGACCGTCCGGTTGAACCGCCGGACCTGCTCGATCATGTCACGATCCATTCTCTGACTCTAGTCAGAGAATGTGCGTGCGGCCAAGGCTCAAGGCTGGAACTGCGTGTATCCGTACCGTGGTACGGCGGTTGTGCTCGCCATGACCCGGCCGGCGGCGTCGAGCCAGATCAGGCGGTGCAGGGAACGGGGTGAGGGGACGACGAACGCCACATACTTCCGGCCGTCCACGATCCGCGGCGTCGCCAGCACGGACGAGCCGTTGTCGAGCACCGCCCTGACCCGGGCCGTGCCCGGGCTGACCTGGACGGTGTACCCGACGGCGCCGACGCCGGCCTCGTCGAAGCCGAGGGGCAGGGCCATGATGGTCTCCGGCCCGGCCGGGGTGCTGACCGGGCCGCAGTAGCCCATCTGGGCGCCGCCGAGCGGGTTCTGCGCGAACTCGTAGCAGTCGCCGCCCGGCCCGAACTGCACCTTGATGATCCAGCCCGGGCCGCCCGGGAGGGTGCCCGACGCCAGGGTGGCGGACGTCGTCACTCCCAGGGCGGTGTAGGTGTAGGTGTTGATCCAGAGGCCTTCGTCCTGCGTGCTCCCGCCCGGCGTGGTCAGCGTGGGCACGAAGACGTCGGCAGGCCAGCCCGGGTAGGGCTTGGCCAGGGTGACCCGGAGCGGCCCGGCCTGCGAGTACGAGAAGCCGACCAGGCGGTAACGGTACCCGCAGGCGTTCACGATGACCGGCGGGACGCTCTGGTGGCCGTTCACGATGACCCCGTCGATGCCGGCGGGCAGCTGGATGAACGCGAAGGCCACCCCGCGGACGGTCTGGCCCAGACCCACGGAGGCCGCGTTTCCCGGGGCGGGGTGCACCGGATCGGCGTCGGTGCCGTTGAGGACGATGGCGGGCACGCATCGGTACCCAGGGTCGGCGATGTTCTGCACCGCGAGCCGCCACGGGCGTCCGGCCGCGGTGCCGCTGGCGAACACGCCGTCGGGTCCGGCCGTAACGGCGGGAGCGGCAGGCGGAACGGCCGGAAGCTGGCCGCCGTGCAGCGCCAGGCTCGTCACGGCGATGATCCCGGCCAGAGCGAGCGTGCCGACGGCGGCCCCCGCACGCCGTCGGCGGAGCACCTTGCCACGCCAGGCGATGGCCTCAAGCGGCACGGGCGGCGGCGACACCGACTCGAGCGTGCCGTGCAGCGCCCGCCGCAGCTGCCGTTCCTCGGTTGCGGGCATCAGTCGTCACCTTCCGCCAGGACGGGGTTGTCCCGGAGCTTAGCCAGGGCCCGCGAGAGCTGGCTGCGCACCGTGCCCGGCGAGCAGCCCAGGGTCGCGGCGATCTGCACGTCGGTCAGGTCCGCCCAGTACCGCAGCACGGTCACCTCTCGCTGCCGGGGCGGCAGCTGGCGCAGCGCCGCCAGCAGGGCGGTCCGCTCGCCCACCAGGTCGGCGGGACCGTCGACCAGCGTCTCCGGCGGGTCGCCGGTCTGCTCGGCCACCCGGTGCCTGCGGAACCGGCGGTGGCTCGCGTTGACCAGGATGCGGCGCAGGTACGCGTCCGGGTCGTCGGCCCGGCTGACCCGCCGCCAGGCCACGTAGGTGCGGGCCAGCGCGGTCTGGGCCAGGTCCTCGGCCAGCCCGCGGTCCCCGGTCAGGCCGAAGGCCAGCCGGACCAGACCCGGCCAGCGTGAGGTGGCGAACGCGCTGAAGTCCTCGTCGCCGTCCGTGCCGATGACGTCAGGGACGGCGGCGAGCTCGTCACGGCGATTGGTCACCACTGGCTCCACACCACCTAAGAGCACGGTAGAACGCCGGATTGTTGCACGACCACCAAGACCTGTGTCTTCAACATGACGTCGCTCGCGTGGGACCATGGGCACCAGGACCACGGGCGATGAGAGCGGTTATGGACGACGAACGTGAAAATCTGACCTGGCAGGGGTTCGGCACGGCATCCCGGGAACTTGCGGAGGTCATCGCAGGCGACGGATTCGAGCCCGACCTGATCTTGTCGATCGCGCGCGGCGGCCTGTTCCTGGCCGCTTCCCTCGGTTATGCGCTCGCGGTCAAGAACCTGCACGTGATGAACGTCGAGTTCTACGACGGAGTGGGCACCACGCTCGACATGCCGGTCATGCTGCCGCCGGTGCCCAGCGCGGTGGACTTCTCCGAGAAGAAGGTGCTCATCGCCGACGACGTCGCCGACTCCGGCCGGACCATGGAGCTCGTACACCGGTTCATCAAGGACCACGTGGAGGACGCGCGGTCTGCGGTGATCTACGAGAAGCCCCAGTCCCTGATCAAGTGCGACTACGTCTGGAAGCGCACCGACCGCTGGATCAATTTCCCGTGGAGCTCCGACCGGCCCGTCGTCCAGCGGGTCGACCAGGTTCTCGACGCTTAGCCAGCGATTGCCGGACGGCTTCGGACAGGTCGGCGTCGCTCTGCCCCGCGGCCAGCATCACAGCAGGCCAGCCGGCCGCTCGGGCCTGTGACGCGACCGCGGCCGCGACCGCGCTTCCCGCGCCCTGCCCGGCGACGAGGAGCCGTCCGGGATAGGCGCCGAGCTCGCCGGCGTGCTCAGCGGCCCATTCCAGCGCGGTCGTTCCGTTCTGGGCACCCGCCAGGCACGACACAGCCAACACCAGCAGACCAAGGCCCTCGCTCAAGCCCCGGCAGGACGCCTCCGCACCGGCGCCGACCACGCAGAACACCAGCAGTGGGACCCGCTGCGGCGCTTGCTGGCTAGGCCAGTAGACGCGCACCGGGAGCGGGCTGGTGCTGCCCCTGAGCTGCAGGTCGGCGATCCGGTTAGGAGGCATGCCCTCCACGCTGGCACCGGGACCACTGCGAAGGGAAAGGCCGACTGCGCATGACCGTCGTGCCTAACCGGCATGACCACGGATGGGCCCGCCGGGCCATAATCGGTCCATGGACGAGGAGAACGCCGAGGTCGTGTCGCTGCCTCAGGCGCCGGACGCCATAGAACTGCGGCACCTGCGCGCGTTCGTCGCGGTGGCCGACGAACTGAACTTCGGCCGGGCTGCGGCGCGCCTGTACCTGTCCCAGCCCGCGCTGAGTCGGCAGATCCGCAGCCTGGAACGCCTGGTCGGCTGCGACCTGCTGCGGCGTTCCACGCACCGCGTCGAGCTCACCCTGGCCGGCGAGGCCCTGCTCGACCGGGCCCGCGGCCTGCTGCGCGAGGTGGACGAGGCGGTGAGCGCGGTCCGGTCGGTCGGCGGTGAGCTGCTGGCCCGGATCGCCCGGCACTGGGAATCCTTCGCCGAGGTCAGCCCGGCCGATCTGCAGGAGCTGCGGATCGCGTTCGAGGGGCTGCACGGGCAGTTCGAGCCGCCGCCGAACATCGCCGTGCGTTCGGTGAACGCTGGGGGAGTGCCGGGGCTCTTGCTCACGCCCTCGTCCGAAGCACCCGCGACCCTGCTGTACCTGCACGGCGGCGGGCACGTGGCCGGATCGGCGTTCGGCTACCGGCCACTGGCGGGCGCCCTAGCCGACAGGGCCGGGACCGGTGTCATCGTCCCGGATTACCGGCTGGCTCCCGAGCACCCATTCCCGGCCGCCGTAGAGGATGCCGTGCGAGCCTATCGCTGGATGCTGGGCCGGGGTGGGACGCGGATCAGCGTGGCCGGTGACTCATCGGGCTGCAGCCTCGTTCTCTCGCTCCTGCTCAGCCTCAAGCAGCAGGGCCTTCCGACGCCCGCCGGCGCCATCCTGTTCTGCCCCTGGGTCGACCTGACGGCGACCGGCCGGGACGGCCCGCCGCACCAGCTCGACGACTTCCGGGGCGCGTCGGCCGGGCTCTACCTGGGCGGGTACGCCGCCGAGGATCCGCTGGTCAACCCGCTGTCCGCAGACCTGACCGGCCTACCGCCGATGCTGATCCAGGCCGCCACCGGCGACCCACTCCTAGACGAGGCCCGCAAGCTCACCGATCACGCCCAGGACTGCGGCGTGGCCGCCCGCTTCGAGCTGTTCCCCGTCGACACCCACGACTTCCATATCTTCTGGAGCTTCCTTCCCGAGGCCGCCCAGGCCCTGCAGCAAGCCGGCCGCTTCGCCCGCGACATCACCCCCGCCGCCCAGACCGGCACCGGCTGATCCACGATTACGAGCCGGCTGAGGCATCCCGGCCGGCGTCCAGGGCCAGCAGGGCGACGTGCAGAGAGGTCCGGGACTCGGGCGAGCTCAGGTCGGTGCCGCAGATCCGCTCGATCCGGCGCAGCCGCTCGTAGAACGTGGGCCGGGCCAGGTGCGAGGCCTTGGCCGCCTCCGCCTTGTTGCCGCCCGCCGCCAGGTAGGCGGTTAGCACGTCGATCAGCTCGCCGCCGGGGTCGGCGGCCAGCAGCGCGCCGAGTTCACGCTCCACGAAGGTCTGCAGCCGCGGGTCGTCGCGCAGCAGGTGCAGCAGCCCGCGCAGCCGCAGGTCGGGCAGCCGGTAGAACAGCGCCGTCTCCAACCGCGAAGCGGCCACGTCGGCCACCTGGCTGGCCTCCAGGAACGAGCGGCGAACGTCCCGGATCGATCCGGCCGTCGCGCCCACCCCGATGACCAGGGCTTTCGGGTCCAGTCCGGCCCGGTCCCTGATCCGGGTGGCCAGCCTGGTCAGTATGGCGTCGGGCTCCGCTCGCGGGCCGAGTGAGAGCATGGCCCCGGCGCGGTCGTCGTCCAGCGTGCCGACCAGCGAGGGGATCCGCTCGGCCCGGCACGCGGCGGCCGTTGCGTCGGCTAGGTCCAGTACCCGGGCGTGGGCTGACACCCCGAGCGGACCGGCCGGACCGGTAACACCGGAGACCGCCGGATCGCGGAACCTCAGCACCAGCGCGATGAGCTGACGCCCGTCGACCGGTACCCCCAGGGCCCGGGACCGCACCGCGGCCTCGCCCGGATCGGCGTGGGCCTGGGAGATGATGCCGGCGATCAGCGTCCGGTGCGCCTGCCGCTCCAGGCTCTCCCGGTGCCGGGTGAGCAGTCGGCCGAGGGCTAGCGTGGTGGCGGCCCGCTCGATGAGCACGGTATCGGTCGACGAGGGCGCCCCGTCACAGACCAGGATCACCCGGCCCCAGTCCTCGCCCTGCGCGCCCACCGGGGTCACTAGCCAGCCGGACGCCTCGTCGTACGCGGTCCGCCCGGAAAGACGAAACGAACGGCTCCGCGCGGCGAAGCCGCTCAGCAGCCGCCCCGGATCGGCCCCGGCCGGCTCGCAGGCCAGCACGCGGTGCGACAGGTCGGCCAGGATCACCGGACGTCCGGCCAGCGCCGCCGCCTGCCTGACGACCTCCTCCGCCGAGGCCCCCGCCATCGACAGCTCGGTGAACATCTCGTGCAGGCGCTCGGAGACCCGCAGCTCGTCGAGCTGGGTGTCGATGATCCGGGCGTGCACCGCCTCGGTGATCTCGATGAACGCGACCTCATGCTCGAAGGCGATCAGCGGCAGCCGCGCCTGCTGGGCCGCGGCGACCAGCGCGGCCGGCAGCGACCCGGCGTAGCGCCGGCCGAGCTCCACGGCCAGCCCGGCCACGCCGACCTCGGCCAGTTCGGTCACGTAGGCGGCCAGCAGCCGGTCGTCGTCGGGCAGCGCGATCCCCGTGCTGAGCACCAGTTCGCCGCCTCGGAGCAGCCGGGCCACGTCGGTGAGCTCGATGGCGTGTACCCAGCGGACCGGCGTATCCAGCCGGTCGGCACCGGCGACGATGGCCGGGTGGCCGCGTCGGCACACGTCCATGGCGAGCACTTCGCCCAGCGAAGGCAGCATTTACATAGTGTACGAAATCACACCGAGACCGCGACATAATGTCACTTCCGCTGCTGCCGTCGGCAGAGGACACTGTGGACTATGTCTGAGTCTGAGCTCCTCGCCCGCCATCGCGCGGTCATCCCCAACTGGGTCGGGATCTACTACGACGAGCCGATCGAGATCGTCAGCGGCAAGGGCTGCCGGGTCACCGACGGCCAGGGTCGCAGCTACCTTGACTTCTTCGCCGGCATCCTGACGAACATGCTCGGCTACGACGTCCCCGAGGTCCGGGACGCAGTCGAGCGGCAGATCGCCTCCGGCGTGGTGCACACCTCCACGCTGTACCTGATCCGCAACCAGATCGAACTCGCCGAAAAGATCGTCAAGTTGTCCGGAATCCCGAACGCCAAGGTGTTTTTTGCGAACTCCGGCACCGAGGCGAACGAGACCGCGCTGCTGGCCTGCCTGACCGCCCGCAAAGCCAACCAGGTGCTGGCCATGCGCGGGAGCTATCACGGACGGTCGTTCGGCGCCGTCTCGGTCACTGGTGTGGCCGCCTGGAAGATGTCGAGCCACGACCCGTTCGGCACTCATTATCTGCACGGCACCGACCGGCAGCTTCCCCAGTACAGCGGCCTGTCCGACGCCGACTACATCAAGGCCTGCGTGGAAGACCTGCGGGCCCTGTTGTCCGCCGGTATCCACCCGGCCGACGTCGGCTGCCTGCTGGCCGAGCCGATCCAGGGCGTGGGCGGGTTCACCATGCCGCCCGACGGGCTGCTCGCCGCGTACAAGGAAGTCCTCGACGAGCATGGCATCCTGCTGATCTCCGACGAGGTGCAGACCGGCTGGGGCCGGACCGGCGCGCACTTCTGGGGCATCTCCGCGCACGGGATCACCCCGGACGCGATGACGTTCGCCAAGGGACTGGGCAACGGCTTCGCCATCGGCGGCGTCGTGGCCCGCGGCGACCTGCTCGACGGCATCCGCGGCAACGGCATCTCCACCTTCGGCGGCAACCCGATCGCCACCGCCGCGGGCAACGCCACCCTGGACTACGTGCTGTCCCACGACCTGCAGCACAACGCCGCCGTGGTCGGCGGACTTGTCATCGACGGGCTCCGCGACGCCGCGGGCACGCTGGACATCGTCGGCGAGGTACGCGGCAAGGGCCTGATGTTCGCCGTGGACCTGGTCGACCCGGCCACCAAGAAGCCGAGCCCGGCGCTCGCGGCCCGGGCGCTCGAGGCCACGAAGGAGCGCGGGCTGCTGGTCGGCAAGGGCGGCCTGTACGGGTCTACGGTGCGGATGGCGCCCCCGCTGACCCTGAGCGAGGCCGAGGCCAAGGAAGGCCTCGGGATCCTCATCGACGCCCTGACCGCCGTCAACAGCGAGGCCGCCAGGTGAGTAAGCACATCACCCACTGGATCGGCG
Source organism: Actinomycetota bacterium (assembly GCA_003140115.1). Next base: position 9,916 of record PLIQ01000126.1, on the reverse strand, counting down.
GCAAGCCCTGGGATGGTGAGGCCGAGCGGCACGGCGACGTGTACGACCCGGCCACCGGGCAGGTCACCGGCCAGGTCGACTTCGCCAGCCCGGCCGAGGTCGACCTGGCGGTGCACGCGGCCAAGGACGCTTTCCGCAGCTGGCGCCACGTCTCGCTGGCCAAGCGGGCCACGACCCTGTTCGCGTTCCGCGAGCTGGTCCACGACCACGCCATTGAGCTGGCCAAGCTGATCACCGAGGAACACGGCAAGGTCGCCTCCGACGCCGCGGGGGAGGTGGCCCGGGGTCTGGAGGTGGTCGAGTTCGCCTGCGGCATCCCGCACCTGCTCAAGGGCGGCTACTCCGAGAACGTCTCCGCCAACGTGGACTCCTACTCGATCCGCCAGCCGGTCGGCGTGGTGGCGGGCATCACGCCGTTCAACTTCCCGGCCATGGTGCCGATGTGGATGTTCCCGCTGGCCATCGCCTGCGGCAAC
>PLIQ01000126.1:0-9401 GCA_003140115.1 Actinomycetota bacterium | reverse complement strand
GGCGTGTTCAACGTGGTCCAGGGCGACAAGGTGGCGGTCGACGCCATCTTGGCCCATCCCGATATCAAAGCGGTCAGCTTCGTCGGCTCCACGCCCATCGCGCGCTACGTCTACGAGAACGGNNCCCGACGCCGACCTCGACCTGGCCGCCGACGCGGCGGTGTCGGCGGGGTTCGGCTCGGCCGGGGAGCGCTGCATGGCGATCTCCGCGGTGGTGGCGGTCGACCCGATCGGCGACGAGCTCATCGCCAAGATCAAGGACCGGGTCGCGAACCTGCGTGTCGGTCCCGGTACCGACGAACGGTCCGAGATGGGGCCCCTGGTCACCGGCCCGCACCGGGACCGGGTCGCGTCCTACCTGGACAGCGGCGTCCGTGAGGGCGCCACGCTGGCCGTGGACGGCCGCGTCCACCCGGTCATCGGCGGCACGCAAACAGGATTCTGGCTCGGCCCGAGCGTCCTGGATCACGTCACCTCGCAGATGAGCTGCTATACCGACGAGATCTTCGGCCCGGTGCTCAGCGTGCTCCGCGCGCCCACCTACGCCGACGCCGTGGATCTGGTCAACGCCAGCCCGTACGGCAACGGGACGGCCGTGTTCACCAATGACGGCGGAGCGGCCCGCCGGTTCGTGTCCGAGGCCGAGATCGGCATGGTCGGCGTGAACGTGCCGATCCCGGTGCCGATGGCTTATTACTCGTTCGGCGGCTGGAAGGCCTCGCTGTTCGGTGACACGCACGTACACGGCACCGAAGGCATCCACTTCTACACCCGCGGCAAGGTAGTCACCTCGCGCTGGCTCGACCCGAGCCACGGTGGCGTCAACCTCGGCTTCCCGGTCAACAGCTAGCGCCGGGCAGGAATTTTGGCCGAACGGCCGTGGTGCACGCGCCCGTGGTGGGGTTAGCCTCACCTCGATCCGGGGGGTGCGACTGATGGCCACCCGGCTAGCCATGCCATAGCGTCAGGGTCATGTTCCTGCTCCGAGACCTGGTGTCGGCGCGCACCTGGCTCGCCATGACCCAGCACCTGGTCGGCCTGTTCGTCGGGTTCGTAGCCATCTTCATCGTTACCTTCGGGCTGGGCTTCGGTGTCGGCGGGCTCTTTCTGGCGCTCGCCGGGCTCCCGCTCCTGGGTCTGACCCTGCGGCTGGCCGACGTGTTCGCCCGGGCCGAGCGGGCCAGGTTCGCCTTGTTCACCGGCGTGCGGATCCCGGCCTGGCCCGCCCCGGGCTCGCCGGGGCGGGTCGGTTTCCGGTGGGGCATCATCCCGCGCTGGCCGATGTGGCGGGAGGGCTCGACCTGGGCTGAGCTCGGCTACGCGCTGCTGCGACTGCCGGTCAGCGCGGTCGCGGCCACGGTCAGCATCACGGCCTGGGCGATGGGCCTGATCCTGGTAGCCCTGCCGGCTTACGGCAGGTTCATGCCGAGCGGCGGTCCTACCATCGGCGACACCGTGCTGCACACCAGGGCCGAGCTGACCTTGTCCGTCGTCCTGGGCGCCCTGCTGCTGCTCGCCGCGCCGCAGCTGACCCGCGGTCTGGCCATCGTGGACGGGGCGCTGGCCCGGCGCCTGCTCGGCCCGCGCCGCGACCTGGCCGCCCGCGTCACCGAGCTGGAGATCAGCCGCGGACGGGTGGTGGACGCGGCCCAAGCGGAACGGCAGCGGATCGAGCGTGACCTGCACGACGGCGCGCAGCAGCGGCTGGTCGCGCTNNACCGAGCTGCGCAACCTGGTCCGGGGCGTGCACCCGCCGGTGCTGACCGACCGCGGCCTCGATGCGGCCCTGTCCGGCCTGGCCGCGCTGTGCCCGGTCCCGGTCGACGTGCACATCGACATGCCGGTACGGCCCAAGTCCTCGGTGGAGGCGGTCGCCTACTTCATGGTGGCCGAGGCACTGACCAACGTGGCCAAGCATTCCCGGGCCAGCCNNTCAGCGACGACGGGATCGGCGGCGCGGACATCACCAGCCCGGGCCTGTCCGGGCTGGCGGACCGGGTGTCCGGCGTTGACGGCCGGCTGTCGGTGGAATCCCCGTCCGGCGGGCCCACGATCATCGCGGCGGAACTGCCATGCGGGTAGTCATCGCGGAGGATTCCGTCCTGCTGCGCGAGGGGCTGACCCGGCTGCTCACCGAGGCCGGCCACGAGGTCGCGGCCGTCGCGGGCGACGCGGAAGAGTTCCTGCGCGCCGTGGCCGAGCACACCCCGGACGCGGTGGTAGTCGACGTGCGGATGCCGCCTACGTTCACCGACGAAGGACTGCGCGCCGCCCTGGTGGTGCGGGACTGCTGGCCCAAGATCGGCGTGCTCGTGCTGTCCCAGTGGGTGGAGGAACGGTACGCCACCGAGCTGATCTCCGGCCGCCCGCACGGTGTCGGCTACCTGCTGAAGGACCGGGTAGCCGACGTGGCCGATTTCCTCGACGCGCTGACCCGGGTGGCCGAGGGCGGCAGCGCGCTTGACCCCGAGGTGGTCGCGCAGCTGCTGGCCCGCAGCCGGCACCCGCTCGGCGAGCTCACCCCGCGCGAACGCGAGGTGCTCGCCCTCATGGCCGAAGGCCGGTCCAACGCTGCCATTGCCGACACTCTCGTGGTCGGCGGCGGCGCAGTCGAGAAGCACATCAACAACATCTTCACCAAACTCGGGCTAGCGCCCGGCGACCGCGACCATCGTCGCGTGCTCGCCGTGCTGCGCTACCTAGGCACCGGTTGAACGGGGTTACCACGATGACGTTCATGTCTACGACCGGGCGGTCCCCGGTACCGCCGGTCGGCGCCCCGGGCGCGCCCGGGGCCCTGCGCATGACCCCCGGCCGCTGGGCGGTCCTCGCGATCGGCGTGCCGGTGGCCCTGGCGCTGATCGGCTGGACCGGCTTCAACCTCGTCGCCACGGTCGCCCGGGGGAGCTACCCGTTCAGTTTCGTCGTCCCCGTGCAAGACGGTCGGGTAGCGGTGAGCATCAACGCGGGCGACGTCACGCTGCGTCAGGGCTCGGGCGGCGGCGCGCGGCTGACCGGAATTGTCCAGTACGGCCTCGTGCGTCCGGACGTCACCGACGACGCCACGGCCCTCGGCGCCAACATCGGGGTCAACTGCGATGCCATCGTCAGTACCAACTGCGACGTGAACGCCGGCCTCGACGTCCCGGCGCGGACCGCGGTCACGTTGTGGACCAATGGCGGTGACATCGCAGCGTCCGGCTTCTCCAGCGGCATGACGCTGTGGGCCGAAGGCGGCAACGTGACCGCCAGCGATCTGACCGGTAACCTGCAGCTGGACACCGGCGGCGGCGACCTGACCGGCACCGGGCTCACCGGCGCCATCCAGATCGGCGCCGAAGGCGGCAACGTCGAGGTCGGCAACCTCAACAGCACCAGTACCATCCGGATCGATACCGGCGGGGGCGACCTGACCGGTACCGGCCTCGCCGGCAGCCTCCAGCTCGCCACCGAGGGTGGCAACGTCGACGCGAGCGGCGTGGCCTCGGGGGTGGTCAGCCTGGACTCCGCCGGCGGCGACGTGACCATGACGTTCACCCAGGTCCCGCAGAACCTGCAGATCAGCGCGGAAGGGGGCAACGTCACCGTGATCCTCCCGCCGGGTGACACCACCTATAACCTCACCACTCCCGACAGCGCGGGCGGCAGCATCAACTATCCGTCGTCGCTGTTCAGCGCGACCTCCCACCACGTGATCACCATCGACAGCGGCGGCGGCGACGTCACCGTCAGCCAAGGCTGAGTGTCGGTATGATGGCGAACCCGCAGACCGCTTTACGATGGTTCCATGACCGAGCTTCCCGCCGATGATCCTCACGAGGTCATCCATCTTGGGGATGAGACGGCAGTAGTGGTACCGCTCGATGAGTACAGGCAGTTGCGCCACGACGCCCTGCGCGCGCGGCTTATCGAGCAGGCCGACGTGGAGGAGGCTGCTGCCCTGACCGAATATCGAGAGAACCAGGCGGGCGGCACGGTTGTCACTGTTCCGCAGGCGGAGGTACGCCGCCGCTTCGGGCTGGCCGCTCGGTGAGCTACTCGGTCACGTAGCGATCAGCGATCGAGCCGGAGCGAGCTGACCAGGGCGGCGACATCCGAGGTGCCCAGGTTGCTGGGGACGGAGGTGTAGAACACCGCGGGGGACTGGCCCGCGCCGCGGTCCACGACCACCACGGCGGCGGCCTCACTGGTCCAGGCCAGGCCTTCGCCCCTGGCGTCCGGATAGGTCATGAGGAACGTGACCACCCAGGCCCGATGCCCGCTGACCCGCATCGCGGAGCTATGCTCGATCGAGCGGTGGTGCTGCAGCCCGGAGTAGTAGGCGGGCTCGACCGCATCGGTCACGCCCATCGTGACCGGTTCCAGGTCGGCGGGACCGGAGTAGGCGAACTGCCGGCCGAGCAGGCCCGAGCAGGCGTTCCCGTGCCAGTCGATTACCGTTCCGCCGATGTTGACGCGCCCGGCCACGGCGTGCTCGCCCGCCGTCCAGCTGAACACCGGAGTTGCCAGCGTGCCCGGGCAGCCTCCCCGCCAGGGGGAGGAAAGGAGCCAGTAGGACAGCCCCGAAGAACGGTCGGCGACCTCCCGGACCTGGGTGGCGGCAACCGGGGACGCGGAGGCGGTCCCGTGCCGCGTGGGATGCGCGGTCGCGGTCAGCGCGGCAGGCCGGGCCACCGTTGGCACCTTGGAGATCTCCTTGACGAACCCGGCGATGAGGACCAGAACCCCGGTCGTGACGACCGTCAGCAGCCACAGCATCGCCTGCCGCCACCGTCGGCGGCGCCTGCGCCGCCGTGTGGCCGTGCTGTGACCCGCCCGCGGGCTCGGGGAGCTGCGGGAATCGTACCGGCCCCTGCCGCGAGGGCCGGTCGCCAGCGTCTCCATATGGCCAGAGTAAACGGCATATACCCGGCAAATGAAGAGCTAGGCGGGTATCCTTACCGGTTCGTTGACTGCGGCTCTCACGCTCAGGCGGTCGCGGGGGTTGGCAGCGGTCCCGCCTCCTCGGCCCGCACCTGCGCCCAGCCGAACACCAGGTGGGCGACGAAACCGAAGGCCAGCGCCACCAGCACGCCGAGGTTAGCGTAGGCCCACGCTCCGGTCTTGCCGCCCAGGCCGAACGGGCCGAGCAGGTAGCCCTGCCAGGTCAGCCAGCGCGCCGAGGTGTTGGTCACCAGGCCCCAGCCGATCCCCGTGGCGACCACCACGGCCGCGACGGGAGCCCACCGGATGTCGCCGTACCGGCCGGCCGTGGTGAACAGTTCGGGCTCGGCGTAGTCGCGCCGTCGAAGCGCGATGTCGGCCAGCATGATCCCGCACCAGGCCGCGATCGGCACGCCGAGCGTGATCAGGAAACCCTCGAACTGGCCGATGAAGGTGTGCGCCACGAAGACCACGTAGATGGTGCCCAGCGTCATCACCGTGCCGTCGATCAGGGCCGCCGCGTACCGGGGTATCTGGACGCCGAGGGTGAGCAGCGCCAGTCCGGAAGAATAGATGTCGAGCACCGAGCCGCCGATGAGCCCGAGCACGGCGACGATCGCGAACGGCACCAGGAACCAGGTCGGCAGCAACGTGGTCAGCGCCCCGATCGGGTCGGCGCCAATCGCCTTGCTCAGGCCGCTGGACGAGCCGGCCAGCAGCAGGCCGAACACCAGCAGGAAGATGGGCGCGATCGAGGAGGCGAAGGTGGTCCAGCCGATGACGCCCCCGCCGGAGGACCGCCGCGGCAGGTACCGCGAGTAGTCCGCGGCACAGTTCACCCAGCCGAGCCCGAACCCGGTCATGGTGAACACCAGCGCCCCGATCAGGTCCTGCGTCGACCCGCTGTGGATGGCCGACACGGTGTGCCAGTGGATCTTGTCCGCTACCAGGGCGATGAACACCACCGTGAACACGCCGGTCACGATCGTGATCCAGGTCTGCAGCCGCATAATCAGGTCGAAGCCCATCACGCCGCCGAAGATGGTCAGCGCGACCACCAGGATCAGCGCGATCACCTTGGTGCCGTTGCCGCCACCCACCCCCAGCCGGTGGAACACGGTCGCGGTAGCCAGCGTGGCCAGGATGACCAGCACCGTCTCCCAGCCCACGGTCAACAGCCAGGAGATCACCGTGGGCAGTTTGTTGCCGTTGACCCCGAACGCGGCCCGGCTCAGCACCATCGTCGGGGCCGAGCCGCGCTTGCCCGCCACGGCGATGAACCCGCAGGCCAGGAAGGACAGCACGATCCCGGCCACGCCCACGATCAGGGCCTGCCAGAAGGAGATGCCGAAGCCCAGCTCGAACGAGCCGTAGCTGAGGCCGAGGACGGAGATGTTCGCGGCAAACCAGGGCCAGAACAGGTCGCGCGGATGCCCCTTGCGCTGGCTCTCGGCGATGACGTTGATGCCGTTCGTCTCGATCTGGAGCGGCCGCACCTCCGCGGCGCCGGTTGCGTCAGTCATGGCAGTGCTTCCCTTACTGTGCTTTCCTTACTGGGCTCCTTCAGTGGTCCATGATGGCTTTGCGCTGCGCCCCGTCGACGGGGATGTGGGCGCCGTTGATGAAGCTGGCCCGCGGCGAGGCCAGGAACGTCACCAGCGCTGCGACCTCGTCCGGTTCACAGATCCGCCCGAACGGGATGGACTGCTCGGCCAGTTCGTGCGCGCGTTCCTGGGTGACGCCCTTGTCCCGGGCGAAGGCCTTTTCCAGCGTGTCCCATCGGTCGGTGTTGACCGGGCCGGGGTTCACGGTGTTGATCCGCACCCCGTACCGCCCGTACTGCTCGGCCACGGAGGACGCGAAGTTGATGTCCGCAGCGTTGGCCACCCCGGCCGTCATCTCCCAGTAGCTGGGCTTGAGCCCGTCGTTGCCGACCACGAGCACGATCGCGCCCGTGCCGCGCTGCCGCATGTACGGGATGATCGCGCGGACGGACCGCACATAGCCCATGAACTTCAGGTTCAGGCTGGACATCCACTGCTCTTCGGTCAGGTCCTCGAGCAGGCCGCCGGGGGAGCTGCCCGCGCAGGTGACCAGGATGTCGATGGCGCCGAACCGTTCCAAGGCGGCGTCGACGCAGCGCTGGATGTCGGCGCTCACGCTCATATCTCCGGCCAGCGGCAGCACCACGCGGCCGGTCTCGGCGGCGATCTTGCCCGCGGCGGCTTCCAGTGGGCCCGCGGTGCGGGCCGTTATGACCACGTCGCAGCCCTCCTGGGCCAAGTGCTCGGCCACGCTCCGCCCGATGCCCTTGCTGGCGCCGGTCACGAAGGCCACTTTTCCCTCTAGCCGCAGATCCACCGCACACCCTTTCGCCTCGCTACAGCACGATGCCCGGCCCGGCTGTTCCCGGTCCCGTCGCGCCCGTCAGGCCCGTCGATGGCTGGATGGTATATCAAATACCAATGGCACGGAAGATCCGTCAGCCGGCCGCCCGTGTCGCGCCGTGTCGCGTCTCAGCGGTCCCACAGGGAGCCGAGCGCGGTGTCCACCTGAACGCTGATCGGGCCGAGGGCGGGCAGCACCGCCGTGGGCGCGGCGACCGTGGCGTTGTCGCAGGCGGCCAGGGCATCACGGTCCAGGAACCGGGTGAGCTGGCCGAAGCCGTGCCGGTCGTCCCGGCCGCGGCGGTGAAGGTGCAGCCGCAGCGGCGCGTACAGGTACAGGTGGTCCCGGGCCCGGGTGAGGGCGACGTAGAACAGGCGGTGCTCCTCGGCCAGGCCGTCCGGGTCACCTAGGGCCATGTCGCTCGGCAGCGCGCCGTCGACCAGGTGGGGCACGTGCACGATGCGCCATTCCAGGCCTTTGGCGGCATGGATGGTGGAAATGGTCAGGTAGTCCTCATCCAGGCGGGGCGGNNNNCCAGTCCGCCGAGGGTGACGGTCAGCGTCCGCCGTGACCGGGCGGGGGCGGCCTCGGCGGCCTGCGACCAGTCCTGCGGCGAAACATCCTGGCCGGAGGCCACGATGGCCAGGACGCGGTGGGCGTGGCTAGGGCCGATGCCGTCGTGCAGCCGCAGCAGCCGGAACCAGGCCAGGTCGTCAGCCGGATTGGCCAGGACCCGGGCGACCGCCAGGAAGTCCCTGACGTGCGCGGTGTCGGTGAACCGCAGGCCGCCGAACTTCACGTACGGGATCTTGCGGGCGCTGAGCTCGATTTCCAGGATGTCACTGTGATGCCCGGTGCGGACCAGCACCGCCTGGTCCCGCAGCGCGGCGCCGTCCTCGACCGAGCCCAGGATCCGGGCGCAGATCTCCCGGGCCTGGGTGGCTTCGTCGTGGCAGCGGACCAGCAGCGGTGGCACTCCCGGGCCGCGGTCGCCGCTCAGCGTCAGGCCCAGTCCCGGCGCGGACGGGCGGATGACGTTGGCCAGGTCCAGCACGCCCTGGCGGGACCGGTAGTTGCGGTCCAGGCGGACGATCTCCAGGCCCGGGTAGTCGGCGGTCAGCTGCCGCAGGTGCGCCGGGTCGGCGCCGCGGAAGCCGTAGATGGCCTGCGCGTCGTCACCCACGCAGGTCAGCTGCTTGCCGTCGGGCTGCAGCAGCCGGACGATGCTGGCCTGCACCGTGTTGACGTCCTGGTACTCGTCGACCAGGACCGCGTCGAACATGCCGCGCAGCACCGGCCCGGCGGCCCGATCAGCCAGCGCCGCCTGCCACAGCAGCAGCAGGTCGTCGAAATCCAGCAGGTGCCGGGCGCGCTTGCGGACGGTATAGGCGCGAAACAGGCCGGCCAGCTCGCTGGTGAACGGGACGCACCAGGGGAAACTGGCCGCGACCACCTCGCTCACCGGACGCCCGGTGTTCACGCACCGGGTATAGATGTCGGCGCACGTCCCCGCCCGGGGCGCCCGCTGGCCGACCTCGGCCAGGCCGTGGTCCGGGCGCAGCACGTCCAGGATCTCGGTGGTGTCGGCCTGGTCGAGGATGGTGAACTGCGGCGGCAGCGAGAACGACTCCGCGTGCTGGCGGATGATCTTGTGCGCGATGGCGTGGAACGTCCCGCCGCAGATCCGCTCCGCCGGGCGGTTCCCAGCCGACGCGGCCCGGGAGAGCATGTCACTGGCAGCGCGGCGGGTGAAGGTCAGCAGCAGGATCCGGCTGGGCGACAGGCCCTGGCTGTCCCGCAGCCATGCCGCCCGGGCCACCAGCGTCCGCGTCTTGCCGGTGCCCGCCCCGGCCAGCACCAGCAGCGGCCCGCACTCATGGGTCACGGCCCGCCGCTGCTGCTCGTTCAGCCCGTCCAGAATGTCGCCATGGTCGAACATGCTTATGAACATAACCAGGCTGACCGAAGGATTCCGTACGCCGCGCCGGCATGAAGCCCGGCCGCACGGACCGGGTGGTGACCTCCGCGCTGGACTGGATCCAGTGCTGCTGACGGCGGGCCGCCTCGTACAGCCGCGTCGGCTGCAAAGC